>NZ_JBWKKU010000014.1:0-168283 GCF_056431445.1 Saccharopolyspora sp. NPDC045941
CCACACACCACCCACGAAGATCAGCAGCAGGGTGATGATCTTGCCCCAGCGGCCGCCACCCGCCCACACAGGGTGCGAAATTGAGCAACAGAGTCGTTCAGGTGTGGGGGTGTGGATGTCGCTTGCGCGAGCGCTCGAAGGCCCGACGCAGTCCGCAGCTGGAATGCCAGGAACGCGATCAGTTGGGACAGCCGGACGATGTCGTCGGCGCTCCATCCGGCATCGACCAGAGCCTGCAGATCGGCCGGGCCCGACTCGCGGGGGCGATAGACCAGCAGGTGGGTGTGGGCCAGTGCTGCGGCGACCCGGCGACCGAGCGCCGCGGCGACGCGGCCATCGGGGCCCCAGGCCGGGCCGGGCACGCTTTCGTCGGCAAGGCCAGGCTCGCGGTAGCGACCGTACGGCCCGGTGCCCCGCGCGTCCGCGGCGGCCGCCGCCACGACATCGGCCAGCTCCGTCGCCTCGTCGGCGAGCAGATCGCGATAGAACGAGGTGGCCGGACCGAAGTCGTGCAGGTCGGCCTCGAACGCCGCGATGGCGTACCGCTCTTGCAGCGGGAAACTCCCAGGATCGGCAGGCTCGAACAGTGCGGTGAAGCTGCGTTGGGCTTGCTCCCGGGTTTGGGACCGCTGCTGTCTCAGCGTTGCCAGTGGACTGCTTGGGTCGATGCCCGACAACAGGTCAATGATGTCGGCCTGGTCAGTCATGCGTCTCCTTCGTCGGCGTTGTTCTCATGGCGATGGGCACGGTGCAGACTGCGCGAAGCCGCCGCACCGGTGATCCAGCCGAGCCGGGGCGCGACCTCGGTGGCCAACAGTTCGAGCGACCGCAGCGTCAGCTCGTGCGGTGCGTCGATGGAATGCACCTGGAAGGAGATGTCGGTCGCCCGATCCAAGGTCTTGTCGGCGGCCAGTGATGCGACCACCTCCTCGACCGTGCCGACGTGGGTGTCGGTGACCCGGATCAGGGTGTCGATGTCGAGCCCGGCCGCGTCGGTGCCGAGGAACGTTCCGGCGAGCCGGCGCAGCCCGTCCTCGGCCAGTTCGTAGGCCAGGTCCCGATTCTGCGGGTCGACGACGAGAGCTGTCCGGGACGCCAGCACCCGGACGGGAGCACCTGCTGGCAGCGCTGCCTGGTAAGCGTCGATGATGGGCAACTGCAGCGCGTCCAGCGACAGCTCGGGTGCGTCGGCTGGGCGCGGCTGGGTGCGGGACAGCATCAGACCGTCACCGCGTTCGCCGACACGACGACCGCCGTCGGCGGAGAAGGTCGCCTGCCAGATCCGCTGCGCCAGGTCGGTAGCCGATGGGTAGATCCGGGACTGGGTGCCCCGGACACCCCGGCCGGACAGGGCGTCGAGGAAGACCGCGAAGTGATCGGCGAACAACTCCCGCCGGTGATCGGAGTCCCGGCCGAACGGGGCGAAGGAGGACGGTGTGCCCCCGGCGGCAACGCCGAGCTGGACCCGGCCACCGCTGAGCGCGTCCAGCACGCTGGCATCCTCGGCTGCGCGCAGGGGGTCGTCGATCGGCAGCGTGACGACTCCCGTGGACAGCGCGATCTCCGAGGTCAGCTCCGCGGCCGCGGCGAGCAGCACGAACGGGGAAGGCAGTCCGCCCTCGTCCTCGTCGAAGTGATGCTGGGCGACCCAGGCCGAAGCGAAACCGAACCGTTCGGCGTGGCAGATCTGCTCCAGCGCATATCGATAGCGCTCGGCCGGAGCAGCTCGTTCGAGGAGCCGGGTGAAGAAGCCGATTCTGGGCGGCATGGGGGCCTTTCTCCGCGGTGTTCAGGTGGTCAGGTGTTGCCTACCCGGCACGGGCTCCGAGCCTTGCTCCCGGTATCGCCGCGATCAGCTGTTGGGTATAGGGATCCTCGGCGTTGTTGAAGACCTGATCGGTCGCGCCGTACTCGACCTGGCGGCCGTGTTGCAGCACCGAAACGGTGTCGGCGATCTGCCGTACCACCGAGAGGTCGTGGGAGATGAAGATGTAGGTCAGGGACAGCTCGGCCTGCAACGTGGCCAGCAGACGGAGGATCTGGGCCTGGACCGTGACATCGAGGGCGGACACCGCCTCGTCGAGAACGACCAACTCGGGTTCGATGATCAACGCCCGGGCGATGGCGATCCGCTGCCGTTGTCCACCGGAGAGTTCGTGGGGTCGGCGCTTGCCGATGTCGGGGGAGAGCGAGACCGTTTCGAGCTGGTGGGCAACCCGTTCGTTCTGCTCGCTCTTGTCGCCGATCTGGAAGTTGCGCAACGGCTCGGCGATGATGCTGGCCACCGGCTGTCGCGGGTCGAGTGACCCGAACGGGTTTTGATACACCAGCTGCGCGATCCGGCGGAACGATCGCTGCGAGCGCTGCGCGATCACGTCGGTGTCGCCGATCCGGATGCTGCCGGCCGTCGGCCGGTTGAACCCGGCGATGCTGCGGCCGGTCGTCGTCTTGCCCGAGCCCGATTCGCCGACCAAGGCATGGGTGGTGCCGCGGGCAACGGTGAAGGACACGTCGTCGACCGCGACCAGCGGCGGTCGGCCCGCCCGTCGAAACTCCTGCCGCAGGCCGGTGACTTCGACCAGTGGAACATCCCCATCGCGGACCGGCGGCTGGGGGCGTTCGACGATCTTGGTCAGCGACGGCGCATCGGTGAGCAGCGTCCGGGTGTAGTCGTCCGATGGGTTCGTCAGCACTTCTGTCGACGGCCCGGATTCCCGGACGGTGCCGTCGCGCATCACCACGATTGAGTCCGCCCGGTCTGCGGCGACCGCGAGATCGTGGGTGATGAGCAGAACGCCGGTGCCGGTTTCGGCGCGTAGTCGATCAAGTAGGTCGAGCACGCGACTCTGCACCGTCACGTCCAGCGCGCTGGTGGGTTCGTCGGCGATCACCAGCTGCGGCTCCAGCGCCAATGCCGCCGCGATCAGCACCCGTTGTCGCATGCCGCCGGACAGTTCGTGCGGATACTGCCGGGCTCGGGCTTCCGGATCATCGAGGTCGACCTGTTCGAGAAGTTCGATCACCCGTGCTCGAATCTTCCGCCGATCCCGCCAACCGTGGATTCGCAGAGCCTCGCCGACACTCGCTCCGATGGTGGCGACCGGGTTGAGCGAACTGCCCGGGTCCTGCGGGACGAGTCCGATCCTCGAGCCTCGGATGCTGCGCCACTGTCGATCGGACAGACCCATCAGATCGGTTCCCTGCAAGGTGATTCGGCCGCCGGTGACACGGCCGTTGGCCGGGAGCAGTCCGATGATCGACTGGGCCATGCTGGACTTTCCGGAACCGGACTCACCGACCAGGGCGGTTATCTGGCCAGCTTGGACGTCCAACGACACACCGTTCACCGCGGTCACCGAGCCGTCCGTCGTGCGGTACTGCACAGCAAGGTCACGAATCTCCAGCAGCGCTGGCGCCACCTGCACCGTGGTCATCGGGACTCCTCTCGCTGGATCGCTTGACTGAGCAGGTTGGTCGCCAGAACCACCAGGACGACAACCACACCCGGCAGCGCGGTCAGCCACCACGCGGTCGCCACGTAATTGCGGCCTTCGGCGACCAGCAGACCCCACTCCGGCGTCGGCGGCGGTGCCCCGTAGCCGAGGAACCCCAGCGTGGAGATCTGCAGGATGGCTGACCCGAACTGCAACGCGGCCAACGCGATTACCGGAGTGATCGAATTCGGCAGAATGTGCCGCCACAACACGCCGAAGAAGCTTCCACCTGAGCCGTAGCCGGCCTCGACGTACTCGGTCACTCGCACGCTGACCACGCTGGACCGGGCGAGCCGGGCGAACACGGCGACTGACGTCACGCCGACGGCGATCGCGGTATTGGTGGTGCCGAAGCCGAGCAGGATGACGACGCTGAGGGACAACAGCAACGTCGGTACGGCGAGAAGGACGTCGACGAGCCGCATCAGCACGTCGTCGACGATGCGGCCGACCGCGCCGGCAGTGACGCCGACGGCCGTGCCGATGGTCAGTCCGACCAGGACGGCGATCAGCGCGCCGCTGATCGAGTGCGAGGCGCCGTGCACCACGCGGGCGAACACGTCGCGACCGGTCGCATCGGTGCCGAACCAATGCTCGGCACTCGGCGGCCGCAGGGCTGGTGCCACTGTCTCGGTCGGGCTGACCCAGGTGAACAGTGACGGGACGATTGCCCACAGCAGCGCGATCGTCATCACCACGCACGAGATCACCGTGCCGAGCCGAAGCCGCGACCGTTGGGGCGCGCTCGGGCGAGACAACGCAGCAGTACTCATCAGTCTGTTCGCCTCCGCAGTCGCGGGTCGAGCACCGGATACAGCAGATCAACGCCCAGGTTGATGATCACGAATGCCGTGGTCGACAACACTACGACCGCCAGCAGCACCGGGGTGTCCCGGTTGGCGACGGCCTGAGCCGTGAGCTGACCGACCCCGCTTCGTCCGAAGACGGCTTCGGTGACCACCGCACCGCCGACGAGCTCGCCGAACAGCAACCCGGCCATGGTGAGCGTCGGCAGCAGGGCGTTGCGCGCCACCGTCCGCCAGAGCAGCCAGGCCGTGCTCGCGCCCCGGGCGCGGACGACCGCGACGAACGGCATCATCTTCACCTCGTCGATGCTGCGGATCAGCATCTGGGCCAGCGGTGCCGCGATCGGGACCGCGAGCGTCATGACCGGCAAGATCATCGACTGCGCGGGTCCGGCGCCTATCAGGGGCACCAGGCCGAGTTCGAAGGAGACGATCTGGATCAGGATGATCCCGATCCAGAACACCGGCAGCGACACGAACAAGGCCGGGATGTTGGTGAACGCCCCGCGCAGCCACCTTCCCCGGCCGTATGTCGCGGTGAAGGCGATAGCGACCGCGAGGACGATCGCCAGCGCCAGACCGAGGAAGGCCAGGACCAGCGTTGCCGGCAGCGCCGTGCTGATCAAGGTCGAGACCGCGGCACCGCTCTGCACGGAGAACCCGAAATCGCCCTGCAGGAAGGAAAACCCCGACTCCAAGTAGCGCTGGATCAGCGGCTTGTCCGCGCCGTAAGACGCACGGATTTCCTGCAACTGCTGGGCCGAGAGCCCCAGCTCCGGGCTACCGTACCGGGCCAGCACGGCATCGCCCGGTAGGGCGGCCAGCAGGAGGTAGGCCGCGGTGTAGGCGAGTACCAGGACGATGATCGCCTGGCCGGCACGTTGCAGCACATATCCCATCTCGACGACCTCCCCGCCCCCGCCTGCTCAGGCGTTCAGCCAGGTCGCGTAGAATGACGGCCGACCGACCGATTCCGTCACGAATCCCTGGACCTCGGCGCGCAGGCCGAACACCTGCGGCTCCTCGAAGATCGGCAAGATGTAGGCCTGGTCCGCGAGCCAATGCTGAGCCGCTGCCGAAGCCTCCTCCCGCTCCGCGGCGGTGGGCCGGGAGGCGATGGCGCTGAGCCGCGACTCGAGCTCGCCGTCGCCGATGCTGCCGTCGCCGGTGTCGAGGTTGAGCAGGGCGTTGCGGTTCTTGGAAAAGTATTGGGATTTGAGGACGTCGAAGTCGGCCCGGCCGACCATTGAGTGGTACACCTGGATCTGGTCAGGATCCAGCGCTGCCGCGGTCTGCGCCGTCTGGTCGCCGGGGAAGAGCTTGACCTCGATGCCGATCTTGGAGAGCTGCGCTTGGATCAAGGTCACCACTTCCTTCGAACGCGGCTGTGGCAACGCCTCGTTGAAGGTCAAGGTGAGCCGCTGACCGTCCTTCACCCGGATCTTGTCCGGTCCTGCTGCCCAGCCGGCTTGGTCGAGCAGGGTGGCCGCCTTCGCGGCGTCGTGGACGTAGTTCGTCGAAGTGTCGACGTAGCCGAGCGCGGTCCTCGCCAATGCGCCGGTCGCCAGCGGATAGCTCTTCGTGAACAACGTGTCGACGATGGCCTGCCGGTCGATGCCGGCGATGACCGCCTGCCGAACCCGGATGTCGGACAGCTGCGGGGTGCGGAACCGGAAACTCAGCCCGTTGTTGACGCCATTGGTCGCCGCCACGTGCAACGCAAGCCCTTCGGTGCTGAACTGGGGCTCGTCGGGAGCCTCGATCTGCCGGGCGACGTCGGCCTGACCAGCGACGACCGTCCCGACCCGAACGCTGTCCTCGCCAGCGACGACAACGGTGATCTCGTCGAGGAGAGGCCGGCCCTGATGCGGTGATGAGGGCGGTGCCCAGCCGTAGTCCTTCCGCGCGGCCAGCCGGAGCTCGGTTCCCACCTTCTCCTCCGTGATCACGAACGGGCCGCTGCCGATGATCGACTTCGCGTTGCCCGGCCCGAACCCCTTGTTCGACTTGGCCAGCGTGGCATTCGACAGCAGACCGGAGTTGATCGTCGACGTCGCCTGCGCAAAACCGGGCGCCGGAGCGCTGAAGTGGAACCGGACAGTGTGCTCGCCGACGACCTCGCCGCGGTCGTAGTTGTTGATCGCCTCCGACACGGTCAGCGCCTTGCCGGCATCGCCTCTGCCGTACAGATCGAAGTTCTTCACCACGTTGGCCGCATCGAGCGGCGTGCCGTCGGAGTACGTGACACCGCTGCGAAGCTTGAAGGTGTACTCGGTCGCGTCCTCGTTCACCGACGGCAGCTCGGCGGCGATCCACGGCTCGAGCGCGAGCGTCTTCGGATCCTGGTAGAGCAACCGGTCGGTGATGTTGTTGACGATGCCGCCGTTGGCGTAGAAGCCGGCCGACGGCGGGTACAGCGAGGTCCAAGTCTGCGGCTCGAGGTAGGTCAGCGTGCCGCCGATCTTCGGCTCGCCGAGCTGGTTGGCGTTGCCGGCCGCCCTGCTCGAGCATCCACCCGCCAGCGCCGCAACGGCGATCGACGTGGAAGCAGCCAGAAATGCGCGCCGTGAATGTGCCATGACTAGAACCTCTCGATGTGGGAACCCGGGGTCATCACCCAACCGGGTCTCGCCGATCACCGCGAAGGCTAGCAACCTCCACAGCCGCACCGAATCGCTCTCACAGCCTGAGAAACAACCTGCGCGAGAGATGGGAATTGGCTGATGTGAGCAGCGATCTCACGTTCACGCACCGGTTCTCGGTGCTGCGCAGACTGTCGTTAGAGGACAGTGCGAGGCATGCCATCTGTCCTTTTTGGACTTCATAACGAGGGTTTCCAGCTGCGCTGGAGTGGGGTGCGCATCGCAGGACTCCGCGATTTCTCGGTTATTTTCGCAGGATGTAACATTTCCCGCTTGGGATGGGGTCGTTGCGGCGTTTGTTCCCATCGATTGAGACGTTGTTCCGTTGCGCGGGCTTTCCGCCCTATTCTTGGCGCGTGGTCTCACCCAACACGTTCGTCGAACGACGCGCCGTTGATCTGATGCGCGTCACGTGTTGCGCGTGTCGTTGATCTGACGACGTTCTTGCCCGGCGGCCGGTTGGCCGCGCCATGACCTCAGCTCCGATTTTCGGTCACCCGGCCCGCGTCCGCGCTGGGGACCGTTGTCCTGCATCGAAGAAGTGCCGAAAAGTGGGTAACAGATGTCTTCGTGGACCCCTGCTGGGCGGACCCGCCCGGTACGACACCGCAAATCTCTCGTCAGGGCCATCGCGTCTTTCGCCGCCCTGCTCGCGCTCGCGGGCTGTGCCTCCGGCGGCGGCTCGGGTGGGCTGGCGGCGAACGCGCCGCTTCCCACCGAAATACCGCCGGGAACCAAACTCGTGGTAGCCGACCAGCAGGAACGACTGCAAACCCTGTTCCACGCCTCCGGCGAGTTCGACCAGATCCCGGTCAAACCGGAGTTCGCCAACTTCACCGGCGGTCCCGAGGTGCTGGAGGCGTTCCGCGCTGAGGCCGCCGATGTCGCGATCGTCGGCGATACCCCGCCCATCCACGCCCAGGCGTCCGGGGAAGACGTCCCGATCATCGCGGCCTTTCGCGTCGACCCCAATTCGATGAGCCTTGCGGTCACCCCGGGCGTGACCGTGCGTACGCTGCCGGAACTGCGGGGCAAGAAGATCGCCTACGCGGAAGGCACCGCACAGCAGTCGAGTGTGCTGCGGGCGTTGGAGAAGGCCGGGCTGACGACGAATGACGTGGAGCTCGTCCGATTGCAGCTGGCCGAGTTCAACGACGCGGTGCGCACCGGCGCGGTGGACGTCGCGCCGCTCAACGAGCCCCGGCTGACCCGTTTCCTCAGCCAGACCGGTGGGCAGGGCACCACCGTTCCGCTGGCCGAGAGCAACGGCATCAGCACCGGGCTGAGCTACCTCTACACGCGCCGGGCGGTGCTGGAAGATCCCGCCAAGGCGGCCGCGGTCAGGGCTTTCGTGGATCACTTCGTCGCGGCCAGGCAGTGGGCGGCGACCCATCCGAACGAGTGGATCGATGCCTACTACGTCAAGAACCAGGGAGTGAGCCGCGCTGATGGCGAGAAGATCCTGGCGTCCGAAGGCAATGTGACGTTTCCCCGGCTCGACTCGCTCATCGCCACGCAGCAGCACACGATCGACCTGCTCGCAGCCAGTGGCGGTCTGCCGAAGCCGTTGAACGCGAACGAGCACTTCGACCTGCGGTTCGACGCGGTGGTCGAGGAATCGGCACGCAGGGTCGGTGCGCCCAGGACGGTGGACCCCCATGGTGGCTGAGGTGAGACGGCTGGGACCAGGCCGGTCGATCCCGTTCCTCCGGCTCCTCGGCCCCATCGTGCTGCTGCTGGCGTGGCAGCTGACCTCGAGCGCGGGCCTGCTTTCCGAGCACACGCTCACGCCACCAGCGCAGGTGGCGTCGACGGCAGGGGAGTTGGTCGCCGATGGCCGACTCCAGTCGCACCTGCTCACGTCGTTGTGGCGGGCATCGGTGTCGCTGCTGCTGGGCGTGCTGATCGGCTTGGCGCTGGCGCTGGCGGCCGGGCTCAGCCGCATCGGGGAGGCGCTGCTGGACGGGCCGGTGCAGATCAAGCGGGCGATCCCCACGCTCGCGCTGATCCCGCTGGCGATCATCTGGCTGGGCATCGGCGAGGGCATGAAGATCACCGTGGTGACGTTGGCCGTGCTGGTGCCGATCTACATCAACACCCACGCGGCCCTTCGCAGCGTCGACGGGCGATTCGTCGAGCTGGCCGAAACCGTGCGCCTGACGCGGTGGCAGTTCGTGCGGCGGGTGGCGATTCCCGGATCGCTTCCCGGATTCTTCACCGGCCTGCGCCTGGCGGTCACCGTCTCCTGGCTGGCGCTGGTCGTGGTGGAGCAGATCAACGCCACCAGCGGAATCGGCTCGTTGATGACGCAGGCCCGCAACTACGCGCAGACCGACATCATCGTGGTGGGACTGGTCATCTACGCGTTGTTCGGGCTGTTGTCGGACGGTGTCGTGCGATTCGTAGAAGGGCGGGTGCTGTCATGGCGCCGAACACTGGCCAGCTGACCGAACGGCCCGTGGAGGCCGGCGGTCGTACCGGCGCTGCGGTCCGGGTGCGCGAGCTCGTCCGCCGATACGGCGATCGGATCGTGCTCGATGGAATCGATCTCGACATCCGGGTAGGCGAGTTCGTGGCCCTCCTCGGCCGCAGCGGCTCCGGCAAGAGCACGTTGTTGCGCGCGCTGGCCGGACTCGATCACGACGTGACCGGGGACGGGAGGGTGGTGGTTCCGGACAACCGTGCGGTCGTGTTCCAGGACTCCCGGCTGCTGCCGTGGTCCAGGGTGCTCGACAACGTCACGCTCGGCCTGACCGGCGCGGATGCGGCGGAGCGAGGACGCACCGTTCTGCGGGAAGTGGGGCTTGCCGGGCGCGAACGTGCTTGGCCGAACGCGTTGTCCGGAGGTGAACAGCAGCGCGCGGCTCTCGCGCGCTCGCTGGTGCGCGAACCCGAACTCCTGCTGGCCGACGAACCGTTCGGCGCTCTCGATGCCCTGACCCGGATCAAGATGCATCGCCTGCTGCAGGAACTGTGCTCCCGGCACCGGCCAGCGGTGCTGCTGGTGACGCATGACGTGGACGAGGCGATCACGCTGGCCGACCGGGTTCTGGTGCTGGACGGCGGAAGCATCGCGGTCAACCGGGAAGTTGACCTGCCCGCACCGCGATCGCACCGCGATCGGCGATTCATCGACCACCGGGACGCGTTGCTCTCGGCCCTCGGGGTGACCGAAGACGAGGAGGAACTCCAGTGAGCGACCGGAAACTTCACCTCAACGCGTTCCTGATGAACGTCGGTCACCACGAGGCGGCATGGCGGCTCCCTGGAAGCGACCCGGCCGCAGGCATCAGCGTGGACCACTACGCGAACCTGGCGCGGATCGCCGAGCGCGGCACGTTCGACTCCGTGTTCCTCGCCGACACCCCGGCCCTGCGAGCCGAAGTGGGCCAGCGCCCGGCGACGGTGCTGGAACCGACCGTGCTGCTGACCGCGCTGGCCACCGCCACTGAGCGGATCGGGCTGATCGCGACCGCCTCGACCACCTACAACGAGCCCTACAACTTGGCCCGCCGGTTCGCGTCGCTGGACCACGTCAGCGGCGGCCGGGCGGGCTGGAACATCGTCACCAACGCGGTCGTGGAGGCGGCGCACAATTTCAACCTGGACGAGCTGCCACCCCACAACTCCCGCTACCGGCGGGCCGAGGAGTTCGTCGAGGTGTCCCAAAAGCTCTGGGACAGCTGGGAAGACGACGCCGAGGTGCACGACAAGTCCGGGATCTGGGCGGACGAGCGCAAGGTGCACGCGATCGACCACCGGGGCGAGCACTTCTCGGTCCGCGGACCGCTGAACGTGCCGCGCTCGCCGCAGGGCTACCCGCTGCTGGTGCAGGCCGGGTCGTCGGAGGACGGCAAGGCGCTGGCCGGGCGGTCCGCCGAGGCCGTGTTCACCGCGCAGCAGACGCTGGAGGAGGGAAAGGCGTTCTACGCCGACCTGAAGGAACGCGCGCAGCAGTTCGGCCGTGCCCCGGAGGCGATCAAGATCCTGCCGGGCATCGTGCCGGTCATCGGATCCACCGAAGCCGACGCGCGCAGGCTGGAGTCGGACCTGCAGGACCACATCGTGCACAGCTACGCGCTGCACCGGCTGGCCACCCTGCTGGGCATCGCGCTGACCGAGGACGACCTCGACCGGCGGCTGCCGGACGAACTGCCCGGCGAGGACCGGATCGAAACGGCCAAGAGCCGCTACACGCTGGTGGTCGACCTGGCCAGGCGGGAGAAGCTGACGGTCCGGGAGATCATCCACCGGCTGGGCGGTGGTCGCGGCCACCGCACGTTCACCGGCACGCCCGAGCAGATCGCCGACACCATCGAGCACTGGTTCACCAGCGGCGCGGCCGACGGGTTCAACGTGATGCCGCCGGTGCTCCCGTCCGGGCTGGAGTCCTTCGTGGACCACGTGGTGCCGATCCTGCGCCGCCGCGGCCTGTTCCGCACCGAGTACACCGGCCGAACTCTCCGCGACCACTACGGCCTACCGCGCCCGACCAACCAGTTCGCCCAGCGACGGCACGTCACGACGTGATCGCGATCCCTTTCAAGATTCGCAGAGCGATTTTCGCCGTACTGGCGACGCTGGAGACCGCGGTCGACTCAGTGGGCCGAGCCCAGCAGGCCGCGCGGACGAGGCCGATGTGTCCAAAGCCAAGTTCGCCATCTCCGATGTGGTGCTGCGTGCCGTGACAGATTTCTTCGACGTGGGTGGGGCATCGGTCGTCAGCCAGGAAAGGCTGCTCGACAGACACAGGCGCAACGCGAGGACACTCACCGTCCACAACGCTGATCTACAGCCTCCCGATCTTGCCGGGGACCCCGGACCACCCAGCACGCGCAGAGCGTGATCCGGGATCGTGAGTGCGTAAGCGGGCTCTAGCCCGGTTGGGGACTCACGACCCCGCACGTCTCAGGTTCCAGGTGTTGGGACAGCAGGCGGTGGACGTTGACGTTCGAGATCTCGCTTGGCAATGCTTGGAAGACCGGATCTGCCGCGCAATCGGGTGCACGACCGGCGGATTCTAGTCCTATGAGGATTCTTTAGTCGATTCATCCCGAGTCTGGGATTTTAGGGGGGAAAGTTGATCGATCAGCGGGAAAGTGCGGCACTGCTCGACGGGCGTCCGGGCGAGCTTGGGTCGATCGACCTGGCGGTGGGCGAGATCGCATCCGGCCGGGCGGTGATCGTGCATGGTTGTGCAACAGGCGACGGCGGTGTCGTGTTCGCTGCTTCGCGGGCGAATGTCGAACTGACGGCTTTCGCGGTCCGCCACTCTTCCGGTTTCCTGTGCGTCGCGCTTCCGCGGGTGCGCTGCGATGAGCTCGTGCTGCCACCCATGTCGCCCCGGCTGCAGGAGCACCGCGGTGCGACGGTGTGCGTCACCGTGGACGCCAGTGCGGGCGTCAGCACTGGCATTTCCGCTTCGGACCGCGCCAGGACGGCTCGCGCGCTCGCCGACCCCGACGCCGTTCCCGCGGACTTCACCCGTCCCGGTCATGTCGTGCCGATCGCCGTCGACGGGGCGGGTGCGCTCGGTCACGCTGGCCTCGCCGAGTCGGCCTTCGACCTGGTCAGGCTCGCTGGGGTGGCGCCGGTCGCGGTGTTCGCCCACCTGGTCAGCCCGGCGGACCCGACTCGGATGGCCAGCGACGACGAACTGCGTGGGTTCGCGGCGGGCCAGCGCATAGCCGCCGTGTCGGTGGCCGCGATCGCGGCTCGCCGGTCCGTTGAGACGCGAGCTATCGGTTGACACCCCCCGCGGAGCGCTTTGCTGCGACTGATCTGTGATGGTCGCAGCGTTGTTCACAATGCGTCGCCGCGCGGGTTTCCACTGCGTGGCGACGCAGGCGTGTCGTTCCTGACCTCGTTCCCGGCCCGGACGAAACGGGGCGGCTCTTTCGACGGCGATGCGGCGCTTCCGCTGCGGTAATTGATCTTTCCGTCGATGGTGTCCATCCTGGTCCCGGTGTGATGGCGGGATAGGGAAGGATGGTTGTGGCTCGACCACCGGGAGTGTTTGTGCGGCCGTTGTCGATGGCTGAGGGGCAGCGGTTGCGGCGGATCAATCGCACTGCCAAGGACCGGGTGCGGTTGCGGCGGGCGATGATCGTGCTTGCCTCGGCACAGGGCTGGCCGGTACCCGACGTCGCTGACCTGGCACAGGTGTCGCAGCGCTATGTGCGGCAGGTCATCCATGACTTCAACAGACGGGGTTCGACGCGCTGGACCCAAAATGGAGCGGGGGCGCACCCAAGACGATCGATGACACCACGCGGACTAGGATCTGCGCGATCGCCGGGTGCGACCCCCATGCCCTGGGGCAACCCTTCTCGACCTGGTCGCTGACCAAGCTCTGTGACTACCTGATTGACCAGGAGATCGTCGCAGCGGTCAGCCGTGAGACGTTGCGCGGCATCCTGCACGACGGCGGTGTCTCCTGGCAGACCACCAAGACCTGGAAAGCCAGCTATGATCCGGAGTTCCTGCCCAAGATGCGGCGGGTACTCGACCTCTACGACAACCCACCCGAGGATGGCCGGGTCGTCTGCGTTGACGAGTTCGGACCGCTGAACCTGATGCCTCGCAGGGGAAAAGCATGGCGACCGGTGGGCAGACCCGTGCGGCAACGCGCGACCTACACTCGCACGCAGGGTTGTGCGGCACATGTTCGCCGCCCTGGATTTGGCCTGTGGGGTTCCAGAAGTCGGTCACGGAGGTTGACCAGCAACTTTACGCAACGCGCTCGTACTCGTTGATCAAGCTACCCAGCACAGGTCGAGTCTTGATCAGCTCATGGCTGAGGTTCGCGACGGGGTGGCTTGGTCGTGGTGGGCGGAGTTCGCGGGCGCGGTGCGGCCGGCGGCCGTTGTAGTGCCGGATGTACTCCGTAAGCACCGTACGCAGGTGCCGTTCACCGAAGATCAACAGGCGGTCGGTGAGTTCGGCTCGGACAGTGCGCACGAACCGTTCGGCGAAACAGTTCGCCCGCGGGCAGCGCGGGGGAGTCTTGACTACTCGGATGTCCACATCGGCGAGGACCGCATCGAACGACGCGGTGAACTGGCCGGCCCGGTCCCGTATGAGGAATCGGAATTGGGTGACGCGATCGCCGAGGTCCATCAGCAGGTTGCGGGCCTGCTGAGTGGTCCACGCCCCGTCCGGGTTCGTGGTCGTGCCCAGCAAGTGTACGCACCTGCTGCCGACTTCCAGTACGAAGAATACGTAGACCCGTTTGAGTGTGACTGCGCAGTCCACGTGGAAGAAGTCGCATGCCAGCATGGTCGAGGCTTGCATGTGTAGGAACTGCCGCCAGGTCGTATCCGTGCACCGGAGTGGCGCCGGTGGGATGCGCAATCGTTTGAGAACGCGGCGGATCGTCGAGGCGCCCACTCGGTAGTCGAGCTTGAGCAGTTCACCTTGGATCCGCTGATATCCCCACGTTGGGTTCTCATTGGCCATGCGCTCGATCAACACGGCGATAGCATCATCGACTGGCGGGCGCCCGGTGCGGTTCGGGTACGTCCACTTCTTGGTCACCAGGCGACGATGCCAGCGCAGGACCGTGCCTGGGGTGATCAATCGGTGCGCCTGCAGGGCCTTCGGCAGCAACCGGATCAGCGCGGCGAAGACGGCGCGGTCGGCCCAGTTTATTCGGGGTCTTGGGTTGGTTCTGCGCAGTACGGCCACCTCGTGACGCAGCACCAGGAGTTCGACGTCCTTGGACGCCGACGAACGGCCGAGCAGCCACAGCCAGCCCACAATGCGCACGAAGATCAGATACAGCAGACGTAGCGACACGGTTCGCGATCATGCCCTGTCTGCCGGGGACACCGAAAGATGCAGGTCGCAGTACATCGGCCGACTTGTGGAACCCCGCAGGGTCGGGCTGCAGCACGACCGCTCCCGAGATCACCCGGATGGTCAGGCTCTGACCCGGTTGCCACTCCAGGGCGTGCAAGACCGGTCTGGCCGAGACCCGGCCGGACGAGTCCATCCGGACCATGCCGTAGATCACCGGCAGTTCACGGTGACGGGTGATGACCGGCAGAGGCAGGCCACGACACTGCCCGCTCCCCACCTCGGCCGGAGAGCCATGGTCAGTGACCACGGGCGGCACCAAGCCCGTGACGATCTGCTCACTCATGGCCACCATCCCGGTGACCAGCGCACATCAGGGGAGAACGCCCCTGCAGACGCCGAAGATCGCGACGGCCGAAGGGCCGCCGCGATACGGTGTTCAAGCGTTCGCTGCGATGGGGAAATTTCACGCGATTTTGTGTCCGAGGGGGGACTTGAACCCCTGCCAGTGGGAGGAATCCCCGAACCGGGGATTCGTCTCCATGGCGGCGACGCTACTCCTCGGGTTGTCGAAAGATCCAGTGAGCTTCCTCAGAGCTCAGCCCGATCAGGTGCAGTTGCCGTGCCCGTTCGTGCTCCGGGGCTGGCTCGTACAGGATGCACACCGATTCCCGATCCGCTCGAACTCAGCGAATGACCTTGGGTGTGCTGGCGAACCGCTGGTCGTCGAGGCGATGGTGCCGTTGGTGATGGAACGTCGCGCGAAGCGGCCGGGGAGGTGAATCCCTGTCGTCGCAGGTCCGGGCAGTCCTCTCCAGAGCACTCCGCCAAAGGCCCTGGCTCTGACCGACGATCTTCTTCCGTGCGGCCGGTGATCGTCGATAGCTGCCGTCGATCAGAGTCCGGTAGGGGTCCTGGTGGACCCGTCTCGCGAGGCCGTTGAGCGATCGGTAACCGTGATCATGGGGACGGTCATCGCACTGACCTTCTTGTTCGGGTTTGGCAACGTACTGAGCCTCGCGTTGTGGTTGGGGTGCCGATGTATGTGGCGCCCTTGGTGGCTCCGGCAGTCGATCTTTCGGTACTCGGGCTACTTCTGGGCACTCGGTACCTCACCTTGCATGGTGCGCCGCCGGAACAGCTGAGGCAGGCCCGACGGTTGCTCCTGTTCGATGCGGTGGGGCCATTGCTGCTGATCCGGATGGTCAGAGGTGGGGCCTGGACTGCTGCAGGCGATCTTTGTAGCCGGTTCCCAGTGGTGTCGACGCTTCGGCTGCAGAAACGGCCAACGACGTTTCGCGAACCTGCCAGCGTTGAGCACCGCTGCGGACAACGCTCCTGGTCAGAGGTGTGATCAGAGCCAAGTGGTCGAGGGTAGGGCGGACGACGTGCTTTTGGCTCGTGCCGCCGAACTCGATGCTGACCATTGGCGGCTGCATCGTCGTCCCATCTCGGCCGAGACGCTTCGCTGAGAATTTCGGCTGGGCTCTGCGCGTGCCCGCGAGTTGGTAAGGCAGATCCGTATCCGAGTCACGCCTCCGTTGCTGAGCTACTCGTGGAATCCGCGTAGCGCCTGGCGGAATGGCTCTTACAGATGTTGGTACGCGGTCCGCTCGGTGACCTCTGCGTAAGAGCTGCATCGCGCTGCGGGAGCCAGCTTCGGGCGGTTAGCAGTGG
Source organism: Saccharopolyspora sp. NPDC045941 (assembly GCF_056431445.1). Lineage (NCBI taxonomy): Bacteria > Bacillati > Actinomycetota > Actinomycetes > Pseudonocardiales > Pseudonocardiaceae > Saccharopolyspora > Saccharopolyspora sp. NPDC045941. Next base: position 16,417 of record NZ_JBWKKU010000014.1, read on the forward strand.
CGCGCAGTCGACCGCTTCGTTGGCTTCGGTTGTGTTTGTGGTCGGGTTGGTGGCGTGTTCCTTGGGTGTGCAGCAGGCGGCGACGCCGCAACCGGACTGCGTCGGCTCTTCTGCGGTAGTTGACCCCTGTGGGGATCGGGGTGATCTCGATTTCGGCGAACGCGGCTGCCTCAAGGTCGGTGTGGTATTCGGCAATGGCGAGTGCACCGTGATGCAGTCGATGTAGGTGCGGAAGGTTGCGGCGAAGACGGCGGATTTGTCCGCGGAGAGGTTGATGACGCAGGGGGAGATCGCGACGTCGATGGTGCTCGGTCATGTCCAGGCCGTAGGCGTTGCCGGTGGGGCTGATTCGGAGGTCGAGCACTCGTTCGCCTTCGCGGTGCCTGGCGACTGCGGTGGGGTTGCCGGAGTCGCCGGAGCCGGCGATCGCTTCGGCCGGCAATTGAGCGCGGTCGGAGGCGGTGTAGAGGCTGGTACCGAAGTTGTCCTCGACTGCCCTGGCCAACGAGAAGATCAAGTGGCTGACCAACACAGGCAGTCACCGAGGTCGTCGGCGGCTACGGGCCTGGCTCGGCGCGCTAACAGGAGCGGGTGGGGTGCAGCCCTTGCCGATGAGGACGGTTCCCGGTCCGCTTGGTCTTCATCAGCGGAGTGGGCAGGCGATGCTGTTTCGCGTAGGGGGCGTGGGCCCGGCTTCCCGGGGGCGGGCCCACGTTTCTGGGTATTGTTAGCCTGCCTCCGATCCCGGTTTGGGTTTGCGTTTGGCCATTCCCAGGCGTCCGGCGACTCGGGGGCTGATCATTGCGTCTTCGGTGATCAGTCCGAGAAGGCTTATGGACAGCGCCTGATCGGTGCGCATCGCCTCGATGTCTTCGTTGGGAAGTTGGCCGCGAAATTGCTCGGAGTGCGCCACGCGTGAAATGATCGCTTCTTGGTATACGTTGATCACCTCGGTTCCGACTCTTTCTGCCGCGACGTCTGGGTAGAGGTCTTGCCAGTGTTTGACCTGTTGCATGATCACGGGATGGCTGATGAGCAGTGTGATGAGTCCATAGGGGTGCCCAGGGGCGTTCCCGGTCCAGGACGCCAGCCAGTAGTCGGTGTCGGCTGGTTCGCTCGTACAAATGCAGTCGGGCAGGGAAACCGCCCCCTTCGCTGATTCTGCTTCGTCGTGCCCTGGTGGCTTTCCGAGCGGTACCAACCTCTTGATCGGCTTGTGCTCTGCTGTTCCTTCGCCGCCTTGGCTCTGCGGGTTCGGGACCGGGATCGACAGCTTGTCGGTTGACACCTTGGTCGCCCGTTGCGCGCCGTCGTCCACGATCCTCAAGCGGACTTGCTTCCAGCGGTCGCCGAATCGTTCCGCGAGCTGGCGAAGCCGGGCCGTATCGGTGGTCACCGAACGATCCGCTCGAGCCGCGTTGATGGCGTCAACGATTTCCTGGGGCATGGTCTCCACGAACTCGGTTGCCCAGCGACCGGTGGGAAGACGTTGGGCGCCGCCCTCTCCGAGCCACTTCAGGTCAACGCGGCCCGTGGTCGGCGCGGTCCCAGGCCGTTGACTCTCCTCGGAGTACCAGGGGGGTTCGAAGATCAGCCAAAGACGGCTTCTGACGGCCGCTTCGGCGATGCCGAACTGGCGGTATCGGTACGAGGAGGAGTCCACATCGTAGAGCTCATTTCGGTAGAGAGTGGCGATGTAGCCGACGGTCGACCCGGCAGACGAGCCGCCTTCCCGGGGTGTGCTCCGAAGGAACCAGTGCAGAACCGTGCCGTCACGAAGCGTCTGGTCGCCATGCGCGTCAAGGGCGTCGGTGGAGCTGCCCGCCCGGACGATGAAATGCCGGGCGCCGCGAACCGACTCACGGAGCAGCAGCGGCCCCGACCCCGTGCGCTCAGCAGCCAAGCGGTGCCAGTGCCGGTGATCTTCTGGAAGCCGGGCTACCTGGACCTGCACCTCGGACGGTACTTCCCAGATGCGTGTGTTGAGATAGCGGAGAAGCTCATGGCCGATGGTGTTTTCTCCGCGTGCGGTGTCGCCTTGGACAGTGTTCTCCTTGGGGTCGCTTCCTAGCAGCACTACTGCAGTGCCATGGCCGGCCTTGTGCACCCAGTGAGGGAGAACGTGGCCCCAGTCGCAGCCATGTTGTTCGTCGCTGAACGGCGGATACACCGAGTCGAGCAGTTCCGGTTCCCCCTGTTGGTTGACCAGCTGGATGCGCCGGAGCCCGTAGTCATGATCCGATCGGCAGATCCAGATCATCGACAGCTCGCCGTCTTTCAGGCTGACGACGACCAGGCCGTAGCTGTTCCATGGGAGCAACGAGATCTTGGCGCCTGCGCCATAGTTCTCGTGTACCCCGCCGATGTTTTTCGCCCCCGCCCCTAAGGTCTGGAAAAAGGTTTGCAGCTCTGGCCGGCTCATGCCAGCGCCGTTGTCGATGACGGCCCTGCGGAATACTCTGGACCTCTGAGCTGCCTGCCATTCAACATCGAACCAGATGCGCGTCGCGCCCGCTTCCAGTGCATTCACTAGCAGCTCGCGGGACCACTGGCTCGCTGTCAGGTTACGGTATTCTCGTTCAAGCCAGGCGTCAGCCCGGGCCATTCTTAGAACATCAATGAGTGATCTCTCGAAGATCTGTCTTCCGGGCATTGTTTCCTCTTGTGATCATAGGTCCGCTAGACCATGGCCCGTTGTGCAACCAGGATCGGTCGCGGGTCGGCGGGGCCCCGGGAACGCCCGCCGGTTTAAAGAGATTCGTCCGCGCATCTGCGAGACGTCACGTTGATAGCAGCCAACCTGGCTCATGTCGAGTCGCTCGATCGGGGACATAACCTGGCTTACCTGGACGCGCTGCGTTACCTGAGCCGTCATCGTGCTTGAGGATTGCTGCGCGATCGTCATGGAAGATCGATTTTCGCGCAGACGTCGGATGGCCGTTGCCATGTCAAGGGCACGGCCGAGGTCTACTGTGGATCGTTGATAGAAAGTGAGACCCCTACGGTGACCGTCGCGTCCCTGCGGAACTCGGATAATCCGACGAGGCCAGGACTTCCTCGACGTGTGACAGCATGCGGGGCGGCGGCCCGTTGACCTGAGTGCGGAATGGCTCCGGCCGCACCTCGGTGACAGTAGCGGATCGACAGCGATACCGCGTTCCCTCCGGGCTGGTGCTGATGTCGATCGGCGGAGCTGCGCCGATTCGCAGGAAACTACGATCTGCCGAAGCCTCTGCCGCCCGTGGTGGAGCAGTTCGTCAACTGCGAGAACCGGGGAACCCCACTACGTCATACCAGGCGGCTGAGGCAGGTCGGAGAGGCCGGGGAGGAGGACGGACGGCCCGCTGGGCCGGCTGAGACCGGCTCGAGGAGCCGGCGACAGTCGACCTCGGCGACGGCATGCGCCTCGTCCACGAGGATGCAGGAAGGGAGACCGGCTCTGCGAGCCGGTGGCACCGAAAACCCCGAGCTGTACCAGGAGCTGCAGGAAGCGATGCCGCAATGGAGACCGGGTGCGCGAGCCGGTGGCAGCCGCCGGACCAGCCGGAGCACTCGACGCCGCGATACTGCTGGCCGCAATGGAGACCGGCTGCGCGAGCCGGTGGCAGTGACGACATCGGCGTGGCCATGAACAACGTCCTCGACGCCGCAATGGAGACCGGCTGCGCGAGCCGGTGGCAGGTAAGACGACGCTGGCCAAACATGCCGGCTGGCAGGTGCCGCAATGGAGACCGGCTGCGCGAGCCGGTGGCAGTGTACAAGGTCGCCCGAAGGCTCATCGCGCGGAACCCGCCGCAATGGAGACCGGCTGCGCGAGCCGGTGGCAGCCGAACCGGCCGCCCAGCCCGAGCAGGACCCCACCCCCGCCGCAATGGAGACCGGCTGCGTGAGCCGGTGGCAGACTCCGGCGTCCGGATCGGCCAGGAAGCGATCACGGCGCCGCAATGGAGACCGGCTGCGTGAGCCGGTGGCAGGGCTGATTGTAGTTGGTGCTGGCGACCTGGGGTTTTGGAGATCAAGGCGAGCGGCGCCCCGTTGTGGATCAGTCGTGATCTTTGTGATGCTCCTGGACATCGGCATATGGCTTCTGGCCTGCTGTTTTGCTCTGCGAGTGGTCGTGGGTGGCGGTGTCCGCATTGGGCCGTTCGCGTTTAAACGATCTGCGGGCCGGTGTGGGGGAGTCGACGGCGGAGGCCGATCTGGTGGATCGGTGCGGGCGCGTGGCAGGGGCCGAGGTCGATGCGGATGATGCTGTCTTCGGTGTGGTCGATGACGTCTGAGACTCGGTATTCGAGCAGGGCGAGCTCCGCGCCGGTGAGGTCGCAGAGGAATACGGAGTACTGGAGTCGGGTTCCGTGACCTTCGAAGAGGTCGCAGGTTCGTCGCAGCCGGTATGGGTTGGCTACGTCGTATGCGAAAAGGTAACGCCTACGTGCCATGACGTGCTACCTGGTGGTCATGGGGTGGTACTGGGGGAGCTCGCCGGTGAGGGTGGCGGCGAGAACGCGGGCCTGGACGTCGAGAGTGCGCCGATAGCTGATTTGGTAGCCGAAGAGCGGGTGGGTGACTTTGGTGTCGAGGCGGCGTTCATAGGCGTGTAGGACGCAGCGACGCGCATCCGGGTTGAGTGCGACTCCACTGGCTCTGGTGGTGAAGTCCTTCGTCGTGATCTCGCGGTTGTTGAGGACGGTGAGGACGGTGAGGACGGTGAGGACGACCGAGTCTGCGATCAGTGGCCGGAACTCTTCGGCGAGGTCGAGTGCCAATGCCGGTCGATTGTGTCGGGTCCGGTGGTACAGCCCGAGGAAGGGGTCGAGTCCAACGCCTAGCACGGTGGCTGCGAGGTCTTTTGTGAGGAGCGCGTAAGCGAGGGAGAGCAGTGCGTTGACCGGGTCGCGAGGTGGTCGGCGGTTTCGCCCGGCTGCTGCGAAAGTTGCGGCCAACTCCGCTTGGTCGAGCAGTAGCGGGAAGGCGTCGAAATACAGGCGTGCTGCGGTGCCCTCCAACCCGAGCAGAGTCGAAAATGATGTGCAGGACTGGGCTCTGCGGCCCAAGTTCCGCAGGGTGTCTTTCGGCTCAGTCAGGTCGGGCCGAGCACGGCGTAGCAGAGTCCGGCAGTTGCGGATCTTTCCTGCGATCATCTCCGCAGCGATACCGAGTCCACCTTGCGCGTGCGCCAACGTCTGGCGTCGGCGAAGCTCGGCGTAGGAGGTCGGTGGCGAATACGCCCACCCCTTCAGCCAGCCGCCATACGTGAACCAGAAGATCGGCACGTTGCGGTCGAATAGCTCGTGCAACGCGTGGACGGAGATCTGGACGCGTCCGAAGACCGCAAGTTGGGAGACGTCGATCAGGCGGAAATCTGCCAGTGTTTCCTTGCTTCGGCGAACAACAAGCTCCCCGTGGTCGATCCCGACGCTACTGCCGGCTTGGGTTACGTACACGGGGCGGGTGTCGGGATCTCGCGGGAGAATCCGCCGCGGACGCTCTAGGTGCCGACCGGTGAGGAAGTTGGTCTCGTCTGGCAGGCAGATGCCGGCGAGCGAACACCGGGTGCACTTGGGGCTGTCGATCAGAGATGGAGGTGGTTGAACCTGATCACTCGTTTGCCTCGCATCCTGGATGACGGTGTGGGCCCAGGAGATGGCTTCATCGGTCAAAGGAACTGGAACCCGTCGCCGCGGTGTCGCGTAGTACACCTCCGCGTGGTCACACGGGTAGCCGTGTTCCCGGAGCAGCAGTGCTTGGATGATCGATTGGATGCGGTCCGACGGCCAGGGCTGGCCATCGGGCTGCGGTGCACCTTTCTTGACGTCCAATGGGACAACAGCGTCATCCTGCCCTTCAAGGACGTCGATGCGTGCGGTTATCCCAAGCCGTTCGGAACTCAACCACACCGACCGCGCATTTCTGAGATCCTCCACGCCGTCCGGTGGTGGTGCGCGGCCGTGTGCTTCATCAACGGTACGATGCGTTGCGCGGCCAATGACAGTGTCGTCGGAGTCCTCGAACCGGCCCTGGACCCACTCCAGATAGAACAGCCGAGGCAGTACACGAATTCATTGAGCATCCGCGCAGGCATGAGGTCCGGTTCCATGGCCTTCTCCTCCGGCCGAACCTGGCCCGCAGGGGCGTTACGTCTCTCAGGCGCCACAAGCGGAGCGCCCGGAATCGTCCGAGAAGCAAGTACCCAAACGGGTGTTGAGTCAGTGCGGTGCGCACGATGCGTAGTTGCCAGGAGGGCTGGAGCGCGTGCAATGGAGCCGAGCTCGGTGAAGCTCGGAGTGTCCGGCACTGCTGCGAAATGGTGTTGTCAAGGAACAAGGCCGACCGGCTGGCTTCTCCGTCGCCTACTGGCAACCCTGCAGCACCCGACGACGAGGAGGCTGATGTGCGGTTGTTGCCGTCAATGGAGGACCGGCGGGTGGGGCTGGTCGCGAGCGCATCGCCACTTCTGGGGGCAACAACGACGTCCAATCCGCAAGGAGCTTTGTCGAAGCTGTCAGGCCTCTGATCGTACAAGTCGATGCTGACTCGCTTACTGCCCAAGGGAGTTCCATGAGTGAAGCAAGCGCGATCTGGAACGTGAGGTTGGAGCCGGTGGTGGGAAGCCGATTCCAACCGACCGGCTTTCCCGATCTGCGAGCGGCCGAGTTCGATCCGCCCGACGGCGTGGGAGATGCGCAGTCTGCTGGATGCCCTGGTCGGCCTGCGCCTGCGGACGGGATGCGACCTCACGGCCGTCGACACGATCGACCTACCGGAACCGGACGAGCTGATCACCCGCATCGACAAGTTGATCGATGTCACCGCCGATGAACATGGTGGCGCTACCCTCGACGTCACCTGGAGCCCGAAGTCGGCCAAGAAACAGATGAAGAGGGACAAGAAGAAGTGACCGGCACGCCAACCCTTTCCGTCCGCTTCCCGATGGGGCGTTACCACGCCACTGCCTGGGACATTGCCAACGAAGGCCGGATCGAATGGCCGCCCTCACCGTGGCGGCTGCTGCAGGCACTGGTGGCGGTGTGGTCCCAGCGTGCTCCCGAAATCGACGCCGATGTGGTCTCGGGTCTACTGCAGATCCTTGCGAGCACGCCGCCGCGATATGCATTGCCGCACGCCCCTCAGAGGCACACCCGGCACTACATGCCCGGCGTCGACCTCGACGAGGGGGAACGGGAGAAGCGGTTTCTCGCGTCCGGCAACTTTCTGGCCTTGCCAAAGGAAACCCGCGCCGACGGTCCCGGGGCACTCCTGATCACCTGGGACGTAGATCTCGCCAATGACCAGACCAAGGCTCTGACGGCCCTCGCGCAGCGCATGCCGCATATCGGCCGCGCTGACTCGGTCTGTGTCGCCGAACTCCTCGACGCTCCGCCGGCGCGCGACACTTGGATCGTGCCAGACGAAGCGGGGCCACTGCGCGTCCTGGCACCCGCGCCGGACGTCACGCTCGCTCAGTTGGAGATCGACATCCGTGCCGTGAGCAAGGACCGCATGGTCACCCCGCCCGGTGCCCGTTGGATCGGCTACACCGCCCCAGCCGACCAGGCTGCGAGACCCGATCGGCCCGCGCGGCGCCGAGCTCGGCCGACCGCAGTGCGGTTCGCCCTCGACAGCCCCGTGCCCGTGCACAGCACCGACACCCTGCTGGTCACCGACACGGTCCGTCGTGCTTGTCTGAGCCAGTACGGGCGACGCAACCCCAATCCCGACGGCACTCGAGGGCAATGCGCGCCGCTGTCAGGCAAGGACGACAACGCCACCGTCAGCCACAACCAGCACCAACACGCCCACTACCTCGCCTTCGGCGGAGATCCCGAATCGCAGTACCTCGACACCGCGGTCATCTGGCTGCCTGCTGGTTTCGAGCCCGACGTCCTTCAAGCGGTCACCGCCTTGCGCCGCCTCTCAATCCATGCCGGCAGCAAGGCTGACATCAGGGTCGTGCTCGAGCATGTCGGCCATATCGACGATGCCGCACCCGAATGGGCCGCCACCGCGCAGAGCACCAGGTGGCGTACCTACACCCCGGTTTGCTTCCGTCGCCACCGCAAGAAGGAAACCATCGAAGAATTCGTCACCAGTGAACTCCGAAAAGAACTCGCCGCAGAGCTCCGCCTAGGAACCGACGATGTCATCACGCGAGTCGGCCCCATGACAGGTGGCGACGGTGCGACCTGGCCCGCTCAGCTCCCCGACACCTGGGCACGCCGATATCGGCGCCACCGACCAGGCCAAACCATGAACCAGCGCCTACCTGGTATCGGACTCACCCTCGACCTCGCACCGGAGGCATCGCAAAAGCTCGCCGAAATCCCGCGTCCGCTGGTCCTCGGTGCCCACCGCCACTTCGGCCTCGGCCTGTTCCAACCTGCGTGACAGAGACTGCTGAGAAGACGATGGTTCCGCGCCCGATCTGGCCGCCGCAATGGAGACCGACGCGGTGAGCCCTCACCGTCAAACTCCGGCAGATCATCGCCAGCGTCTGTGTGGCCGCAATGGGGACCGACGCGGTGAGTCGGTGGCACGGTGACCGAAGTCGAAAACGGTCGACGCAAGCTCAGGCCGCAATGGAGAGCTCGGTGGAGCCGGTGGCACGCCGACGACGGTCTGCCGTTGCCGTGGACACCGCAGTCGCAATGGAGACCGGCTCGGTGAGCCGGTAGCACGCCTGATCTGCTTCGTTGGCGCGTGCATCGCCGTGAAGCCGCAATGGAGACCGGCTCGGTGAGCCGGTAGCACGACGTGAAACTCTGACCCAGCGCCGCGCCCGCCTGCAGGCCGCAATGGAGACCGGCTCGGTGAGCCGGTAGCACCGGCTCGAACAAGGACGGGCTGTAGCAGCATAAGGACGCCGCAATGGAGACCGGCTCGGTGAGCCGGTAGCACCTGCCCGCAACGGGTAGCAAAAACGGGCGTTTTGTGGGTGCCGCAATGGGACCGGCTCGGTGAGCCGGTAGCACGCCCGGTAAAGACCGAATGTCTCGCATGGGCACTGGCCGCAATGGAGACCGGCTCGGTGAGCCGGTAGCACGACCATGACTGCTGAGCTGCGACAGGCGATCACCCTGGCCGCAATGGAGACCGGCTCGGTGAGCCGGTAACACCGGCGTCGCGCTGCGCATGAGCAAGCAGGCCGCCTGGGCCGCAATGGAGACCGGCTCGGTGAGCCGGTAGCACTCGAAGATGTCGCACTCGATGAGTGGCTCGCGATGATGCCGCAATGGAGACCGGCTCGGTGAGCCGGTAGCACGGCTGAGTGTAATCGGGAGCTGTGACGTGGGTTTTGTAGATCAAGGCGAGCGGTGCCCCGTTGTGGATCAATAGCGATCTCTCCGATGCTGTCAGATGCTGCTACAGGGCTCTGAACTGCGGTTTTGTGGCGCGAGCAGTTACACGTGGGAGTGCTCGCGCTGGACCGCTCGCAGTTGGATGGCCCAAGGGCCGGTGCGAGGAGGCGGCGTCGTTGCTTGATCCGATTGATATCGGCGTGTCTGGGGAACACGTGCGTCGGAGGCGGCGCCGCGAGCGGATCTGACGGGGATTTGGCTAGGTCGTGGCGAGTGAGCGGAGCTCGTCTGGAAGGGAGTCTGCTTTCCCGATGAATGGTGTCGTGGCGGATCGTTGAGGGAGTAGTTGGACGGTGTCGGTGGTTCCGAGGACGCTCTCGGAGCCGCGGTATTGGCCGATGCGGCCGCTCTTGGAAGGCCAGTGCAGTACGGGGAGAATGTCGACCTCTCCGATCGTCTGGGTGACCCACCTGTCGGCCGTTGTGAGTGGTTCGGTTGTGAGGAGGGCGGCCCACCAGTGCGGTGTGTCGAGGCGGGCGCGGAGCCATTGCCCGGTTGTCCATGCCCAGAGGTGTGTGGTGTTCGGGGGCTCGGTGGGCATGGTTTCGAGGTGGAAGCCGTTGTTGTCCGCCCAGGCAGCCGCCCAGCCTTCGGCGTGTTGGTAGAGCTGTGACCAAGCGTTGTTGTGGCGTTGGCGGCTGCCGTGCAGAGTCCAGTTGACGCTCATGCTGTTGCTTCCGTGACGAGGAGCCTGGCCAGGTTTTTGAGGTTCTCGGGGCGTTTCCAGCCAGAGCTCTTGACGCGGACAGTTCCGAGGCCGGCGGTTGAGCGGGCACCGATCCCGATGAGTCCGTCGTCGAGATCGGTGACGATTGCTTCGAGGAGGAGAAGCTCGGCGGGGCTGAGCTTCGACTTCGGTAGAAGTGGGTCGATGCGGAGCTGGAAGGACCCACTGGTGATGACTTCGTCGGTGTAGAGCAGCCCTTCCGCGTAGCCGCCGGTGAATCTGTCGAGGGCAACGTGTTGGCGCAGTTCGAGTACCGGGTCGATGATGGTGGCGTCGTGGATGGCGATCTTCGCGCGTTGCGCTGTGCGTTCCGTCCCGGTGTAACCGAACAGCTTGCATGGTGTGCACTCGCCGCAGGTTTGGTTCTTACAGGCTGGAGCCCCGACGGTGCGGCAGATGTATTCGGCTCGGGAGCGGAGGATGCCTTTGAGTGTCGAGCTGGGCACGACATAGTTGTCGCCGCTGCGTAGGACCATGTTGATGTCAGGACCCGAGGGGTCGATCTTGTCGGACTCGCCGGTGCCGATGTGGATGCCGTCGACGATTTCTAGGTCGACTTGCAGCAGTGTTTCGGGGCGCGGCGTCTGCTCTGTGGATTGTTCCGGTTCGGGGTAGTCGTCGGTGGAGGTGATTGCGAGCCAGGCGAGCAGGTCGTCTGGAGCGGCGAGGTCGTAGATCTGGTGACCGAGTCCGGTGACTGTGCAGAATCCGGCGCCGATGCTGCCGCCGCGGCCGAGTTGCGGGCGCCAGGCGCGTAGCGCTTCGATGAAAGCCCGGTAGCGTTCGTCGGGGTTGTCCCAGCGCAGGACGACGTCGAATTCTGTTCCTGCGGGCAGCATTTCGACCGTGTGGAGCTTGTGGTTGTCCGCGCTGCCGCGCTCCCGGTTGATGGCGGTCCGTCGGCGGAAGTCGGTGTGCCCGTCACCGCGGTAGATCGTGCCGAGCACCTGCACGGGGGAGGCCGTGCGCTGCTTCGATTTCAGCTGGCCTCCGAAGAGGCCGGGGCGCTGCTCGGTCGGTTTGAGGGCTTCATGCGTGGCAGAGTAGGCCCGGAGGCTTCCGGCGACGGTCGTTCCGGGAAGATGGGGTTTCCCGGCAGTGTCGGTGCGCAGCAGCAGGGTTTGCTCTGGTGTTTCCAACGCTTCGGGCGCGGTAACGCCGCCGGCGGTGTCCATGCGTAGCCGGAGCCTGATCAGTGCGCTCTTCATCCCTGCTCCAGGAAATCCAGGAGTTTCTCGTACAGGTCGGCGTCGGTGATGTCGAGCATCGTCCGGAACGCCTGAACGTAGTTGTCAGGCGCATCGTGCATGTTCTCCAACGCACGGTGGAAGACAGCATCGTCGACGTTGCCTCTGCGCAGGCCGTCGAGGCGCTTGCGGAATGCAGGCAGCAGTTGCGGGCGCTGTCGAAGCGGCGCAACGGCGCCAGTCCAGCTGCGGAACGCGCGGGGTGCTTCGGTGCGGAAGAGGGCGCCGAAGCCTTCCCGGCGCCGCAGCCCGATTCCGCGGGCCATCAGAGTGCGCAGAGCGGTTTCTGATGGTCGCTCAGCACAGCGCACTCGGTAGGTGGAGCCGGCGGACACCGCCCTCTCGGCTGATTTGGGCAGGCCGCTGGCAGCGTGCCAGCCGCCCACCTCGTCCCACCGGGCCCAAGGTGACTTGATTTCGATAGCTTCCACTCCGAGAACGTCGGAGAGCTCGGCGAGGTGCGGAACCCGGTTCGGCAAACCGAAGTCGTCGACGAACACCGCGGGTGAAACCAGCCGCAGGATGATGTCGTTGCCGATGCATTCAACAGGCTCCGGGACGGCTTCGTGATCGAGCTCAACCGTCGCGCTACCGCGCAGGCTTCGGCGCGAGCCCAGCAGGAGCGAGGTGATGAGCGTGTCGTTCAGTTTCAGTGCATCGGCGGCTTTACCGTAGAGCCATCCGTGCATGCGTTGGTCTTGACGCAGTGCCTTCTGGGTGAACAGACTGCCGTCCTTGGCCACTCCGTCGGCGGACAAGGCGGTCATGGTGCGCGTCGTGAAATCCACCGACCCGCGAGGCTGTCCTTTGCTGAATTCGAGCGGATACCCGCAATCAGGGCAGTCCTCGGCGATCTCGCCGAGTGCGGCGTCCCACCACAGCTTCCGGCAGTGCCGCGTCGGCTCGTACTTGTGGACCTGCACGGACAGCGGGATCGGTTGGCTTGCAAGGGTGTGCAGCGGACCGAAGCTGCCTTCGCCGTCGAAGATCCCCGCGAACTCCGGTGTGGTGGCGGTCTCGCTGCCCAGCTGCCGAATCCAGATCGCTGCGACAGCGCCGCGGAGGACGGAACCCGGGATGTGGTTGTGGATGTCCAGCCGGAAGTCTGACCGCGCGTTCTTGGTCGCTGCGACAGTCTCGGTCAAGGTGACGGTGACTCGCGCGTGTTGGTTCATGCTGACCTCAGTTTGAGGAACTCGTCGATGGCGGCGCGATCGAAGGAGACATTGGTGCAGGTGATGGTGACCCAGCCCAGCCCGCGACGCCGGTTCGCGCCCAGGGACCTGGTGGCTTGACCTGCAATGGCGAGCACCAGGCGATGTGTGCGCAGCGTGTCCTCGTCCAGCGGGTACCGCTGGGTGACCGTGAAGCTCGCGCGCGTGGCGCTGGTTTGCTCACTGATCCCCAGCATGTCCTGAGCTGCGGTGTGCGTGTCTGCGTCGATCGCCAGTCGTGCGGCAGGCTTTGGGGTGTGCCAACTGGATTCGTCGGGTGTGGCGTGGCCCCATCGCCACGGTGTCTCGTGTTTGCCTGAGCCGAAGACCTGCTTCACGACTGACGATTCCTCGCCGAGCAGCTGGGTGGCGGTGGCGCGCATGACACCCTTGAGGCTGGTGTTGGGCAGCGGGCTGTCCATGTCGATGGCTGAGTCAAGCCCCGCGCGGGCATAACCGGTGGACACCCGGAACGGTCCGTTGAACGTGATATCGAAATCCACTGTAGACATTGAGATCATGCTGTTCTCCACCAACGAACCATGCCCAGGGCATCGGTGAGCTTTAGAGGGCCGGATGTGACGCGCTGCACGATGTCGTCCACCTTCACCCGCGCGGCGTACTCGCGGAGCCGCTTGACATCACCCTCCCGTGCCAATCCGGCCAGGTTGGCGAGCCTGGACGCGCTGCACCCGGCCAGCGCTTTCAGTACAGGCCAGGAGGTCTGCAACGTGTCCAAGCGGAGGCTTTCGCGGTCACGCAACCGCTGGGGGCCGTCATGTGTGATGTCCTGCCAGGCCAACGCCGCTGCTTCTCCCCGGTAGTGCTTTTTGGCGGACTTGAGGAGCTCAGCGGCCAGGTCGGCTGCTTCCGACAGCGGGCTCTGCCGGTGGTGGAAGACCACCGCAGAGGAGATCGTCGGTGCTGCGATCTGCGGCAAGCCGGCGTCGGCAAGGCTCTGCGCCAAGTAGACGGTGAATTGGCTCTGCATGGTGCGCACGAACTCCCACGCGCGGTGTGCGGGAAGGCTGACGAGAACGTCGTCGCCTCCAACCAGGTGTGCGATGACGGGCAACGTCGCGGCGTCCGGATGGGTGATGGTGTCGAGGGTGTCGAGCAGCGCAGACCAGGTCGCGTGCTCGATGGCCGCGGGCAGGTTGAACCCGGCTCCCCGGCCTTTGGCCAGGGCCTTGCTGATGTTCTTCCGCAGGGTTCCGATTGCGTTGCCGTCGGCGTGAATGGTCGCCAGGTGGGTGTTGTCGTGCGCCTCACCGAGCTTGGAGAGGGCTTCGACAGTGTCCGGCACGGCCATCGGGCGCCCCGGATGCCTCTTTTCCCACTGCTCCAGCAGGTCACGCTCGGTACCAGGGGCGAGGTCCTCGCGGCTGCTGGTGGCGTATCCGGCGTGTTCCTCGCGAAGCTGACAGTCCAGGCAGAGCGACCGGAGCTTCCGATCATCACTCGCGCCGACGACCAGCTGCTTGCTGGCGGGCCAGTTGAGGCACCAGTCGCAGAGCTTGCCCGGCGGCCATTCGGAAACCATCGGCGGCCACTCGTGTTCGGCCTGGATCGGCCCGGTTTGGGCCCCGAGCCACGTTGCGCCGCTCCGGTGCGTTGTGCGCAGTGCTGCCGCGGGCAACCGCTGTCGAAGTCCGCGGATGACGTGCTCTTCGACCCGGCTGATGACGTCGGTGTCGTCGGTGTGCAGCCGCAGTGGGATCACACCGTCGATGTGTCCTGCCTCTGTGCAGCGTTCCGCAACTTCTTCCCAGCCGGCCAACAGGCGCGCGACCTCGTCCGGGTCGGTGGCTTTGCGGATCATCGCGGATGCACCGCGGCGCCCGCGCAGCTGCGGCGCCCGGGTCAGCCACGACTGGATGCGCACCACCGCAACGTCCAGATAGGTGGTCACGAACGCTTGCCCTTCTTGTTGTCGTCGAGCGGGTGCCGATGCTGCTGCGGCAGTGGCACGGCCTCGTCCTTCGGGACGATGTCCATCGACTGGTCGTCCTCGGACGGCTCCGGCAGCGGCGTCAGCGGGAAGCCCATACGCCGGTTGGACTTCTTGTCGCGGGCCATTTCCGTCCCGCTGGTCTGCTGCCAGAAGCTGTAGCCGTCGTCGAACTCCTTGCTGCCACGGTGCTTCCAACCCGCGCCCGGTGGATACCAGACCCTGTTCGGATCGACCGTGTTCGGGGAAAGGATTTTCGCCACCAGCGGCCACTGTTTCCTGACTGCCGGCAACTCGGTCTGAACCCAGGCCTGGAACGAGGCGATGTACCCGTCGATATCCAGCGGGACGAGGTCTCCACCTGCGCCGTAGCGGTCACCGGAACGCCAAATCGTGCTGTGCTCGGCGTCGACCGACACTGTGCATGAGCCATATCCGAGAGGTCGACCGCCACCAATGTGCTGCCACACGCGCTGGCCGAACAGGCTACCGGGCTGTAGCACCGCCAAGAGCCCACCGAGCTGGATCTCGTCGAGATCGGTGAAGGTGATGGTCGTGGTGAACTGGGTTCCGTGCGGAAATACGACGGCCTTGCTGGTCATCGCGCTTTCGAGCTGATGCTGCCGCGCTTGCCCACGCGCCGGTAGCGGGGCGGCGCCGAGTGGCGTGTGCCAGTAGTACTTGCGGCCCCGCAGCCGCCGAGGCTGACGGTCCTTGTCGGCGACCGAACCCCACTCCCGCAGCGGCCGAGAGCTGGCGTTCCCGCGCGTGTTCGAGTCATTGACGAGGTAGAACTGACCAGCACCGGGGCGGGGACGGCCCATCGGCGGCAAGGTCACGTCCCGGCCCGAAACGTCGATCGCCAGAGCGTCACCGAAGCGCACGTGCCCCCGATAGGAGTGCTGCTCGGCGTGGTCGCCGTCGCGGCCGCTGGTGTCGGCGGAGCCGAACACCTGGCAGCTCGGACACAGCTGCCGTTCGTCTTCGCACGGCAACAGCTCACGATCGATGCGTTCCTCGGCCAGGTAGTCACCGCTGTGCCGCCAGATCATCGCGTGCCAGAGTGCGATGATCTGATCGCCCTGCATGCGGACCCACACCGGTTGCCCCGGGTGCAGCCGGTTGCCCACCAGCCACCGACGCCCCACGGCCAGTGTGGTTTCCGGCTCGCCTTGGGGCTTGTAAGCGAAGGTGACAGAAGCGTAGCGCTCGGTTTCGTCGCGGTCCCTGACGCGCCTGGTCCGAAGGTCGTCGGCACCCTCCAGTGCGGTGACATACGACCGCCACACGTCGCCGGGCACTTCGACGGTCCTGGGTTCCGGCGGCAATCTTCGAATGTGCGCTCGGTAGGGACTTTTCGGCTCACGAGCGTTGGCGTCGGTGATGAAGACGACCCACTCGCCGTCCTCGCTGCGGGTCGCGCCGGTCGGCTTCCCTGATTCAGCATCAAAGCTCACCTTCAGCCGGTCACCCGAGGTGAGTGGATTGTCCTCGCTGTGCAGACGGAGGAGATCCTTCTGGTGCAGCCGCAGTTTCCGCGGCTCACCGTCCTCGCACAGCATCAACACTGGCGGCGAGGTCTCGTCATCATGGTGCTTGACGACGGCCATCCGAACGTTGCCGATGTCCGACGGCTTGGCCGAATCCCGATATCCCGGCACGAAGTCGTTGTTGAACACGCGCAGGCACCCACCCACCAGCGTCTCGTGCAACGACCGCAGGGCGCCCTTGAGTGAGGACCCCGGAATCATCGGTGTGCCATCCGGGCGGCGCGGGAGCTGCGGCGGTGTGCCGTCCCGCTGTGCCGTGATGCCTCGGATCAGCAACGGCGTCTCGGCATTGATAGTCACCGTCAGCCGTCCCGACAGCAGGTCACCACGCCCGAGATGCCCATGCGGGGCACTCCGGTGCGGCGCCGAATCGGGAAATGGCACGAACGTATAGGGGTTGACGAAGCTTTCGGCCACGCACTGCCTCCCAGATGGCCTTCAACGACTCCATGATCACCATAGCGGTGATCGGATGCGGTAGGTTACCGGATGCGCACAGATCGTGAGAGGGAGTTCTAGTGAAAACGTTGCGCCGCCTCGTGCCGAGCCGCGGCCAAATGCCCGTCGTCGTCGCAAATGCGCTAGTCGTGATCTTCGCAGCAATCATCACCGCTGCGCTGGCCCTGGTCGTTGAGGACCTGGTCCCGAAGCAGCCTGAGGACGGGCTGGTTGTTCCGTTGCGAGCGGTGCTGCTACTGGCGGCTGTGGTGACCATTCTGGTGGTGCTGGGCGGGAGGACGATCGTGCATAGCAAGAAAGGCACCTTGTTCTACGTGCAGATCCTCGACGAATCGATGGCGAATCTGCACGACGAACCCCTCCAGGCCGCCCGAGACCGACGTATGTCGATGCGTTCGGTGACCCGATGGGTCGACCTGGCCAGCCGACGGCGTGGCGGTGTGATCGACCTGGTCGAACCGTGCAACGAGGTCGGCCGTGCACTGGAAGAGGCCATCGACACCGACCGCGACGACACCGGCTACACCGTTGCCCCGAACATGCTCTGGCCAATGTCGCTGGCCGTCGGCGCACATCTGTCGCATCCCGACAGCCTCAAGCTGCTCGAATTCCCGCCGACAGAGCAGCGCACGCCGGGCTCCGAGACCACGGCAGACAAGGCGGCTTCCCCGCGGCAAACCACAAGCAGGCGGGATATGGAGATCGAGTTCCAGCTTGGCGGCGCTGCAGCGGCCAAGCTCCGCCAGGAGCATTGCGAGATTTCGCAGCCCCAGGGCGATCGGGTTGGCGTCTGGCTGGCGTTGTCCGAGGCCGCGAAGCACTGCTCGGTGGAGAAGTTCGCCGACTTCGGAGTGAGCACCGTGCATGTCATCACCTACGACGGCAAATTCCCCGGCCGTGACGGTTGGGAACCGAAGTTCAACACGGGAGACCTCGAGTCCTTCGGGCCTGAGGTGGCCCAGATGCTGAAGACGATCAAGACCGAGGCCGCAGGGCGGGAACTGGTGGTCATGGCGATGATTCCCAAGACGACTGCACTCGCAGTCGGCTGGCGCCTTTCTCGCATCGGGCGCTTCTCCTTCTTCGCCGGTACGCACCTGATGCACTATGACGATTCCGAGCGCCGCTACATCCCGATGCGGGTGCGCGAGTCCCAGCCAACCGCGCCACCCGCGGCCACCGCGCCGGTTATTAGCAGCAACGGGCACAAGAAGGAGGTGACCGGGGCCGGCGACGATCCGGATCACCCATGATCTCACCAGGCACCCCAGATCTACCCTGCACGACTGCACGGTGCCGCCTGCGCCCTGCTGGAAAACCGACAGCGACCACTACCAGCAATACAAACCGGCTTGAAGCAGCGCGACACGGTCACCGGCGAGGACTCCGAGCGTCGGGTTCGGCGGCGCCCTTCGCCTCCCCGGAGCCTCGGTCTGGGAGGCGCGGTTCCGGGGGCAGCCGAAGATGCGGCGGCTGTAGCGGTCTGGGCTGTGGGTCAGTTGCTGGTGCCGCGGAAGATGGTGGTGCGGTGCCAGGCGAAGTAGGGTTCGGATTCTGGTCGGTGGGCGGTGCAGTGTCGTCCTTCGAGGTGCAGGAGCTGGTTTCGGAACCTGCCCTCGGGTGCGGTGTTTGGCGGGGCGGTTTGTATGTGTCCGTTGGGGTTGACGGTGATCCAGCCGGATTCGTAGAGGGCGTCGCAGCCGAAGCTGCATGCCAGCATCGCTACGTGACGCAGGTCTCGGCGTTCGGCGTCGTTGCACACCGCTCGTTTTTTGATGTGTGCGGCGACGAGGAACGACATGAGGTATTGGTGTCCGCAGAGCGCGCATTCCGCTGCGTCACGGTCTCCTGCAAGCAAGCTGCGCAGTTGTGCCTGTTCTGTTCGGACCTTGACCTGGGCGATGGTGTCCAGGTCGCCGAAATGCAGATCCTTGGCTACTTGGGTGCGTGTCGGGGCGTGCAGTGTCACCGTGGTCGGATTCTGGGTGAACCGCGTACCGGGCAGCGTGGCTAGGACGGCGCCGATGAAGGAGCTGCGGTGGCCCAGTTCGTCGATGTGTACTCGAACTGATCGATGGGTGGCGAGCAGGTCGAGGCCGTTCTGGACTTCGCTGATCCCGACGGGTTGTCCGGATGGTGAACGGTCGGTGCGTACCAGTGCCGTGTCCTCGTGTACGGCGAGGACGGTGTTCGGTTTCCCGGTTGCGGTTCGGATCTGCTCTCCGATGAGCGCTTGCAGCAGGGTTCGTGCATCGGGCAAGGCGATATGTGTGCCGCCGAGCCCGACCTGGTTCAGGAGCGCCTGGTGGTCAGTGATGCCGGGCAGATGCTGTTCTAGCAGCAGGTTGACGACGTCTGCCCTGGTGGTGTCATCGCGTAGGAGTTCGGCGGCCTGGTGGGTCAGTCCGGCGACTGCGGTGACGTCGTCGGTGGTCGGGACATCGGTGAGTCCGTGTACTTCCCACAACTGTGGGCTGGTGCGGAGGTGCCAGAACGGGTACTGGGGAGTGGTTTTGGAGTGCTCGAGGCCGAACTCGCTGAGTAGGGCGCCGACCTCGTCCCGGAACTCGGGCCAGGGCGCCAGCCGGGTCCTGCCGTTGGCTATGCGGCCGATCGTCCACAGTAGTGCCAAGGGTTTGTGCGGGCTCGGCCGTCCCTCGTGCCGGTGCAGGCTGAACTTCTTCACCGCTGAAAGTAGTTCGCCGTGATCGAGGGGCTTGGCCGTCGGCAAGTCGTGGGCGTCTTGTCCTGGTGGGGCTGCGAGATCTGTAGCCAGTCGGGTCGCGTCACCGGGGCCGTAGCCGGGTACTGCGAGCCGGAGCTGGACCCGTTTGCGGTTGTTGCCCTCTTTCGTTGCGCCCTCGAGTAGTCCGACGCGTCCTTGGGCGCTGGTGAGGTCCAGTCGCAGGCGGTCGATGTCGTCGACCGTGCCGAGATCCAACGGCCCGTTCACGAGGGAACGTTCATTCTCGGGGAGGCCGGCCACCCGTTTGGAGGCGACCGCGGCGGAGAGCAGCACAGCGTGCCGATCGCGGAGCCTGGTCAACAGCAGTGCCAGCACGGGAACGTACTGATCATTGCGCGGCCGTCCGTTGCCCGCGGTTCTACCTCCCGCGCTCTCCAGCACCAAGTTAAGGTGGACCCCATCGGTTTCCACGTCGAACTCGGCGTTCAGCTCCACACCGTCGTCACCTCGCGCACGCACACCAGAAGAGTCGCACACGTCACCGACAGCTCTCGGGGCCTGCAAGGGGAACTGGGCCGCCTGTGGTGGCCCCGCTCTCGCGGATGGTTGCTTGGAGCGGGCATGGCCAATTGATCGCAGCCGGGCACGTGGCCTTGGCGGGTGCGTGGGGCGAACCTGTCAGGAGATCGAAATGGCAGTCGGCAGGGTGAAGTTGATCCTCAGCCTGGGCA
Source organism: Saccharopolyspora sp. NPDC045941 (assembly GCF_056431445.1). Classification (NCBI taxonomy): domain Bacteria; kingdom Bacillati; phylum Actinomycetota; class Actinomycetes; order Pseudonocardiales; family Pseudonocardiaceae; genus Saccharopolyspora; species Saccharopolyspora sp. NPDC045941. The sequence continues at coordinate 36,338 of NZ_JBWKKU010000014.1, forward strand.
GGACCTTCCAGGAGCATCGTCGGTATTCGCTCGTTGTCATGCGGCCATTCGGGTCATGTTGTGAGGTGCTGCGTCATCGGAGTTGAGTGGCTGCGTTCCACCTCCGACCGTGGGATGACCTTTGATATAGGGGTGCGGTGTGGCCGGAGTTGCTGAAGCGAATGTGATCGGCTCAGGCTTGATCAAGGAGATGGCCGAGCGGCGGAATGGTAGGCCGAGGTGCAGCGATGAACGTCGCAGTGGGCGGGGCTTGCGATTTGCGTTTTATGGGCGGATGTCGACGACGGAGTTTCAGGATTCTGGGACGTCGTCGGGGTGGCAGCGGGAGGTGGCGGAGGAGACGATCGGCGGACGTAGGGTGATCGTGGCGGAATATTTCGATGCGGGTTGTTCGCGCCGGTTGTCCTGGTGGAAGCGGCCTTGTGCAGAGGCGCTATTGGCCGCGGTGCGGAGTCCTGATCGCGCGTTCGATGCAGCGGTCGTGGGGGAATATGAGCGGGCGTTTTACGGGGATCAGTTCCAGACCGTGATGACGTTCCTTCGCGAACACGGGGTCGAGGTCTGGTTGCCGGAGGTGGGTGGTCCGGTTGATCTGGAGGATCCGGCGCATCGGGCGTTGATGGTGTTGTTGGGGTCGCAGTCGCGGCGGGAGGTGGTGCGGGCGCGGCATCGGGTGGTGGCGGCGATGCGGGCGCAGGTGTGTGTGGAGGGGCGATTTCTGGGTGGTCGGCCGCCGTACGGGTATCGGTTGGTGGATGCTGGGGCGCATCCGAATCGGGCGCATGCGCGGTGGGGCCGGAGGGTGCACAGGTTGGAGCCTGACCCGGCGACGGCGCCGTGGGTGCGGTGGATCTTTGAACAGCGCGCCGCGGGGCGCAGTGTGGCGGGGATCGCGCGCGAGTTGAACGGGAGTGGTGTGCCGTGCCCTGCTAGTGCCGATCGGGCGCGGAATCCACATCGCTCTGGGCAGGCGTGGATTATGCGGACGGTGGCAGGGATCTTGGAGAACCCGCGCTACACAGGCCGGCAGGTGTGGAACCGGCACAGCACCGTCCACGGAGCTGGGCGTGCTCGACGCGCCGGCGGTACGGGGCGGCGGGCGGATGTGCAGGAGTGGGCGGTGTCGGAGAAGCTTGCGCATCCCGCGTTGGTTGATGAAGCGACGTTTCTGGCGGTCCAGGGGATGAGGGCGGCGCGGAAGACTCGGGATGGTGGAACCCGGACCTATGTACTGGCGGGATTGGTCGTGTGCGGTGCGTGTGAGTGGCGGTTGGACTCGCACTGGGTGAACAACCGGCCGGGCTACCGGTGCCGGCATGGTCACACCAGCGCACACAACCGGCCACCGGAGTTCGTGAAGAACATCTACGTCAGGGAAGACCGCCTACTCAATGGCCTCCGAAGCCAGCTGGCCGATGTCGTCGGCGGTGCGGACACGGCCCTGGTTGACTACCTTCGGTCCAATGGGCTGGTGATCGTGTATGTCGGACCGGGCTGGTCGCTCGAGGAAGCTCTGCCAGCACCAGTCTCAAGAACGCTCGGGTTCGGCGGCACGCAGCTGTTGCTGCCGATAAGCTGATCGAGCTCGACTAGCTGGCCTCGCACGGGCCATGATCGATCCGAAGTCCATGACTTCATGGGGTAATTGAGTGTCCGAGACTTGAACCCCTGCCAGTGGGAGGAATCCCCGAACCGGGGATTCAACTCCATGACGGCGATGCTAGCGCGGTCGGAATCCCGCTGTCCAAAGATCCAGGTTGGTTTGCTGATATTTGGCCCGATCGGTTTCAGCCGCTGTGTGCGTTCGTGCTCCCCGGCGGGGACGTGAGTTTCCCAGTGTGGCGCGGTCGTGTCTCGGCGCGCTGCGGAACCGCGCGGCTTACGCTGTGCGGCTGTTCGGGTGGTGCTGGGGGTGTCCGGCGTCATCAGGGCGATGCCCCGGCGTTCCAGAACTGCTTTATCGGCGGTTTGGGATGCGGGGTGCGTGATGGTGGCCGGGACAGTGAGACGGGACCAAGCAGGGCCAGCTGAGCATGGCAGGTGCAGACGGCGGGCTCGGGGAAGCGCCGACTGCGGGTCGCTGGTGCGGTTCGCCTTCTACGGCCGGATGTCGACCACGGAGTTCCAGGATCGTGCAACATCACGGGGCTGGCAGCTGGAAGTCGCGGAGGAGACCATCGCCGACCACGGGGTGATCGTGGCCGAGTACTTCGACGAGGGCTGTTCACGTCGGTGGTCCTGGACCAAGCGGCCCTCGGCCGCGGCCCTGCTGGCTGCCGCTGAGCGTGCCGACCGTGGTTTTGATGCCGTGGTCATCGGCGAGTACGAGCGCGCCTTCTACGGGGATCAATTCCGGACGGTGATGACTGCTCTGGCCGAGGTGGGCGTGCAGGTGTGGTTGCCGGAGGCCGGCGGGCGGCTGGATCTCGAGGATCCGGCGCATCAGGCGTTGATGTTGTTGCTGGATTCGCAGTCGCGGCGGGAGGTGCTGCGGGCGCGGCACCGGGTGCTGGCGGCGATGCGCACGCAGGTCTGCACCCAGGGCCGGTTTCTGGGCGGCCGACCACCGTACGGGTACCGGCTGGTGGATGCCGGACCACACCCCAACGCTGTGCACGCCCGGTGGGGCCGCCGACTCCACCAACTGGAGCCGGACCCGGCGAAAGCCCGATGGGTGCGGTGGATCTTCCAGCAGCGCGCCGCGGGACGCAGCATCGCCGGCATCGCACGCGAACTCAACGAGCGCGGAGTGCCCTGCCCGTCCGGCGCCGACCCGGCACGCAACCTGCACCGCTCAGGACAGGAATGGATCACGCGAACGGTCGGGGAAATTCTGGAGAATCCGCGCTACACAGGGCATCAGGTGTGGAACCGGCACAGCACCTCCCGTAGCCACCGCGATGCTCGCCGCGCCGGCGGTGCCGGAGGCCGGGTGGATGAGCGGGAGTGGGCGGTGTCGAAGGCACCCGCACATCCCGCACTGGTCGACGAGGCGACGTTCCGAGCCGTGCAGGGCATGCGTGCCGCCCGCCGAAGCCAGGACGGAGACACCCGGACCTACGTGTTGTCGGGGCTGATCAGGTGCGGGGTATGCGACCGGCGCTTCGCCTCGCACTGGGTGCACAACCGCCCCGGCTACCGGTGCCGCCACGGCCACACCAGCGCCCGCACCCAGGTATCGGGCATGAAGAGCACTTACGTCCGGGAAGACCACCTACTCGACGCTCTCCGGGTGCGTCTGGCTGGAGTCACCGGCGACGACGCGGACATGGCCGATTACCTCCGCAGGAACGGGTTGGTGATCGTTTGTCTTGGCCGGGACTGGACCATCGACTGCAGTCCGGCCGCTTGACATTGATGGCGTACGGGGCTGTGTAACGATGTCGGTTGTAAACGGGATCAACAAGCATGAGTTCCGTTGAGCCCAACGAAGTACCGGTACGCGTTGCTGATGAGGATCTGGCCTTCGGCCCGGTGGTCAACGGCGTCGACTTCCTGGATAGTGCGATTGCCCACTTGCTGGTCTCGCATGATCCTCAGAGCCTTAAGTACGCGGTGCTTCATCTGCAGGCGGCCATCGAAATCTTGGTGAAGGTGCGGCTTCAACGGGAGGGCATCGAGCACATCTTTGAGGACCCGTACAGCGCGGACGAGAATAAACTCCGCCAGGGAAATTTCCGGAGTGTGACGCTCAATGCCGCGCTCCAACGCCTCGACGCAGTGGCCGACATACGCCTGAGTAAGCCCGATAAGCAGGCACTCGAATCGCTGAACACTGAACGCAACAAGCTCCAGCACTTCGGGCCAACCAGCAAGCATGAGATCGTCAACACCAAAGCGGCCCGGGCGCTCGAGATCCTGTCTCAGTTCATCCTTAAGTATCTGGTGCCGGATGCTCCGGAGCACGAAGTTAATGCTCTCAAGAAAGCGGAAGACCTCGCGCGCCGTGCTCTCAACGAAATCGCCGCGGTCACGCAGGCCCGCCTTGCGCGACTGGCGCCAGAGCTGGATGCTTGGGAAAGCATCGTCATCCACTGCCCAGAGTGCCGACAACTGGCCTGGACGTTCGAGCCTGGATACGAGTCGTCGCGGTGTCGGTTCTGCGGTCGTTACTGGAACCAGGTGTCCGGATGGGCCACGGCGGAGGAGTATGTCTCGGAGATACTCGGCGAATCGCGGCATCTGGCAGTCCAGGGCAAAAGCGGGTGGTCCATCGCCTTGTGTCCAGACTGTGACACGGAATCCTTTGTTGATGTCGCCACCCGCGAAGACCCCAACAGCTACCTCACGCAGATCTGTTTCGACTGCGGATTCATCACCACCGAGCGAACCGGGTCTTGCGGCTATTGCGGGCGAACAACCCCAACCCCTGATGACATGATCTGCGCGCACTGCCTCGCCTACCGTGCAGCGAAAGACGACTGACCAGTTGCGACTGTCGCCCTCGGTAAGTGCGCTGGCGGAGCGGCCGTTACCGCCTGCGGCGCCGAGTGCGACATCTGCTACTTGGGTGTTGAAGGGCGCATCAGGCCTATGCCCCTGTGTTCCAGGGCTGCTGATGGGCGGTTGTGATATGGGGTGGGCGATGGCAGAGAAAGGGGGAAGAGATCAGGCAGGGGCAGCCGGTCATGGCTGTTGCATGCCGAGGTGTCTGACTCCGCGGGCCACCTCGCACTGCACCAGTGTGAGGTGGCCAGGTCTTTCGCGGACACAACGCACTGGGTTTGGTGTTCGGGGTTAAAGATGTTTCCGCGGACCTCGGCGGCCAGGAGGTTGCTTACTGAGCTGCCTTCGCGGTGAGTTCGGCCAGCAGTGCGCGGACTCGACGGTCGATGTCGTCGCGGATCAGACGGAAGTCATCGACGGACTTGCCTGCTGGGTCGGTGAGTTTCCAGTCGAGGTAGCGCTTTCCGGGGAAGACGGGGCAGGCGTCCCCGCAACCCATGGTGATTACCACGTCGGCAGCTTCGACGGCGTCGGTGGTGAGCTTCTTCGGGAACTCCTGGGACAGATCGATGCCGAGTTCGTCCATGGCCTCGATGACGGCGGGGTTGATCGTGGCGGCGGGTGCTGATCCGGCCGAGCGGACGGTCACCCGCCCCTGAGCGTGGTGGTGCAGCAAGGCGGCGGCCATCTGCGAGCGGCCAGCGTTGTGCACGCAGACGAACAGGGCCTCGGGAGTGGAAGACACGGTGGCTCCTTGGTTCAGCGCGTCGATCTCAGCGTTGGTCGGCCGGTAATCCGCTGCGTCGCGGTGGCTAGCTGGTGGTGCGGACATGACTGGCCTCCGATGTGGAGGAGCTGGCGTACCAGCGGCGCGCGGCCAGCGAGACGTAGACCAAGCCGACCAGTACCGGGACCTCGTTGAGGGGGCTGACGACACCGGCTAGGGCTTGGCCGTTGGTGACGCCGAAGGGGGCGATGGCCACGGCGATGGCGAGTTCGAAGTTGTTGCCCGCGGCCGTGAACGACAGCGTCGCGGAGCGTTCGCAGTTCAGGCCGATGGCCTTGCCCAGTGCGAACGACCCGGCCCACATGACGGCGAAGTAGACCAGCAGCGGCAGCGCGATCACCACCGACACCGTGCCGCTGGCCACCCGCGCGAAAACCCAAGGCGCGGTGGACGTCGCCGTCGCGATCTCCGGGGCCGATGGCGGTATAGCCTCGGGTCTCGTCGTTGCAGCCAGCAGCTACGCCACCCTGTCCTTCCTCGGCGGAATCCTCGCTGGCGATCATCCCGGCCGTCGCCTGCACCGCTTGAGCCGGCCGCACGTCTTCGCGGATGCGTCCGTAGCCTCGCTTGCCCGGCGGCCTTGTCAACGCGGTTGTGCGACTGGAGTGCCGAGTCGTCCGAGGCGGGGCAGGAACCGGCCGGCTCGAGCGGCGTAGTCGACCGCGCTGACCAGCGGTTCGATCGACGTCACCGTCGCTCGGGTGGTGGGCGAGCTCGATCCGAGCATCAAGCACCTTCCCGTCTATCTCGGTCCCCTCCACATCCTCGTCGGCCGCGCACACCCCCTCGCCGACCGGCGCTAGGTGCGGTTGCCGCACCTCCGGGACTCGATCGCCTGGATGCCGACCAACGAACCCGGCAGCGAATGGGCCGACATCAGAGGACCGCTTCACCTTCAGTGGCGAACTGCTGCAGGTCCCGTGGCACCCGAAGATCATCCAGATCCCCATCGTCGATCCGACACCCGTCTACCTGCACTCCGTGCTGTGGAAGCGGGACAACCGCCACCCCGTGCTGCCCCGGCTGATCGACCACGTCACCTCGCGCCTCCGGCCGTTCGACCCCGAACGCCAGTGGCTGCCACCGGCGGACATTCGCGCGATCAACCTCGCGGCGGCAGCCGACGAGCGCCCTGACCCGAACCAGCCCGGCTGAAACCCGGACCGTCAGACGGAGCGGCCGACCAGTCGATTGGGATCTTCGAGCAGATGGCCGCCGTCATGGCTTCACACCTCGGGGCTCGATGGGAGTCAGCGTGCCGTGGGCGTTCTCGACGGCCTGTGCCGCGTCGAATACCGCTTCCTCTCGGAACATCGGCCCGATCAATTGCACTCCGACCGGGCGTCCGTCGACGAGCCCGGTGGGGACGGTTGACCAACTGAGGTTCTTCGGGAAGCCTCTGAGGCTTCCAGACATGGTCCGATGCAGGACCCGTTCGGGCCGAGGACGTTATTAATAATGCGTTCGTCCAGTGTGATGGTGGTCGCCTCGGGACCGAACGACTGGAAGTTCTCGAGGCGGAGTCAGCTGATCTTGATCTCTTGTTCTCGTTCTCAGGACTGCGGTTCTGATTTCTCTGGTCAGACGAGGTCGGCGTGCCAGCTCTCCGTGCGACTCAGGCGCTGGTATCCAACCCACTCCTGGGCGATGCGGCGCCCCTGTGCGAGCAGACGTGCTGCGACTTCGTGGTGCTCTTCGGGTAGCCAGCCGGACAGCTCGACCGCGCGGTCCTCGCTCACGGCCTTGTCGCCGGCTCGCCAACTTTGCCCGACGGTGAACAGCTCGGCGTAGAGATGCTTCGCGGGCCAGACCGGGGGGAGTCCGAACGCGCGAGCCGTGCGCTTGGCTGACGTCGGGATCCGCAGGCCGGAAAGATCGACGTCTCCGAAATAGCGGATCCGACGGATCTCGCGGTTCTCGGTGATCGATCGGATCGACGAGATGAAGCTCCCGCCCAGCCCCCAGGCGACGTGGCCGACATTGTGCTGTGCCGGTAGGGCTTTCACGATCGACCACCACGTCGCGCTGTTCTCGACCACCAGCAGCAGATCACCGTCGCCGACGCGCTTCAGGTGGTTCTCGGTCAGTTCTTCCAGCAGCTGCTTGCTGAGCAGCGGCGGGGGTGTCGCCGTGGCGTGAAGCAAGTCGAGCAACCGTTCCTGGTCGCCGAACAACGGCCCCTTGCGCACTTCGTCCAGCGCTTTCTCCGGCGAAGGGAAGGACTCCTCGTCACCGGAGGCGCTGAAGATCTCCAGAGCGCGCTCCCGCAACGGAACGAGAGTCGTGCGGTCGGGGTTGCTCAGCAGCCATGTGTTGATCGCTATATAGCAGGCGCGCTGTCTGGGCCCTGCTGCTAGCCACACGTCCTCCAGGTCGTACAGCAGCCGATGCCATCGCGGCATCGCGGGAACGGCTTTCGACGTCGGAGAGATGGTGGGGATCAGCTTGATCTTGCGGGGAAGCGCGATCGTTTCGTGATCGGTCGCTTTCACCGGGACGATCCGCTCATGCTCGATCAGCACGGCCAGACTGTCCCGGATCATGACCGTGATGCCGCTGTCTTCTTCCCTGCGCTGGTAGACAGCGTGGAAGCATCGGCGTACGTCGTCGATCGGTACGTCCCTGCGTGTGGTGCCTGCCCAGTCCCTGGTCGTGGCCCACGCCACGAGCTCCTGGTAAAGATCGTCCGCGAGCCGCTCAATCCGTTTCGTCACGCCGCCGCCTCGGGAGAACTGTCCTGATGGAGGTGAGAACGCCGGTGTCGTCCGGCGGAGCAAGGGAATCGAGCTCCGCAACGATCCGGTCGTGCACCGACAGGTACTTCCGGTCGGCGCGCACCGCGGCGTCGTTGCGCAGCCGGACGATGAGTGGGAAGCCGCCGAGCGCTTCTTCCTCGTACAGGCCTGTGGTGTAGACAAGCTGGACGCCGAGGGCTGCGGCGACGCCGAGTTGCAGGTCGAGCAGGTAGGTCGCCGAGGCCCTGCCGATGGGGTTGTCCAGGAACAGAACTCCCGAGTGGTGATGGCGTGTCTTGCCCTGATCGTTCGAGCGCAGCGCGGCGAGCGTGCAGTAGAGGATGATCGCTGCGGTGAGGTGCTGGCCGCCGGAGAACACGTCGCGTACCTCGGAGATCCCGACCCGCTCGGCCCGTAGCACTGCGTCCGGCTTCAGCATCGTTACCTTGAAGCCTTTGGGCACGGCTGCCCGCACAGCCCGCAGCACCACCGCCAGCCCATCGACTTTCCCTGACGAAGACTTGTACCGCTCGACCGCGTCGTCGAGAACCTGGCCCAGTTGGTGGACGAGCAGGTCTCCCTCGACGGGCTTGCCGCCGATGCGCAGGAACTCCTTGGCGGTCCAGTCACCGAGTCCGGCAGGCAGCTTGGACAGCCGCTGAGCCGCACGCAGCCTCAGGAACGCTCCGTCCACAATGGCCTTCATCCGTTCGAGGATGGCGTCTCGGTGACGGCCGATCTGTTCCAGGTCATCGATCAGCGACCTCAAACGCGGGCGCAGCTGATCGATCCATTCCTCGGCGTGGGCGCCCAGGGCGGAGGACGCCACCCCGCGAATCTGGACGCGGATCGGGATCACCAGTGTCTCGAACCTGCTGTCCGCGACACAGAGTTCGAGTTGTTCAGCGCGCGAGATCAGCAGACGCTGCGCGGCCTGCGCGGCTTTGGACATCCTTGCCTCGGTACGACGAAGTTCGCCGTACCGCTCACGCGCCGACTCGACGTCGCCACCGAACGGCTCGACATCGGCGAGGTGCACGCCGGGCTGATCGTCCACGGAGGCGTTGTGGGTCTCCGCGATCGTCTTGAAGGAGTCGGCCAGCACCGTGGCCGCCGCCAGCTCGCCGCGTGCCCGGTCGAGGTCGGCAAGATGAGCTTGATGCGCCGCAGCCGCTTCTTCGGCCGACGCGGCTGCTTCGGCGGACAGCTGTGCGCCGTGTGGCACGTCTCGTGGTTGCTGTGACAGGTCGAGGGAAACAGGCAGTTTCGGCAGTTGCTCCAGTCGAACCTTGCAGGTCGTGTGCTCCTCATTCGCGGTATGAAGCGCCTGCACGGCCGACCGGAGATGGGAGCTTGCCAAGGTGGACGCAGCTGCTCTGGAGGCGGCGTCCGCACCATCCGTGGAACTGAGCAGGTGCTGCGCGGCCTGACGGACCTCGGGCGCTTCCTGTTCCCACGCCAGACGGGTCTCACCGGCCTTGGCTTCGGCCTGACGCAGGTCTTTGAGCTGATCGTCACCGACGGCAGCCTGGTCGTAGACGCGCTGTGCTTGCTGAAGTACCTTGCGCAGCACGGCGACCGGTTGATCGGGCACCGGATCCTCACGATCGGCAGCCGCGCCTCCGGGAAGCTCGTCGATCTCCTCGCTCGTCCTCGCGGCCAACGCCCGCTGGGAATCAGCCCTTCGCTGACCGGCCGCGATGTCCTCACGCAGCTGGGTGAGGACAAGGGCGAACGTCTCGGCCCGGGCCTTCTCCTCGTCAGCGCGGCCTCTCGCTTGCCTGGCTTCTTGCCGCCAGGTCATGGCATCGCGGACCTTGCCCGCCAGTTCGGTAAGGCGGCGGGAGCGTTCTCTGGCAGTGTCGAGTGCTTGACGCATGTCCGCGAGCCGAAGCTTGAGTTCGTCTCGCCCCTTGATCGCATTGCCGAGCACGACCTGCCTATGGGCGACGGACTTGCCTGCTTCTCGCAATGCCGTCTCGGCCGTGGCGACCACGTCCGCGAGCGCGGCCAAGGTGCCCGCGGGGTACTCGGCGCGCCAGGCGACCAGCCTGGCCGCGAGATTTCGGTCGGTGCTGTAGACAGCGTCCAGTTTGGAGAGTTGGACCGCGCGTTCCGCGTGCTCTTCAGTGATGCGAGCGCACTCCGCTTTCGCCGCCTCGCGGTCGTACAGCGCCGGACTGGGCGGCGCGATGAAGCCCGCGGCCGAGGACAGGGAGAGATCGAAGTCCGCGTCCACGGCCACATCGAACGAGTGGGGTGTGGCTACTACGACGGTCCCCGTGGGACGGTACTCATGCTCGACGAGCACCTCACGGGCACGGTCCAGGTGCTCGGGTTTGTTGACCAGCACCCCACCCGCCAGGTGGGGCAGGTGCCGCACGAGTTCGGCGCGGACCTCGTTGTCGGACCGGTCCGAGAGGTAGTCCCATCCGGTTCCGCACGCGATTCCATCCGACTCCAGCAGGTTCCGGATGTGCGTGACCTCGTGGTGAGGGAGGAGAAGGGCGTCGGGATCGTCCGCCCACAGCAGCCGTGCCGGTTCGTCTGCGGCGTCCGCGACTCTCAGCGCGGTACGCCGACGGTCGATGTCGTCCTGTGCCTTCGCCAGCTGTTCGAGCAGCGTCTCGGCGTCGTACTCGAGCATGACGTCATCCGTGTCGAGCAGTTCGACCAGACGCGGCTCGCCGGCAAGCGCGGCGGCAGCGGCTTCTGCTCTTTGCAGCGACGTCTGTGCGGTCTCGTAGCAGCCGCGTGCGTCTGTCTCGATCTGCCTCGCCTCGACCAGCTCCATCCTGGCACTCTCCACCTCGGTGTCGAGGCCAGCCAGACGGTTGTCGGTCTCCTCGATCGCGGCCGAGTCCGCCCTCACCTGGTCCGCGAGTGCCGCCGCTTCCTGCGGGAGAGAGGCTGCTGATCTGACCAAACCCGCCTTCACGGCAGTCTGGACTTCATTGTCCACACCGGACGCGGACTCTTCTCGCTGTGCCGCGAGCGCGGTGGCCTGTGCACTGCTGTCGACGGCCGATCGCCAGGATTCCTCGGTGGTGTCCACGGACTGCCGCAACCCCACGAGAGCGGCGTCCTCCTGCCGGGCCTCGTCGAGTGCGGTGTCCACGGTGACGAGGAGCGCTCTCGCCACCGCGCGCGCTTTCTCGTTGCGCGCCTCCAGCGCGACCTGCGCGGCGTCTTGTCGCTGGGCGACCACCCTCCGCAGCGTGGCAGCGTTCTCGTCCGCAGCGTCGTGGTCGAGGAGCTTGCGCGTGGCGGCCCATCCCTGAACCACGCGTTGAGCGGCGGCTTCTACCTCAGCCGCGTTCTCCTGTGCCGCATGCGCGGCGGCCACTCGCAGCTCAGCCGTACGATATTCGAGCGCGGTGCGGACGTCCTTGGCACGGTTGAGGGTGCGTTCCGCGTCCGACGTCGCCTCGGCCATGGCACTGATGTGCCTCCGCCGCTGCTTCAGCAGTGCAGTTTCATGCCTCACCCTCGAGACCAGTCTCGCGACGAATCCGGATAGCTCGTCCGCCGCGGAGGTAGCCTCGCTTTGTGCTCGCGTCGTGGCCGCTCGTTGCTCATGAAGTGGGCCGAGGTGCCCGAGCACCTCTTCGACGAACGTGCGCTCCTTCTCCAGATCGCTGCGCTTAGCCAGCTTCTCGGCGTGCCCCGCGATGGACTCGGCGAGGTCTTCCTGGTCTCCGGCGGGGAGCACCGCCTTGAGCAGGAAGTCGACGAACGCCTCGTCGGTCGTGAACGTGAACGCGTCGGCCGCTTCTCCCTCTCCGGCGTTCATGGCTCGCTGGTAGCGGAACAGCTCGGAGTCCAGCCCGAGATCGCCGAGCCGCGCCGTCCACTTCCACTGCTTGTCCGCCCAGTCCAGCTCCAGCGTCGGGTCGGCCTCCGCGAGATCATCGAGTCGCGAGCGAAACTCCTTCGCGACCAGGTTGGTGCCGTCCTCCGCGAACGGCAGCGAGGCGATGCCGACGGTGCTGTTCGGGCGCAGGCTGTACCAGAGTTCGACGAGACTGCTCTCGCCGGACTGGGGACTGCGACCGCGCCAGTCCGATACCTTGCCCGTGAGCAGCAGACGTCCTGTCCTGGTGTGCATCCACTCCAGTACGACGTGCGCCACGTCGTCGCGGCCGACGAAGTTCTCCAAGACCTTCGTGCTGGACGTGCCGACCACCTGACGCTTGCCCGGCAGCATCACCGAGAAGATCAGCTTGATCAGCACGGACTTCCCGCCGCCGTTCTCCAGGAATAGGATCGAGGCAGGAGACGGGCGTCGCAGTTCCTGGCCGCCGAGCACCAGTTGCTGGTCGCGGACCGGCAGGCCCACGTCGGACAGATCGATCGTGACGTCCTCGTAGCGGGCACCCGTGGGCCCCACGGAGTACAGCCTGATCTTCGAGAGTTCATACATGTGGAACAAGTTCCTCGGCTCAGATCGTCGGTGCGGCGGGGGCGGTGGTTTCGCGGTCAACGGCGATCCGCGGCACCACGCCGAGATCGAGCAGCTCGCGGAATGCTGCCTGCGAGGCGAGCTGACGGACCTGGATCTGATAGCGGCTGGTGGGCCGGAAGGTCTCGTCGGACTCCTCGCCGACAGCCTGCACGAGCCCGCGCTCGGCGAGCCATCTGAGGGCTCGCCGCACCATGCCCCGCGTGCTGTCACTGTTGTTCCTGTTGTCCTTCGTGGACGCCACCTCGTGACGCTTGTCGTAGGCACGCCAGGCTTGTTCAAGCTCCGGAGCCTCGGCGGAAGGATCGGTGTTGCCCGTCTCGGCCATGGCCCGTTCCTTCAGCACGCGGCACGTCTCCCGAACGACGAGGTCCACTGACTCGACCGACACACGTCCCACGTACTGGTCGTTGGCCAGGTCGTCCGGGCGGGGGAAGGCCAGCGCCGCGATGGCGAGGTGTGCGATGCCGTGCAGGACCTTCTCGGTGTCCCTCCGCTCCCGCAGCTTCGCCTGGCGTGCGTAGTCGTCCATCTTGATCTCGAAGACCGATCCGGTCTGGGCTGCCAGCACGATCCCGCTGACAGCGGTCACGTCCAGCACGACGAGCCCCAGACCCGTAGCGATCGCGTCGACCGCCGCAGCGAACAGGTCGTCGCGCTGGTACCGGTCGACCAGACTTCGATAGGCGGCGTCCCTACTGGGGACCTGCCTGGTTCGCAACCCCAGCGAGACCAACTGCGCCGCCTGCTCGGCGTCGGTAATGTCGATCTTGTTCACGCGGACTCCTCGTGCACGGCGTTCTGGTCTTCTGCGGGCACCACGATCTCGGCGGTGGTGAGGAGCAGGTCGTCGCCCGCTGCCCTGTCTGGCGACTCGATGAGACGGCTCGCCGGAACCGCGACCAGCACGTGGGACTTGTTCTTGAGCATCGCGGTACTGATCGCGGGGTTGTACGCGTTGGTTGCGCGCAACGCGACGAGCACCGGAAGGTCGTCGTCGAGGTCCGCGGCCTCCTGCAGGAGCGTGCTGAGCGTACGGACCTGACTCGGCAGATCCAGCAGAGCGTCCGCCAGCTTCTTGTGCTTGTCCGTGAACCTCGTGTCATCCCGGGTCTCGTCCAGGTCCAGGACGACCACCGGACCGGCGGTCCGGTCTCGGTCGATGGCCGGGCGGAGCAGCATGGACACCAGGGAAGGCAAGGTCGGTACATCCGGGTTCTCCACGCCCGAGGCAGCGCGGAAAAACTGCTCCAGCGGGACCGCCGCGTCCATGACCGGCAGCGCGAGCGCCGGCTTGAGCAGCTGCCCGTGCAGGTCCAGCGCGGCACGCTGCGGTGAACCAGAGAAGCGCTGGCGGTCCTGCTCCTCGCGGAAGACGGCGCGCGCGGACTGGATGCGGCTCTGCAGCTGGGTGTGCCGCCGGATGCAGTCTGCCACGATGGTCACGAGCTCGGCGGCCCTGCGCTTGTGGTCCGGATCGTCGGACTCGTCGCGTGCTCGGGTGATGTGGTGCAGGATGGCGTGCTCGACCTTGAAGCGTTCCTCGATGTGACTGAGCGCCTTGTCCAGCATGTCCGGCAATTCGTGTTCCCAGTCCACGACGCGGAGGTCGCGGCGGGTGGCGTCGAGCTTGTACCGCAACATCTCCCCGTACTGAACTGTGCGGTAGCGGGCCTGCTCAGCGGCTACCCGAGCGTCCGCCAGATGACCGCGGATGATCAGGTTCTCCAGCTTCACCTCGGCGGCTACCTGCGCGGACTCGACGTCAGTGTCGAGCGCGCCCACGAGGACGTTGATTGCCTCGTCGGTCGTCCGCAGGTAGATCGCGCCACGCGCCCCCGGGACCTCGCGCACGAGCTTGAAATCGAAGGTGAGACGCCGGTAGTCGCCGTCGACGCCGATCTCACCGTAGACGTGGTGGAACACCCGGCCGACCGTGCCGACGTTGATCAGCTTCTCCAGCACCCAGCGGGCGACGCGGCGATGTTCCTCGACGCCCCGGTCGGGCGCCTGGGCGGTGACAAACGGGGTCACCCGCTCCTGCACTGCGTCGTGCGCTGCCCCGGTGTCGAAGTCCATCGCGATGGTGACCTGGTCGATTGTGTGCATCGCGATCTCTGCCATCTGGTAGACGGATGCGTCGACCCAGTCCAGCTTCGCCTTGTGGTAGTCGAGTTCGTGCAGGGGGACCGTGCAGGCGAGGGCCTTGAGCCTGCGTGTCAGACCGAGGTCGGCGCTGGCGGTCGTGCCACTAACCCGGCCTGGGATCCTCTCCGGTGCGGGTTCCGCCGGAACGGGCTCGGGTGCTGAGGGGAGCGGCCTTGCGACCGCAGGGGCGGGCAGGCCCAGTGCAGCGCGACACCGGGCAGCCAGGTCAACAGCCTCGTCGAACCCCTCGCTGGCGGCGAGCTCGCACCACTCCAAAGCCCTGACGTACTGCCTCGTACGGGTCAGCGCACCCGCCAGAAGGAGCAGGGAGTCACCGACCCCCTGCTCTGCGGCCACCATGAACTGCGCGATGGCTTCATCAATGTCTCCAGACTTCTCCGCCGCTCGTCCCGCGACCAACGCGCGTTCGGCGTTCATGAAGAGTTCGAGCTCCGCGCGAGCCATGGCTCCTACGTCGGGAACCTCGGACCTGCGCCGGTACCCGGATTCGATCTGGGCCATCCAACGCCGTACGGCGAGGTCGTCGTCGGGTGGCGGAGCTGTGGCGTCACGGTGGTCGGAGAAGATCTTCTCGAGATTCACCGTTCGTCCTCTTTTCGCGCGGCCGTCAACGTGGCCTTGAGCCGCTGGGTGGCCCGGGACAGGTTGCTGCGCACGGTCGACTCCTTGATGTTGAGCTCCCCCGCGATCTCATCGATCTCCAGGTCGAACTCGAACCGCATCGTGACGATCTCGCGCTGCCGGGGAGGGAGTTCGCTCACCGCGGCCCAGACCTCCGTTTTTTCCGCCAGCTTCTCCGCAGAGTCCCGGACCGCGCCGTCGGCAACGGGCGCCGGGTCTTCGCGCTGCCGACGCAGGCCGTAGAGCTTGTGTCTGGTCACCCTGACCACCCATCCCCACGGGCAATCCATGATCGACACCTCGGGCCACTGCTCGTACGCGTCGATCATGGCCTCCTGCAGCGCGTCCTCTCCTTGCTGGGGGTTGTCCGCGTTGCGGCGCGCGAAGCCAGCCAGCCGGTTCTCGTACCTGCGAAAGTACTGCTCGTAGTCGAGCGGTTGCGCAGCAGGACTTTCTGGAGTGACCTCGGGTTTCGGGTCATCGCTCGCTCCGGGCACGCTGCTGCCTTTCCATCGTCGCTGTCATTGATAGATGTGCTCAACGATGCCGATTTGCTGCACGCGTACGACAATCCGTCCAAGAATCACCCAGATGGGGCAACTACGGGCATGATGCCTTGTTTTCTCCCCAGCTCTCCGAATGTGCGTTCGTGCCCCCCGGACCCAAATCCCCACCTTGTTCGCGCCAGCCGTTCTGCATCTATTGATCCATAACTCAAATGTGGCGTGGTCGTTGGTTATGGTGTGAAGGTGGCGGTGGTTGGTGCTCGGTGGCTTTCCCCGTCGTCGCAGGAGGATCTGCGGCGGCGGGTGGTCGCTGCGGTCGAGGCTGGGCAGAGTCAGGCCGAGGTCGCGGAGATCTTCGGTGTGGGGTTGCGGTCGGTGTCGCCGACCTCGCGACCGGGCGCACGACGACCGTCCATGTGGGGAACGAGATCGCGGATTCCCTGGGGGCCCAGGGAATCGAGGCACTCACCTGGAGTGCGGACGAATGCGTGGTCTACGTCTTGGCGCATCTGCAGGGCGATCGGACCGCTTCCCTGCTGGAGATCGACGTCGCCACCGGGGCCCGCCGCGTCGTGCTGACGGAGACCGACGAAGAGGTCTACGAGCCGAATACCTTCCAGTACGGGCTGCCGTTGGTGCGGGTTCTGCCGGAATCCGGCGAAGTGATCTGGTTCTCCCAGCGCGACGGCTGGGGCCACCTGTACCGGTACGACCTCGCGACCGGATCCTGCAGGAACCGCATCACCAGCGGAAACCTCGTCGTGCGCGACATTCTCCGGATCGACCGCGGGGGACGGCAGGTGTACTTCACCGCCTGCTGCGGCGACGACGGTGACAACCCGTACTGGCGGAAGGTCTACCGGGCAGCCCTCGACGGCAGCGGGCGGACTCTGCTCACCCCGGAGCGCGCAGACCACAGGCTGGCGGCGGCCGCCCCACAGTTCGCCGCCGTGATCTTCGACGACCTCCGCGGGCCGGTGGACCCGTTCAGCCCGAGCGGCCGGGTCTTCGTGGATCACCAGTCGACTGCGACCCAGCCGCCGCACATCCTGCTTCGGGACAGCAGCGACGGCCGGACCCTGCACATCCTGGAACAGACCGATGTCGCCGGCTTGCTGGCCGCCGGGTACCGGATACCGGAGGTCTTCCAGGTCAAGGGCGCCGACGGCGAGACCGACATCTGGGGTGCGATCACGCTCCCGGAGCAGCCGGCCGACCCCGGCAGCGTCCCGGTCATCGACCTGATCTACGCCGGTTTCCAGGTGTGCCGGAACCCCAGCGCGTTCCTGGGCAGCGAGATCGTGGCCCGCCCGACCGGTCCCACCAGTGCGTATGCGGCACTCGGCTTCGCCACCGTGGTGCTGGACGGCCGCGGCACCCCGGGGCGCGCCAAGTCCTTTCGGCAGTGGACGCGGCGGGGCACCGACCCCCCGGCGTGGACTGGCCGATCACGTCGCTGCCATCACGGCGTTGAAGGTGCGGTACCCGCAGCTGGATCTCGACCGGGTGGGGATCACCGGGCACTCCTACGGTGGCTACTTCACCGCACGAGCATTGTCCAGGCGGTCGGTTAGCTCAGCGCGAGCGCGGACTTCAGCAGCGCCTTGGTCAGATGCTGAAGCAGCCCATGCTCCGGGCCAGGCCCACCCCGCCAGCCTTGGCAGGGAAGGTGAGCTCGGCGATCAGCTGCTTATCCACCGCAACGACGGCGTTCTCACCTATAACGGTCGACGGCTCACGGGTTGTCCATGATGGAAGTGGTCATGATAATCACTGCTCGCTCTTCCATGGTCAAGACATACGACGTCCTGCGGACAGTCCCCACCACCTGGCGTAGCTGCCTTGTCCACTGTGGTGTTCTCGCTCAGTCCGGGATCCGGCTCTTGCTCCTCATCGCTGCACGGACGCGGTCCTCGGCGAGCTGCCTTCCGGCCTGGTGCGGGGTGAGCTGCTGGGCCGCCGCTTCATCGAGCACGGTGCGCGTGTTGGCCCGCAGCTTGTCCGCGATGGTGGTGAAGACTTTCTCGGTGGCGGGCCGGAAACCGGAATGGCGGGCGTCCATCGCGAAAGCAGCTGCGATGACCCCGCCTGCGTTGGCGACGAAGTCTGGGATCACGGTGATGCCGCGTGCCGCGAGCACTGCCTGTGCCGCCCGTGAAGTCGGCAGGTTCGCGCCTTCGACGACGAGCCCGGCCTTGAGCCGTTCGGCGACGTGCTCGTCGATCACGTCCTGCAGCGCGGCGGGCACCAGCACGTCGCAGTCGAGCAGCAGTTCCTGTCCAGAGGGCAGGTGGGTGCCGCTGCCGAAGCGGGTGACGAACGCATCGCTGTGCTCGTCGCGGGCGCGGCTCAGGTTGGCGACGTCGAAGCCGGCCGGGTTGTACCGGGCACCATGGGCCGTCGACACCGCCACGACAGTGGCTCCGAGCGCGGCGAATCGTTCCGCCGCGGCACGCCCGACCGCGCCATAGCCCTGGATCACGACCCGCGAACCGGACAGCGGGCGCCCGACGGCTTGGGCTCCGGCGTCGGCTGCCTCGGCGACGCCGAACCCGGTGACGCCGAGCTGGTCGTAGGCGATGCCACCGAGCTGCGCCGGGGTGCCGACGGCGGCGCCCCGGTCGCCGAGCTCGTCCTGGATGATCGCGGCGTCGTTCTCGGTCAAGCCCATGTCGAGCCCGAACACGTACTCCCGCGGAACCTCGTTGTGCAGGGCGCGGGCAAACGCACGCAGGATCGCCTCCTTGTCCGGTGCGTTCGGGTCGGCCACGATACCGGCTTTGGCGCCGCCGTAGAACAGGTCCACCGCGGCCCACTTCCAGGTCATGTTGCGGGCCAGGCGAGCAACCTCGGTGACGGACACGCCGGGGGCCATCCGGGTGCCGCCCTTGCCGACGCCCCGGGCGGTGTTGTCGACGACCAGCACCCCTTTCATCCCGGTGCGGCGGTGGGAAACGACGACGATCTTCTCCGGGCCCCACTCGTCGACGAGGTCCAGTGCGTTGGTCATGTCAGCTCTTCCTTCGGGACAGGGGTGGGCAGGTGGGCGGCGAGTAGTTCGGCGAGGTGTACGGCGCGTCGTGGAGTGGCCTGGGCGATTTGTGTGCGGCAGCTGAAGCCGTCGGCGAGCACCACGGTGTCCGAGGGAGCCCCTCGGACCGCGGGCAGCAGCACGGCTTCGCCCGTGGCGCGGGAGGCCTCGTAATGGCCCCGCTCGAAGCCGAAGTTCCCGGCCAGCCCGCAGCACCCGGAGTCGAGGACTTGGTTGTCGGCCCCGCCGCCTCCAGCAGCGCCGAATCCGCGTCGACCCCGGCGGTGGCGTGCTGGTGGCAGTGGGTTTGCGAGATCGACGCTATGGTGATCCGCGGCGGTTTCCAGCTCGGCGAACGTGCTGGTCAGTTCGGAGAGGCCGCGGGCGATCGGGTCGGCATCGAGCAGCTCGGGCAGGTCGGCCCGCAACGCGGCGGTACAGCTGGGTTCGAGCCCGACCATGCGGGTGCCGCGCTTCACGTGCTCCCGCAGCGCACGGGTGGTGCGTGCGGCGACCCGGCGCGCGACCCCGAGCTGGCCGGTCGTGAGCCAGGTCAGCCCGCAGCACTGAGTTCCCTCGGGCACTTCGACCCGGTACCCGGCATCCTCCAGCACGTGGACACCCGCCCGGAGCACCTCAAGGCTGAAGTGGTTGTTGAACGTGTCGACCCACAGCAGGACCGGCCCGCGGGACCCGTCGCCGCTCGGGATGCGGTCGGCGAACCACCGACGGAACGTCTGTTCGGCGAATTGCGGAATGGCCCGCTCTTCCGCGATCCCGCCGACGCGCTTGAGCAGCGGGGCGATCCGGGAGGCCGTGACGGCGTTGACCAGCCGTGGCATCCGTGCGGCGACCCGGGACAGCACGGGCAGCCAGCCCATCGAATAGTGGGACGCGGGACGCAGCCGACCCCGGTAGTGGTGGTGCAGGAACTCGGATTTGTAGGCGGCGACGTCGACCCCGACCGGGCAGTCGGAGCTGCATCCCTTGCAGGACAGGCACAGGTCCAGCGCATCCCGGACCTCGGTGGAACGCCAGCCGTCCGTGATGATCTCGCCCTGCGTCATCTCGTACAGCAACCGCGAGTGGGGGAGACGCGCAGGTCGGAGTCGAGCGGCCGCGGGTGCACGATGATCCCGGGATTGAGGCCGTTGTCGGGGGCCCTCGATGGCGAGTGGCGCGGATGCCGCCAGCAATGTCCATGAGGTAGAGGTTGGGTACGTCGTGCGCGCGGCCCCACGGGTCCACCACGAAGGTCGCCGGGTCGGCGCCCATGGTGGCCGTGCCGAGCAGGTGCCAGCCGCAGTCCCGCATCAGCGGGGTGTCCTGCGTGGCGATCGCGCCTGCCGCCAGGTGCGCCTCGCGCAAGCGGTCCAGGTGGAAGTCGAGTAGCCGCCGGGTGTTCTCGGAGGTGCGGTACACGATCTTGGGCGCGGCGAAACCGTCCCGATCGGTCAGGTCATCGCTGAGGGTGACCCGGTTCGCGGCATCGGGAAGGTCTTCCGCGATCACGCCCCACTCGAAGGACTGCCCGAACCGCCGGGCGGTTTCGGTGTGGAAAGCCGTGCCCCACGGCGCGAGTGGATCGGTGTCGTCGCCGGCGTCGTCCGGCCGCCCGGTGTAGCCGGACCGGTGTCCCAGCGGCCCGCCGGCAGGCATCACCTGCCATTTCCCGCCGCGGACGAATCCGCGAGCCGGGTCGGTCTCGTAGAACTGCATCGACACGATCGACTGCCCGGCCGGTCCGAGCCAGCTTTCCAGTTCCTCGTCATAGGTGCCGTTGACCGCCGCGTAGGGATGGATCATCAGCCGTCTGCCGACGAGGCCAGAGGAGTTGGCCAGCCCGCCCGGGAACCGGGCGGACGTGGACATTTCCAGCAGCCGCGGCGTGCCGACACCGTTCGCGGCGAGGATGACCACTTCGGCCCGCTGCCGGCGTGGGGTTCCGTTCCGATCCAGGTACACCGCGCCGTCGGCGAGGCCGCGTTCGTCCACGGTGATCTCGGCGACCCGGGCTCCGGTCACCAGGTGCACCCCCGCGGCCACGGCGGGCCGCCAGTGCGTGATGTCGAAGCTGGCCTTGGCGCCCTCCGGGCACCCGGTCTGGCAGGTGCCCCGGCGCACGCACGCCTCCTGCCCGTTGCGCGGCCGGGACGCGATCGCGTTGGTTCCCGGCCACCAGTGCCAGCCGAGCCGGTTCATGCCCGCCGCCGCCCGGGCGCCGATCCGGCCCATCGGTAGCGGAGGCAGGGGATAGGGGGTCGTTTCGGGATAGGCGGGATCGCCTGCCAGCCCGGAGGCGCCGACGGCGAGGTCGACCCGATCGTAGTAAGGCTCCAGGTCCTCATAGGACAGTGGCCAGTCGTCGGCGACCCCGTCGAACGAGCGGACCCGGAAGTCGGACGGCAGCATCCGCATCCACTGGGCCCCGTAGAGGATCGTGCTGCCGCCGACGCCGTTGTACATCAACGGGTTCACGTCGGACTCCGCCACGTCGACCTGATAGTCGGCCGTGCCCTTGCGGACGTTGGGATTCGGATGCCACAGGCGCTGGCTGCCGAGTTCCCAGCTCGGGGTGGCGCCGAGGAAGTCGGCCCTGCGCGTCCAGTCTCCCCGCTCGAGGCAGACCACCGAGAAGCCGGCCCGGACGAGCTCCAGCGCGGCCACGCCGCCCGCGGCCCCGGCTCCGATGATCAGCACATCGGCCAGGTCGGGTGGAGCCGGTGAAGATTCTTCGGTCATCGTCATCCTTTCCCGATGCGGATGGAGTCCCGGAATGTCCGATATGGAGCTCAAAGAGTGGCAGTCGCCCGGGAAATTTCTTCGTCCTCGTCCAAGGTTCCGTCCGAGTCGCCGACCGCCCCGACGGCGGGGCTACCCAGCAACTGACCACCGGCGAAGCTGACCAGTGGCCGGCCCGCGACCGAGGTGTTCAAGCCGTAGAACGGCTCGCCGGGCAGAACCAGATCGGCGAGCGACGCGGTCGAGGTCCGCACTGCCAGCGCCGTGTAGGCCTTGGCCTGGCGAGGTCCCCGGCCGCGAGCAGGCCGCCTCGTGCGCCAGGAAGGCCAGCAAGTTGCCGCCCGCGTCCACCACAGCCACACAGCAGGCTACGGATCGTACTTCGGCGCAAGCCATTCCGCGGCGCACCACCTCGTCGAGCGCCTGGGCGTGAAGCAGAGTGCCCATCACGACACCCCGTCCGCCGCGAGTGACTGGCACTGCAAGCACAACGGACGGCCGGTGGAGTCCAGATCCGTCTCGAAGGCCACATAGGACAGTCGGCAGCTCTCGCACCGGATGCGCACCTGCCAGGGGTCCTGCACCGCGGAACGGACGTCAGTGGTGGCCCGTGGCCGTCGCGCGGTCGGGCCTGCAGCGTGCACCATGCCGTAGAGCAACGACGAGACCACCAACGACACGAGCGGCGCGAGAGGGGATAGCACCGGGAACTGCTCAGGCATCTCCAGCAGCGCGATGCCGGTCCCGGCGGAGACCATCCAGATCGCGAAGGCAGGGGCGACCGCCCTGAGCCGTGCCGGACGGAACTCCGGGGTCCGTCCGCGGTGGAACACCCAGTGCACTGCGGTGATCCCCATGAAGGACACCATCAGCACCGCCTGCCACGCCAGGGCCAGCGCGATGTAGCTGAACACGTCGGTGAACATGAGCGCCAGCACGAGCGCGGCCAGTACTAGCACCCAGATTCGCCGGGAAAGGTTGTGCCGGGAGAAATGCGCCACGAACCGCTCGAAGTTGATGCTGGCGAAGTAGAAGTTCGCTGAGTTGATCCGGACCTGGCTGACGACGATCACCAGCAGCCCGACGAGGCCGAGCGACAGCGTGATGCCGGTGACCACGCCGGCCTCGCTGATGTTCTCCTTCGCCGCGGTCAGGCCGACCACCAGGATTCCCACGATCCCGCTGAAGAGATACGCGACCAGGTAGAACACCCACCCGAAGGTGACGTGCACGTGGAACCTGCTGTCCTGCGGTCGGCCGAACCGGGCCGCGTCCTGGGTTTCAGGGAAGAGGATGAAAATTCCCAAGTACAGCACCACAACGGTAAGCCAGCCCGGGACCGCGCCGCCAGCATGGGCACCCGCTTCGAACGTCGACCAGTCGCCCTGCCACCCGAACCGCAGCCCGGCCACCACCACGGCGGCGATGAGCCCGAAGAAGTACACGGGCAGTGAGAGCACGTTGAGCTTGCTCAGCCAGGTCTGCATCCCGCCGAGCATCAGGGGAAGCATGCCCGCCACCACGATCGCGTACCAGACGCGGATATCCCAGAACCGGAAGTACGACTGCAAGGCGACGGCGAGCATGCTGCTCTCGAACACGGCGTAGTAGACGGCGCCAAGCCCTACCAGCAGCGGGGTGATCGCCGCCGCCTTGTGCCCGAAGATCTCCCGGGAGAGCAAGGTCGAGTTCAGTCCCCACTTGATGGCGACCGAACTGCTCAGCCCGCCGAACAGGCCGAAGATCGCCACCGCGACCACCAGCCCGACGACGGCTTGCCCGACTCCGGCCATGCTGGCGGCCAGTGCTCCGTAGTAGACGAAGGCCATCGCGCTGATGATCGAGGACCAGCTTCCGAACACCTTCCGCCGGACGATCCGCGCACTGGGCGGGACCACGTGGTTGGTGTACTCCTCGAGGACCTGCTGCTCGACGACCTGGGGATCGTCGGCGTCCGTGGTCACCAGCTCGGGCGTGCGTGACGGCAGCGCGTCGGGGGAGTGATTCATCCGATTTCCTTCACAGGTCGGCTGATCGAGCAGACTTCGTCGCCGAGATCGCCTACACCGGCGAGCCAGAGGCGTTGGTCCGGCCGCCTGCGTCCTACGTCGTCCGTACGTGCCGTCCACAGAGGACGTCCATGGTGCGCGCACGAGTGGGCGGGCGCCAGGTATGATTCCCGTCCACTCGTGCTGATCAGCTTGTCGAGCTTGGGTGTTCGCTGTGCACGGTATGGTCGAACTCGGCGCGAACCGCGGCCCGAAGGTCGGCGTCGCAGAGGAAGTCGGCGGCGGTCGCGGCGAGGCCCACGGCTCCGTCGATCACGCCGCGGTCTCCGCGTTCACTCCGGGCCCAACCGGCGAACTCTTCGGTGTGCAGTGCCACCCCCGGCGGTGCTACCGCCAGCATGGGATGAATGGCAGGAAGCCGGTGACTGAGGTTCCCGAGATCGGTGGAACCGGTCAGCGTCTCCGGGACGACCCCTTCGGGCAGGACGGTCCGCCCACGCCGGCCCAGGTGGTGGGCCCACCTGGCGGCGAGGGTGTGGTTGTGGTTGATTGGCTGGTAGGGGAGCACCGGATCCCAGGTCACCTCGACCTGGGTCCCCGCCGCTCGCGCAGCCCCGGTGAACACATCGTCCATGCGGGCACAGAGATCATCCAGCGTCTCCGGGTGCGCGGAGCGCGCATAGAACCGCAAAGCTGCTTGTGCGGGAACCACATTCGGCCGGCCACCGCCGTCGGTGAATACGCCGTGGATGCGGTCCGTCGGCGGCAGGTGCTGGCGTAGTGCGGCTACGCCTTGGTATGCCGACACTGCGGCGTCCAGCGCGTTTCGCCCCATGAACGGCATCACCGCCGCGTGGGCGGCGACACCGCGGAAGGTGACGTCTACGACGCGGCGTCCGATGAAGGGGTGGGTGGCGACGTCGTAGCTGAACGGGTGCAGCATCACCACCGCGTCGATCCCGTCGAATCCGCCTGCCCGTGCGATTAGTTCCTTACCGCCGCCGCCCTCCTCGGCCGGGGTGCCGATCAGATCGGCCGTCCCGCCGAGCGCGTCGATCTGCTCGGCCACTGCGAGCCAGGCTCCCACTGCGCTGGCGCAGATGATGTTGTGCCCGCAGGCATGTCCGAGCTCCGGCAGCGCGTCGTACTCGGCGAGGATCGCAATCCGCGTGCCCGTGGTGCCCACGCGTGCGTGCACGGCGGTCGGCAGGCCGAAGGCACCGGTTTCGACGTCGTGGCCGTTCTTGCGCAGGAGACCGGCGACCTCGGCAGCAGCCCGGTGTTCCTGGTTCATGATCTCCGGATGGTCGTGGACGGCATGGCTGAGCTCCACAAGGGACTCGGCACGGTGCTCGACGGATTTCGTCAGCGCGTCCACGATCTCTGGTGCGGCACCTCGATGCGGTGACGAGTGCGGAACCGCCGACGCCATCCGCCGGCGCGTTTCCGCGTATAGCCGGCTGAGGTAGGCGTTGTCCGGTTCGATTCCGGCGGTCATGCCTCGACCTCCGCCGGAAGGCCGGTCCGGAGGGATTCTTCGATGGCGAAGGCGACCCTTGCCGCCGCCAGACCGTCGTCGATCGTGGCGGCTACTTCCCCGTTCCCGCCGGTTGCGTCGACCCATTGTTCGACCTGGTTTCGCAACGATCCGACGACCCGGCGCCCGACCGACGGCCAATGCAGCGCGTCGACCGCGTTGAGCCCGCTGGAATCGGCGATCACCACCTCGTCGCCGCCGCGGATCTCCACGGTCGCATTGCCGCCGACGACGATCGTGCGGGTTTCGAGAGCGCTGGGCCGGCTGTTGGCGGCCGCCCAGGTCAGTTCCAGCTGGCCGATCGCGCCGCTGGCGAACTCGAGGATCACCAGGATGGTCGCGTCGACGTCCAGCGGCCACCCTTCCGGCTGCCGTGCCGCGGCATACACCTTGCGGACCGGACTCCCGGCAAGCCAGGCCATCGCGTCGAGATCGTGGACACCCAGGTAGTAGAGCAGCGACGTGCGGCCAGCCACCCGAAGCGACGTCTGGGCCCTGCTCCGGCGCGTGGCGCTGAGGTGGACCACCGGGCCAAAATCGGGCTGACGGGTCCTGGAAACGGCGGCAAGGTAGCGAGGGTCCGCGCGCAGCAGGTGCGCGCTGGCGTGCGTGCCCGCAGTGCCGGACAGCCCGTCGATCAGCCGAGCGGCATCGGCAGCGGTACTGGCCACCGGCTTTTCAAGGAACACGTGGAGTCCTGCGCGCGCCGCGTCGACCGCGGGCGCGACCTGTGCCCACTCGGGCAGGGCAAGGATGACGGCATCGGCGACGTCGGCTTCGAGCAGGGCCCGGTAGTCGGAGAAGGCGGTCACTCCGGCCTCGCGAGCCACCTTTTCGGCGCGGTCGCCGTCGGTGTCGCACACCGCGGTGAGGCGTGCTCCCGCCAGGTCACCGGCGATCGCCACATAGCGTTGCCCCATGAATCCGAGGCCGAGAACTGCGATACGAAGGAGGTCGGACATCGATTTCCTCTGGTTGTCGGGTGGAAGCAGGGCCCTCAGTTCGGTGCTTTCTCCAGCAACCGCGAAGAGGGGGAGTGCAAGGTGTTCCGCCGGGCCCACAGCCCGGCAGACAAGGTGATCAGCCCGGAAACCGTCGCGAGAACGGCAGCCGGCCAGTAGGCTCCGCCCGCCGCTCGGACGAGGTAGCTGGTGAGGATCGGCAGCAGGCCGCCGCCGAGGATGGCGGAGATCTGGTAGCAGAGCGAGATGCCGGTGTAGCGGACATTGCTCGGGAACAGGTCGTTCAAAGTGGACGACAAGGCGCCGTAGTAGGGCATGATCAGCGCATAGCTGACGGTGACACTCAAGATCAGTCCCGCAGGACCCCAGGCGACAGCACCGGCGAAGGTCGGGACCGCGGTCAGGGAGAATAGGAGACCGCCGAGTGCGACCACCTTCCGCCGGTCCCGGCGGTCCAGGCTGAACGAAGCGCCGGCCAGGACGACCACCGCGCAGGCCGATGCGATGACCAGGCTCAGTGATGCGTAGACCTTCGGCACTCCCATCGTCCCCGACACGTAACTCGGCAAGAAGGAAGTGACGAGATACGAGGCGTGGGTGACGAAGGTTATGCCCACCCCGATCAGGACGGGACCCCGGTGGTCGCGCAGCACGCTGATCAACGGCACCCGAGCCGTCTCCCCGCGCGACTGGACGGCGGTGAACTGCGGTGATTCGTCGATCCGCAGGCGGATCACGATGCCGGTCACGAGCAGGAGCACCGAGAGCAGGAAGGGCACTCGCCATCCCCACGAGTTGTAGGCGTCCGCAGGCATCAACTGGGAAAGCGCGATGACTCCGGCCGACGACAGCATTCCGAGCGGGCTTCCGAATTGGGGGAACGAGCCGAAGAACGCGCGCCGGTGTGCCGGTGCGTGCTCCACGGACAGCGCGACCGCGCCGCCCCATTCTCCGCCGACGGCGAGTCCCTGGACGAACCGCAGCGCGACCAGCAGCACGGGCGCCCAGATGCCGATCTGCTGGTACGTGGGGAGAAGCCCGACAACCGTCGTGGCGATCCCCATCATCAGCAGCGAGACGACCAAGGTGTTCTTCCGGCCTGCACGGTCGCCGAAGTGGGCGAAGACCAGACCGCCGATCGGCCGTGCGACGAATCCCACGCCCAGCGTGGAGAACGCCAGGAGATTGCTCGTCAGCGGATCGTCGGTGGGGAAGAACATCGGCCCCAGTACCAGTGCCACCGTCGTGGCGTAGACGTAGAAGTCGTACCACTCGATGGTGGTCCCGACGAGTGCGGCAATGGCGGCGGCGGTACCTTTTCCGGCTGGCTTGCGCGTCCGTGGGTTGGTTTGTGCAGTCAAGGAGTCCTCCCAGTCCCGCGTCGGTCAGCGGACAGCGAGTTTCAGCAAGGTGACGACTTCTTCGGCGGCCTCGTGCAGCACTGTCGCCAGGTGATCCCGCTCCCGGCGGATCCGCAGCACGGGGCCAACTGCGCTCAGGGCGCCGAAAACGTCGGTCCCCGAACCGATGCGCACTGAGACGGCGCCGACGTCGGGATCGAGTTCCCCGTCGGTGAAAGAAACCTCGGTGGCGCGGATGGCGGCGAACTCATCGAGGAGGGTATCCAGGTCGGTGGTGGTCGAATCGGTGTAGCGCGCCAGAATGCGGCCCCCGAACATGCGTCGTTGCTCTTGTTCCGTGCGCCAGGCGAACAGTACTTTCGCTCCTGCCCCGGCATGGCCGGGGACGCGGACACCCGCCCGCGTCGAGTACCGGACCGGCGACGGCCCTTCGGCCACGGCGAGGCAGTTGGCCTCGTTGCCGTCCGGAACCGTGAAGAGGATGGTCTCCCCGGTCTGACGCGCGAGCTTGCGCAGAACCGGGCGGACCACGACGACGTGCGGATTGTCCCGTGCGGCGAGCTTTCCCAGCTCGTGGACGACCGCGCCGAGCCGGTAGGTCCGGGTGGTGGGGTCGGCGAACAGGAATCCCCGCCGATCGAGCGTCACCAGCACGCGGTGGGTGACGGACTTGTCCCACCCGAGGTGGCGGGTGAGGTCACTGGCCCGCCATTGCGGATGGTCCGCGTCGAATGCGAGCAGCAACTCCAGCGCCCGGTCGACGGTCTGGAGTGTGGCGCCGTTCTGCCCCGTCACGCTGCCCATGGGGACCGCCACGCATCGTCGCCCTGCCACACGGTCTTCAGCTGCATGTATTCGTGCTGTGCTTCGGTTCCGTGCTCGATCCCGATACCGGATTGCCGGCGGCCGCTGAACGGGACGCCTGGGTCGAGCCGGTGCACGGTGTTGACCCAGACGATGCCGGCGTTCACCTGCTGCACTGCGCGGCGCAGTTCGGTCGGCTTGGTTCCCCAGACGTTGGCCGCCAGGCCGTACTCGGAGTCGTTGACCAGGGCGATCGCCTCGTCCAGGTCGCGGTAGCTCGTGACGGTGAGGATCGGGCCGAAAATCTCTTCGCGGAACAGCCGCGAGTCGGGCGCAACTGCGTCGACGACGGTCGGGGCGAACCACCAGCCGTCTTCGAAGCCTTTCGGGCGTAGCCGTTCACCACCGACGACGACCTCACCGTCCTTTTCGGCCAACGCGGCATAGCCTTCGATCCGGTTCAGTTGCTCGGCGGAGATGATCGAACCGATCTGCGTATCGGGATCCTCCGGATCACCGATCCGCAGGCCCTTGGTCCGGTGCACGATCCGGGCCACGAGATCCTGGTGGACATCACGGTGCACGATCACGCGATTGCCCGCAGTGCACGTTTGCCCGCTGTTGGCGAAAGCGGTGTGCACGACGGCGTCGGCGGCAGCGTCGAGATTCGCCGACGGAAGAACCAGGGACGCCGACTTTCCCCCGAGTTCTAGAGTGAAGGACTTGATCGAATCCGCACCCTGTGCCATGAGGCGCCGACCGGTGGCAGTGCTTCCGGTGAAGGTCACCTTCTTGACGCGCGGGTGACCGGCCAGTGCCGCCCCGGTGATCGGTCCATCTCCGGTGACCACGTTCACCACGCCCGGGGGAAGGCCCGCCGCCTGCGCGAGCTCCGCCAGTCGAAGCGGGACCAGCGGTGCCTGTTCCGCGGGTTTGACCACCACGGCGTTCCCGCAGGCGAGAACCGGGGCGACCTTCGTGACGAAGTTCGACGCGGGGTAGTTCCAGGGAATGATCGCCGCGACCACTCCATACGGTTCGTACGTGGTGTAGGTCAGCTCGTCCGCTCCGACGGGAATCGTCGCACCGCGCACCGTCTGACCCCAGCCGGCA
Source organism: Saccharopolyspora sp. NPDC045941 (assembly GCF_056431445.1). NCBI lineage: Bacteria > Bacillati > Actinomycetota > Actinomycetes > Pseudonocardiales > Pseudonocardiaceae > Saccharopolyspora > Saccharopolyspora sp. NPDC045941. The sequence continues at coordinate 65,623 of NZ_JBWKKU010000014.1, forward strand.
TACCACCGCAGCATGTCCGCGGCGCGCGCTGCGGACCCGACGGCCACCGAAATGGGCTTCCCGGTGTCGGCGACGTCGAGCTTCGCCAGTTCCTCGCGGTGGTCCTCGATGATGTCCGCCCAGCAGTGGAGCAGCTGACCACGCCTGGCAGCGCCCATCTGCCACCATTCACCAGACGCCCGTTCCGCTGCGGCGACGGCTGTTTCGACGTCGTCACTGCTTCCCGTGGCGACTCGCGCCAGCAAGGCACCCGTTGCGGGGTTGTACACGGCGTAGGTCCGGCTGCTCGCTGATTCCTGACCGACTCCACCGAAGTCGTGGCCGGAGAATTTCATCGCGTCACCGCTTTCTCTATTTGCGCAACTTCTTCTCTCTGCGCGGCCCGCACATGTTGAGCGCGGCGAACGTCCTTGTCAACACAGCACATTCCGCGGCCGCAGCCGGCGGTCAACGCGGGTCGGAAGACGAGAAAGCGGTCCGGGTGGAACAGCGGCTGAGGTTTCCCGCTGCAGCGCGCTTCAAGAGCGCGTCTTATGTCTGGGTGGGCTGCGGATTGTCCGTGCGGGGCTCGGTCGAGCACACAATCGCACCCCGCCGCGCCGACCATCCGCATTCGACCCGATCGACTACCCTGAGGTGTGTCAAGGATCTTGGACGGTCCTTGGTGGGTTTCCTCATGCCGCGATTGCGGGTGAGGTGGTCTCGAGCCTCTGCTGGGGTACCGGTAGCCGAGGCTGCTGTGGAGTCGTTTCCGGTTGTAGAACCCTTCGATGTAGTCGGCGACGACGAAGCGGGCTCGGGCCCGGGTGGGGAACGTTTCGCGTTGCTACATCTCATTTTTCAGTGAAGCGAAGAACGATTCGGTGGCAGCGTCATCCCAACGCACACCGGTTCGCCCGACGCTCGTGCGACGCGATTTTCGTTGCAGAAACGGGAAAAATCAGCGGAGATGCATTGCGTGCCACGGTCGGAGTGGAATACCGTATCCGGGTCGACTTGCCCGTGGGTGATCGCCATGTCCCGGCCTCGACGATCAACGATGTGCGCATGTGTTCGGCCAGTTGCCAGCCGACGACCATGCGGGTGGCCAGGTCGATCACGGTCGAAAGGTACAGCCAGCCCTCACCTGTTCTGAGGTAAGTAGACCTGAACTCCGGTGTCGGCGGTGAAGCGGGCGTGCTGGGACATTTCCTTGCCCTGGTCCCACGTCACCGATTTCCACATGTCCTGTATGGACAAGTGTGGTGGGAGGCCGGCTGCGGATGTCCGGGGTGCGGCGGGGTTGAGCCGGGGGTGGTGACGCAGGTCGTGGTCGAGGAGGCCGGGTAGTCGGGTGATGCCGTGGGTGAGGGCGTCGCGGACGGCCTCGGCGGTCTTGCCGTTCGGTAGGGCGATCAGCAGTAGGTAGCGGGAGTGGCGTTCGGCCAGGGTGACCACGGCACTGTTGTGGGAGCCGAGGATGAGGTCGCCTTCTCAGTGGCCGGGCACGGCCCGGTCTGTGGCCTCCGGCGGGCGTGCCGAGATCGGCACCCGGTCGGGGATCTGCCCACGCCCGCTTGTGTTGTTCGCGGCCCGGGCCGTGGCCGCGCGGGGCCGCCGCAGGCGCTGCTTGCGACGCAGGTACTGGGCCAGTTCCGCTTTCAAAGTGCCTTTGGCCTGGACGAACAGGCTCCGGTAGATCGTTTCGTGGGACACCTGCATCTCCGGGTCATTCGGGTAGTCCCGGCGGAGTGTGGCAGCGATCTGCTGCGGAGCCCACCGCTGCTCCAGTCCGTCGGCCACCACTGCGGCCAGCTGCGGGTTGCGGGCCAGCTTCGGCGTCTTCGGCCGCCTTGCCCGCTGCCACGCGGCCTGGTCGGCCTCGGCGGCCCGATACGCCTGGCGCCCGCCGTTGCGGTTGATCTCCCGCGAGATCACCGACACGTCCCGGCCCAGCTCGCGGGCGATCTCCCGCAGGAACTTCCCCGCCGAAAGCCCCCGGGAGATCTCCTCCCGCTCGGCGAAACTCAACGCCCTCACCGCCCGCCGACGCGGCACCGGCGCGATCCCGCCCGCCGGCGCCACGATCCTGCTCACGGACGTGTGTGAAATCCCCAGCCGGCGGCCGATCTCCCGCTGCCCGAGCCCCTCCTGCCACAGCCGCCACACCTCATCGGCACACTGCCGCACGACCGACACCGCAACACCTCCACCAAGATCATTCCAAAGGTGTTGCACCGACCCCCTGAGACAAGTACGCCGACGAACGGCCGAGCAGCAACAGCCAGCCCGCAATCCGCACCAAGATCAGATACAGCAGGCGTAGTGACATGGCTCGCGATCACGTCCTGTTGCCGAGCGTGCCGTAGCCACAGTTCGGAGGACACGGGCCAGCCTTTGGAACCCCGCAGGGCGGCGGGTCAGGCGTGGGTGCATCCGGTTCCGCGAGGTCGCAGTCGCGGTGCCGTGGCGGCCGGTAGGCGTGGTGGGGTCACCGACCGCTGGTTAGGTGGTGGAGTCGGAACGGGAAGAGCCCGCATCTGGGGGGGCAGGTGCGTACTGCCGGTACAGATCGAGGTCAGGTGCACCATCGATGAGACGTGACCAGACGCCCATGAACCGATCGCGGACGCGACGTGGGGGCCAGTCCGCCGGGAGCAGCGCAGCGGGCAGTAGCGGGTCCGCCGCGAGGGCCTGCGTGAACGGCTCCGAGATCATCAGCGCGGCGACGGCTCGCTCCACGGGATCGTTGGGGACGGCTGCCTGCTCAACGGGGTTGAGTACGCAATTCGCAATCTCGTAGCCGACGATCACAGGCGGCAGATCCCAGTATCGCGTGATGATGTCTGCAGGCTCATCGAGGCCTGCGATGTCGATGCTGGTCACGTCGGCGACGATGAGCTGGTCGATGACGCTCGGATCGGGCAGGGAGCCGTAGTGCCGGAGCGGGGGGCGAGGGTCGTTCGTCGATAGGTAGAGCGCCGGCGCGATAGTCACACAGCCGAACCGGGTGAGTGACGAACGCAGTGCATCGCGATCCGCGCGGCGGCTCTCCGGCAGGGAGAAGGCGGTTAGCCGCCATAGCCCGTCCCAGGGGGCCGTTCCGTCCTCTAGCGCGCGAGCGCGACGTAGCCGGCCAGCCGTCACGGGGTCGGGGCGCGGACCCTGGGCCGTGCGGACCAGCACACCCGCGCGTCCCCGTCCCTCCTGCCGTGCAAGACCAGCGGCCTCGACCCGGCGGATTGCCAAGCGCACCGGCTGATCTTCGATCCCGAGTGCGAACGCGATGTCGTACACCAGGCGCAGCGACGCGCGCCCGCGGCTGTCAAAACAGGCCTCGACGATCGTACGCGGAGTGGGCATCGGTGCCAGGGTCGTCAAGGTTGCCACGTCCTCCAGCTTACCGCTCGGGGTATTCCCCTAAGAACGAAACTATCTCTAGACTCACGATGGTGAAGCATGAGATAGTATGAGGCGGCGATCAGCACCGACGACTGCCGTCCACTCAATGATGAGGAGAGTTCTTTCTAGTGACCAGTACTGTTCAACCGGCCGCTCGAAGTCGAATCCACGGACCGATCAGGCACAGCAGTCGATGGCTGATCGACGCCACCGGGCGGGCCGTCCAGTTTCGCGGGATCAATCTCATGCGTCGACTGCCGCCGTTCTTTCCTGAACCCTTCGGCGAGGGGGATGTCCGATGGCTGTCCGACCAGGGCTTCAACAGCGCGCGCCTGGGTATCATTTACTCAGCAGTCGAGCCGGAGCTCGATGGCTACGACGATGAGTACATTCGACGTATGGTTGCTTACCACAAGCTCCTTACTGGCTACGGCTTCTTCAACACCATCGATTTCCATCAGGACGCCTTCGGGCGACGGTTCGGTGGCGACGGATTCCCCTCATGGGCGATTCCGGATACGCCCGACCTCGACGCAAAATGGGCCCCGATCTCCAAGGCGCTAGAGGAAATCGACTGCACACTGCAGCGGTTCGTGCTCACCGTGGAGCACAACCCAGCCCTACGGCGCGCATGGGACGACTTCTGGACGAACGCGGTGCAGAAAAACGGCCGAGGACTACAGGACCAGTTCATTCGTGCCTGCGTTCGTGTCATCGAATCGTTTTATGGCGAGCAGGATATGCTAATCGGCTACTCTCCGCTGAACGAGCCACTCGTCGGCAATCTCACGGCGCCGCTCGGCGACCACATCGCAGCCCAGCGTGCGCCCTTCTACCGGCGTTGGCTGGATGCAGTGCGTACGGTCGACTCGGACAACCTTGTCTACATGTTCAGTAACATTCTATGGTCAGCCGGAAACGGAAAATCTGACATGGATAACGTGCGAACGCTCGCAGGTGCGGTCGTCGACGACCATCTAGCGTTCGAACGACATCACTACACTGGCTCACTTTCCGAACACGACGTTTCCGCCCAACGTGCCATTTACGACGAGGATGATGTGCTCGCGCGGGAAACCGGCATGCCGTTCGTCGTCAACGAGTTCTCTGCGTGTGACGATGACGTAAATAATGCGCGTGACGTCGACTTCGCGGGCGAGCGGTTCCTCTCGTGGATGATGTGGTCCTACTATGCTGAGGCAGAGATCTGCTGCCCGGACTCGGGCCTCCTGCGGGACGAATCCCTGCCAGCGTCCGACGATAATGTGAAGCCCGGCAAGGCCGATGCTCTGATCACACCCTATCCGCAGGCAATTGCCGGAACGCCCCTCAGTTACCATTTCGACCGCGCAAGCAAGACGATGACAATGGAGTATTCGACGCGGCCAGTCGGTGAATCCCTTGATTCCGATGCGCCGACGGTGGTCTTCGTCCCTCGCCGTGTCTACCCGACTGGTTATCGGGTCGAGGCGGAGGGCGCGCGGGTCGTTTCCGATCCGACGTCACCTTGGGTGGACATCGTTACCGACGGCCGCGCCTCTCCCGTCAAAGTGCGGATTACTGCGGCGTCGAATTCCACTGTCGCCCTTCCGAGCGAGCTGGAGCACGCTCGTTAACAGCGGCGAGGACTGTGCTGCGAATGGTGCATCCGGCCCGACACTCGCATCGACATAGTTCTCTCCCCATGCGGGGGTTGAGGTCCGGCGAGATGGACACTGAGAGTGATTCCCAATGTTTTTGTCAAAGCATCAGGGAGGGTGCAGTGCCAGCAGAAAAGGGAACCCCGCCTGCGCATGACCGCCGCAGGCTGTCGGGCGATGCGCAGTTGGCACTCTTCGTCCCACGTGCCTGTACCGAGGTCACCAGTCTGCTGGCCCCGGCGACAGCCGCCGGTGAACGTGGCAGGTGATGCGCCCGTGAGTCGAAATCTCCTCGCGCTCATCCGCCGCATCCTCGAGGATCAAGGTATCTGCAAGGCGCCGGTCACGGAGGTCCGTGTAGCGCTCGCCGTACCGCCAGTACGTCCGTCCGCGGCGCTCGGCCTGGTAATTCGGTGGCACGCCATGGTGCGGGTCACTACCGTCCCGCGCGTGAGCTACGAACATCCATCGGCACGACGAGGGGCCGTGCCGACGATTGGTCGATGGCACCGTGGCTTGGCGCTGTTGTGTGCATTCACCGGAGAGTCCGACCGTGCCTTCCTGGAGGCGCGAATCAGCGAGTCCCGCAACGTGCTCGACGACCCCGATCCAGGCGCAACCAACGTCATCCGCCTGACCGCGGCGGCCAGGCGCAGGCTCATCTGAGCCCCGGCATGACCACCCAACGTCAGCGCGACCACGCACAACGCCCGCTCCAGCACTGTTTGGTATTTCGGCCATAGCGAGCCGCCAACTCGGGCACCTCTTCGGCGAAGGTCTTCCTAGGCGTTCCGACCGGGGACCCCCGAGGCTCCGCGATCCGCACCCGCAGCACAGGTCATACCTGCAGGCATCGGCACAGTCTGCGTGAGCCGGGGCCGGGCATTCGTCGACGCGCGCTGCCAAATGCCTTTGGTCGACGATCCCTGTACGTGGGCCCGTGACGTACGACGCTCAAGCCGATCGAGACCACGCAGCCCCGAGGGCCCCAACTTCACCGTCGACGACCACGAGGTGCGCTCGCAGGCTGGAACACGCGGGTCGGTTCAACAATGCAAGGGGTGGCCCTGCACCAGATCGCGTTCGTCGACCGACCGGTGCTCTACCGGGCTCCATCGCCGACTCATCCCCAGTGCGGCTCTGGCGGAACTAATTCGACTGCGGCGAGTACACGTTCGCCCGCTACACCAATCCGCTGGAGCGTGGCTGCGACTGCCTCGGCGAGATCCACTACTTCAATGCCACGGTCGCCGACGACCTCGGCCGGCCGCGAACCATCCGCAAACGCGATCTGCATGCATGAGGACGACAACGGGTCCTGTGGAGGAAGCACAGCGCCCTGTTCACCGGCCCGAACGAGCCCTGCCGCCAGCAGTGTCTGGTGATCTCGTTCTTCACCGCGAAAGATGGCATCCCGATTACCAGGGTGGTTGGCATCCTTGACGATCTCAATTTAGCTAGATACTATAGCAAAATCGCTGGACGGCGCTTCTTCCGGCCACGGTTGGAGGAGGTGGGCGCGAGGCATCGTGGGTACACCCGCGATCCGGCACGCCAAATCACTCACCGAAGAGGAGTGTCGTGACTTCGCAACTACCCGAATCTGCTGCAGGCCTGAGTCCGGCCCCGAAGCCGGCTGGTATCGACACCGCTAACTCCGATGACGCCAGCGGTACCCTCAGCCCGCCCGCCCGTGGCGTCCTGCTGCCATCGCTGGGGATCACTTGGTTGGTTCTTTTTTCCGCCTACTCTGGACTTACGGCGATTTTGCTGCCGAACCAGCTCACTGCGATTGACTCCGCGAATAAGGTTGAAAACTTCGCCATCGTCACAACGGTGGCATCGATCAGCGCAATGTTCGCGCAGCCGGTCATTGGTGCGTTCAGTGACCGGACGCGTTCTCGGTTGGGGCGCCGCGCTCCGTGGATGATGACGGGCGCCGCAGCAGCGGCCGTTTTCCTCGCGGGAATCGGTGGGCTGGAGTCAATCGTAGGGATCACCGTTTTTTGGACAGTAATCCTGGTCTCCCTCAACGCCTTGCAGGGGCCACTGAGTGCCATCACGCCTGACCGTTTTCCGCGCGGCCGTCGCGGTGTTGCATCGGCAATGGTTGGCTTGGGAACCAAAGCGGGAGGTGTCTTGGGTGTTTTCCTTGCGGCGAGGCTTGCTGCACATTACGGTGTTGCGTACTCGGTTTTTGGGGGCGCGGTTCTGCTCGTGACACTTTTGTTTGTCATGCTGAATCGTGATAACTCAAGCAAGGATGTGGAATTTCCGCGTTTTAGCTGGGCGGGATTCGCCCGTGGCTTCTACGTTAGCCCGCGCCGTTACCCGGATTTCGCACTTGCTTTCGGTGCCCGATTCCTCTTTATTCTTGGCTACTGGCTAATTCTTGTCTATCAGCTGTTCATTCTCACTGACTACATCGGGATGGCGCTTGGAGACGCGAACACACAGGCTGCGATCCTCAGTATGGCTTCGATGGTGCCCGCGTTTGTCTCGGTCCCCCTTGCGGGATGGCTGAGTGACAGATTCGGCCGCCGCAAGCCTTTCATTTATGTGGCATCAGTCCTGATGATGGCCGGGATGGCTATGCCACTCTTCATGTCAAACCTTACAGGCATGATTTTGATGTCAGTTCTAAACGGATTCGGATACGGGCTCTACATGTCCTGTGACACCGCCCTGATGACCGAGGTTCTACCGGCCGGTGGTGCATTGGCCGGAAAAGATCTTGGCATCCTCAACATGGCGACCAATATTCCGCAGGCGCTGAGCGCCACGGTTGCCGCGCTATTGATCGGCGTATTCGGCGGATATGTGGCGATGTTCATCTTTGCGATCGCATGCATTGCGGTTGCTGGAATCGCGATCATGCCGATTAAGAGTGTGCGCTAGCTCATCGACGAATTTCACACAGTGCGGCCCCATGGGGACAAAGAAAAGAATTATATTGTCATGTCGAATCTCCGAACCATTCGGGTAGGGATCGTAGGACTCGGTCGCGGACTGACTTTTCTCGAGCAGCTGTGCGGCGAATAGATACCGCGGGTATGATCGTCGTGACGATGGACAACGATGCACTCGTCAAACTGCTGCAGTACGACTTGAGAGGTGGCGGACACTGGGTTCGCATCCATGGGAACCATGGTTCCCATGGGGAACCTTCGGGCTGGCCACGTCGGCAGTGTTCGTGTCTGGCGGGAGCTTCGAAAAGGATGACGGCGTGCCCCAGGAGACTATTTAACGGCCGGATTTCCCTGAGTATCACGACGAAGCCTCCCGTACCTCGCGCGCGGGTGTGGACTTCTTCATGAACCTGCGCTCTGCGCAGGCTGTGCGCAGCGCAACGCGGCCGTACTTCGACGTCTATTGTGGCGTGGCGATGGGAATGGTCGGGATTCTTGCGTATCGTTCCGAGCTTGAGAACTCGGCCAGTATTGAGATCCGCGATCTCCATGATGAGGAAGTCCGCCGCCGCTATGAGAACGACCAATGGACCGCGACCCGGAGCGGAAGGCGCCCGGTAAACCGATGCCGAGTGTGGTTGGGCACGTCGAGCCCACCCCGGAGGGGAAGGCGTTCGCCGAGGAGGTCTGGGCCGATAAGGACGAGCTGTTGTACGGCGGTAAGGTCTACGGTTGGTGAAGGTGACTTGGGTTCTGGCTGAGAACGTCACGGGGCCGCTGGCGCACCACGCGGAGGGGCCGGTGTGGTCGGCAAGTTGGAACGGCTTGCGCTACGTCGACCTCGAAGCCGGCGCCCTCCTCACGATCCGCGGTGACAGGGTCGACCGACTTGAGGTCGGCCATTCTGTCGCCGCGTTCGTCCGGCCGCGGTCGTCGGGCGGTTATGTCGTCGCTGTGAATCGCGGTCTCGCTCTCGCCGATTCCGCGGACGCTCCGCCGTCTCGTGCAGTCGAGTTGTGGTCGGACCCGACGGTTCGCATGAACGACGGCACAACCGATCCGTCCGGCCGCCTGCTTGCTGGAGGGATGGCCTACGACGCCAGGCCGGGGGCTGCTGATGTCTACCTCGTGGACGGCGACCTCTCATGGCGGCGAGTCGTTTGCGGGGTAGCGGTGTCCAACGGCGTCGCGTTCTCTCCGGACGGGCGCCGCTGCTACTACACCGACACCATGACCCGCCGGATCGACGTTTTCGACGTCGTTGACGGCGAACTGACGGGGAGGCGGCCGTTCGTGGAGATCCGGTCTGACCTTGGTCTCCCGGACGGGATGACGGTGTCGGAGGACGGGTCAGTGTGGGTCGCGTTGTGGGGTGGTTCGGCCGTACACGGCTACGCAACCTCGGGTGAGCTGCACACGGTGGTCGAGCTTCCCGTCCGCCAGGTGAGTGCATGCACGTTCGGCGGCGATGATCTCGAAGTCCTTTACGTAACAACGTCGCGCCAAGGACTTGACGAGGGTGCGGAGCCAGACGCGGGATCGGTGTTCCGAGCGGTGACGGGACACCGGGGGCTGCCCGTCGTGCCGTTCGCCGGATAACGCCCGCACCACATAGGGGAAGGGTCCCTTGCTCGAGAGGCCCTTCCTCTACGTCAACCCCCACCCCAGTATCGGAGGCCCCACCGAGTGGCCCAGCGCTCGCCAGGGTCAAGCATCCGCGGCCCCCTGCCGGAGTTGAATGCGTTGGCCGGCGCGGCCATCGGTTCGATAGCGACGGCGAGCTCGCCCGGCGGTTTGGTAGGGAACCGCGAGATGAAGACTTGGACGTAGCCGAAGCTCTCGTCAGTCCAGAGGTCACCGAGCGACCATCTGGTGCCGCAAGGGTGTGCCCGTGGTCCGGCGTAATGCGGCCCCAGCTAGTAAGAACGGGTTATCCATCCTGAGGAAAGATCGTCGCGGCCACGGTGATCGCATCCGCAGTCTGCGCAACGGCTCGATACAGCGTGAACCGCAGCAGGCCGTGGAAGGCGTTGCCTCGGTCCGGCTCGGTAAGTGGCAGCTGATACGTCTCACCGTGGAGCGAACAACGCCCATCTCGCACCCGGTTTGGCCACGGCACGAGCACCATGCCGGCGCACAACGGGGCGGCGGAGCTCACCGGGAACGATTCGACCAGGTCGACTCCGCCGACGCTCAGCAGGCGAAGACCGGCGCCGACTTCGGTCGCGACGGCCTGGACGGCGCCATCACGGCATGGCAGAGGCAAGCTGAACTACTGCCCAGTCGGTGCGTGCATGTCTGCGGCCCTATCCCTCTGCAACGACGTGTTGCCGCTGCATGTCGAGACCGTCAATCAGCAACTCCATCCCATCCCCGGGCCGCAGAAATGGGGTGTGGCTAGAGTGCGCGAGGCCTGCCGCGGTCCCCGTGTTCGTGTTGATGACATAGCCCGGCTCGAGAATCATGTGCTGGCGCGTGCGGCCGAGAGCATTGCCCGGTAGGTCACGGTCGGTGATCAGAACAGTCTCCACAGACATGGATAGATGCTATAGTATCTAGCAGGAAATGTCATACGATATAGCCCTAGGACGCTGCTCATGCGCAAACGACGTGCACTGATAACCGGGGGAAGCTCCGGGATAGGCGCAGCCACCGCGGTGGCCCTTGCTGAGGATGGATACGACGTCTGGATCACCTATAGCTCTGGTGCCGCCCGGGGTGAGATGACCGCGGATCGCTGCCGCGAGTTGGGGACGGGCGCACTGGTGTCGCAGCTCGACTTGCGCTCGCCCGACTCGATCGCAGCGCTCGTTGCTGAAGTCGACGACCGGTGGGGTGGGCTCGACGTGCTCGTCAACAACGGTGGCGTGTGCCCTTATATCGGCTACGAGGACATCGACCCGGACGGTTGGGATGCCGTCATGGAAACAAACGCTCGCGGGACTTTCCTGCTCACTCGTGCCTCGCTACCGATGCTTCGCCGAGGGCGGCAGCCCGGGGAGGACCGCAGCATCGTCAACCTGACCTCCATCGCCGGGCAAGTCGGGGCGCTCAAGACCGGCATGCACTACGCGGCGAGCAAGGCCGCCATCCTCGCGATCACGCGGAGTTTCGCGCGGCTGCTGGCACCTGAGCGTATCCGGGTCAATGCCGTGAGCCCCGGCCCCGTGACTAGCGCGATCACTGACCAGCTCACGGCGGAGAACCGGATGTCGCTTGAGGGTTCTGTCCCGCTCGGGCGGTTCGGGACGCCAGAGGAGGTCGCCTGGGTCGTCGCGGGTCTCGCGTCCGCCCGCGCGGGATTCGTCACCGGTGCCACGTACGACGTGAATGGGGGCGTCCGCATTGACTGACCGGATTCGCTCCTCGATCGAGACCGTCCAGGCCCAGGTTGACGCGTTCAACGCCCATGACCTGGATGCCTTTCTGGCCTGCTACACGCGCGATGCGCGCGTGAGCGGGGTGACGCTGGCACCCCTCGCTGGGTACGAATCTCTGCGTGCGTTCTATACGCCCCGCATGCGCGACGTGAGCCTTCACTGTGGTGTGGAAAGCGTCGTGTCGTTCGGGGACCGGTGGGTCGTTGTCCGTGAGCTCGTCTCCTCCGCCGCGGGGGCGAGCGAGACGATCGCGACGTTCGACGTCGTGGACGGTCTGATCGCTAGAGCCTCGATGCTCAAGGCGTAGCGAAGGTGCCGACGGCGCGGGCGGGGCCAGCTCCGCCCGCGCACCGTCGAACAGGACTTAACCGATCGGCGATCCGTATCGGCGGTGCAGCTCCACATCGAGGGCGGGTGAGCCGAATGCGGCACTCCACGCGCCGGCGGCCGCGATCGATTGGCTGCTGATGTAGCTCGAATCTGGGGAGAGTAGGAAGGCGACCGCAGACGCGATCTCCTCCGGTTGCGCGATTCGGCGCATTGGTGGGGCCTTCGGCGAGGGCGCCAGCGTCGGCAGTTCCGATGCTCGTTGTCAATCCGCACTTCTTGTTACTATAGCATGTAGCAGAAAATTCGGTCTCAGGCGACGCCTGTATTGAATTACATATCATATAGCAGTTGGCGGTTTTGGTCGTGTTCGGCGATGCAGCTACCCGCACGTCAAGTCTTGCGGGGCATGCGGTGGAATGCGTGCCCCAGGATCATGATCGCGACTGTGGCGGGCACGAGGAGGAAGAAGCGGATGGCGCTGCGGAACTTGTCGGAGCAGAACATCTCGACGAAGGTGGCCGACGAGCTGCGGGAGGCGATTCAGAGTGGCGAGTTCGAGCCCGGCGAACGCCTCGTCGAGAGGAAGCTCGCCGAGCGGATGGGCGTGAGCCACATCCCGGTGCGTGAGGCGCTTGCCATCCTCACCGAGGAACGGCTCGTAGAGCGGCAGCCGCGGCGCGGAGCACGCGTCGCCGCCTTGACCGAGAAGGAGATCCAAGAGATCACGAGCCTGCGCATCGTGCTGGAGCAGTTCGTGGGGATCCGAGTGCAGGAACGATGGACCCCCAAGGCAGAGTCGCGCCTGCGTAAGATCGTTGATGCCATGGCGAAGGCTGCCGATGGCAACGCGATGTTCACCCTCGACCGCCAGTTCCATGATCTCATGTGGCAGCTGAGCGATCATGGGCTACTTGTCGAGGTGACCGCCACGCTTCGCAGCCGGGTCAATGGGTTTCTCCGCATCGCGAACAACCTCTTGGAAGCGGAGCAGCTGCGTGAGCACGCCCTTTCTCACGCTCAGATCGTCGATGCGCTGGCGAGCAACGATCCGGACAGGATCAGGGCAGCCGTCGCCGAGCACATCACGGCAGCGGCAGTTCGCATCGGTGCTGTCGCAGAAGAGGTGAAGCCGGCCTCCTGAGTAGGTCTCCTCCGCGAATGCACGATCCACTCATGAGGGGGCAGTGGCACTCGTCCAGCTGATCGCCGACCATCACCACGCCGAGGCGATGCTGGTGCTCGCGTCGACGGTCGCTTCGACCAAGCGGGGCGGCATCGGGTGCGCTGCAAGATGTGCCGGACAACGCCGCGTTGTTCGCGCCGCTGACGACGCTCAGCGAGACGGTGCTCGGTCCGGACCGCTTCGCCGAACTGGTTGGGGTGCCGTTAACGAACGGCGAACCAGGTGACAGGTAGCTGAGCGTGATGCTCAGGCCGTCGTCTCGATGATGTTGTCCTCGGCGACGATGCGGTAGACGGTGGCGACCGAGGGGTGCTCGCCCTTGTTCTTGCCCGAGGGGATGACGAGCTTGCGGGCGATCTCGGGGATGGGCACGCTCTGGCCGTGCAGGGCGCGGGCGTAGGCAGCCATGTCGTCGTCGACGACCTTGGGCCGTCTGCCGTGCCGGCCGCGCTCACGTGCGGAGGCTTGGCCTTCGAGGGACTTCTCCCGGATGTACTCGCGCTCGGACTCCGCCATGCCGGCGAAGAACGCGAACAGGGCGGCGCCGTGCCCGGACGGGTCGTAGACGCCCTGGAGCGGTCCGGTGAGGAGTTCGAGTTCGATGTCATGGTGGCTCAGGTCCTCGGCGATGGCGAGGAGTTCGGCCGCGCCGCGGCCCAGACGCTTCATCTCGTGGACGGTGAAGATCACCCGCTGGTGAGGGGCGGCCGTCTTGATCGTCCGGGCGAAGTCCATGGCCTTGGTGAACTCGGGCCGGACCTTGATGCGGGTGCTGATCTTCTCGGAGAAGACCGGATCACACTCGGCCTCGGCGAGGCGTCGAGCTGGCTCTGGAGCTCTTGCTGGGCGGTGCTGCACCTCGCGTACCCGACCCTCGTGGGCTTCGTGGCGGCCGTCGACACCGCGGCGTCGACGGCGGGGTCCATCTCCCACGCGCGGTCGGGGCCGCGGTCGGCGGGCGTCTTCACCTCCAGCTCGACGCGGAGCTGTGGCATGCCGCAGGACCTATCGCGAGGGGCATTGTGCAAAAGCGGTCGGGCAGCTTCTGGAGGCGGTGGAGGACGGGACGGACCGCGTGCTCCAACTCGGCAGGGGTTCTCGGGGCCGCGCTGGTGGAAGGGGCGCATTTGAGGTAGGTATTGAGGATTTCGTCCGGGTTGAGCTCGGGGCTGTATCCGGGCAGGAAGTGCATTTCGATCGCCTCGGCGCGCTCGGCGATCCACCGCTGGACGGTCTTGCCGCGATGGACGCCGTGTCCGTCGACGATCAGATGGAGCTTGCGGTCCAGATGCCGGGGCAGCCGGTCCAGAAACGGCAGGAACACGCCGGCGTTGAACGACCCGGTGTAGACGGTGAAGTACAACTCATCCCTGTTACCGATCGCGCGCATGGCGTTCACGCTGAACCGCTTGCCCACCACCGGCGTCTGGCTCGTCGGAGCTCCGGTGCGGCCCACGGCGGCGTCCGAGCGGATCCCGGTCTGGCCGAGCCACAGGATCAGCGCGCCCTCGCGGTGGGCGCGGGCGGCGATGGCCGGATAGTCCTCTCTTCCAGCCATCTGCGTACCGCTTCCGGGTCCTGCTCGTAGGCCCTGCGGCCCTTCGTATCGGCTTCTGCGGCGACATACCCCAGCCGCGCAGGTAGTTGCCGACAGTCGTCAGCTCAACACGATGCCGTGTCGCCCCCCGGATCAGCTCGGCCACGGCCTTGCGGGACCACGCCACCCTGACAAGCCTGAACGCGTCCGGGATGTGCCCGGCCGCCACATACCGCAACGTGCGCTGCCGCCGGGCAGCCAACGCTTTCTGCTTGCCGGCCTTACGACCCCGCCGACGCGAGGCAAGACCGGCGGCAGCGGGTCGTCCGCGAGGTAAGGAGGGTGGACAATCCCGTAAATTTGCTAGATACTATAGCAATGCATCTGTGACGAAGGAGTTGCCATGGCATCGACGCGGAACATGGCTTCCGCCGCGCGCTCGGCCGAGGAGATCGGCTCGAGCGCCATGATGAAGGCGATCTGGCGCTTGGGTCCCTTCCTGGGGCTCCTCTATCTCGTCGCGTACATCGACCGCAACAACGCGGGCTTCGCGAAGCTCGAGATGACCCAGGCGCTCCAGATCACGGAGGCCGCCTTCGGCTTCGCTGCCGGGATCTTCTTCATCGGTTACCTGCTGTTCGAGATCCCGAGCAACCTCCTCCTGGAGAGGTACGGGGCGCGCAAATGGATCGCGCGCATCATGATCTCGTGGGGGATTGTGGCGATCCTCACGGCCTTCGTGCAGGACGCCACACAGTTCGCGATCGCCCGCTTCGTCCTCGGAATCGCAGAGGCGGGCTTCTTCCCAGGGGTCCTCCTTTACCTGACGCTGTGGTTCCCGCGTCAGTACCGGACGCAGGTCCTCGCGATGTTCGCCCTCTCCAATCCCGTCGCGAACGCCGTGGCAGCCCCGCTGTCGGGATGGATCATGGACCTCCACGGGCTGTGGGGGCTCGCCGGATGGCAGCTCGTCTTCGTCCTCGAGGGCGTCCCCGCCGTGCTGCTCGCGTTCGTCGTGTTCTTCTGGCTTCCCGACCGCCCGCAGGACGCCCGCTGGCTCGCTCCCGAGGAGCAGGCGTGGATCACCGACACCATCGCCAAGGAGACTGCGGCCACTGAGAAGCGCCACGGACGCCTGCGCCTCCGGGAGGTCTTCAGCAACGGCCGCCTGTGGACGCTCATCGTCCTCTTCTTCGGCGTCGTCTTCGGGGCGTATGGGCTCGGACTCTGGCTGCCGACCATCGTCAGCAGCATGGGCGACTTCTCGAACGCGACCACCGGCTGGCTCGTCGCGCTGCCGAACCTCTGCGCGGCGCTGCTCATGCTGCCGTGGGAGCGGGCGGCGCGCCGTCAGGGCAACATCCCGCTGCAGATCGGCATCACGCTCTCGATCACGGCGCTCGCTCTCGTCGCGGCCGTCGCCGCGCAGGGTGTTCCCGCGCTCGCTCTCGTCGCCCTCTGCATCGGTGTGTCGGCGCTGTTCTCGACCACTCCGCTGTTCTGGAGCCTGCCGCCCATGGTCCTCACGGGAACCGCGGCCGCGGCGGGGCTCGCGTTCATCAACTCGGTGGGCAGCCTCGCGGGCTTCGCAGGTCCCTATGCGATCGGCTGGATCAGCGAGAGCACGGGATCGGCGACGTGGGGTCTTCTGCTCGTCGCGGGACTCACGGTGCTCGGAGCGGTCGTCGGCTTCGTCCTCAGCCGCCGCCCCGCGTTCACGATCCCCGCGCCCATCGAGTCGTCATCCGGCCGCGACTGACGGAAGGATCGGATCATGGTCTCGCTCCATGCACGCATCCCTCTCCCCGCGGCGGACCTCTCCGCCGCGGTCGCACGCCGCATCGTCGATCCGCCCGTCGGCATCCGCGCTCGCAACTGGGGGCCCGCCGACTGGAACGTCGCGGAGGGTCAGCATCGCAGCATGACGCTGACCGCGCTCGCCTTCCGCGGCGCGGATGAGCCCCTCGTGCTCATCGCGATCGACGCGACGTGGTGGCGCCGCGTCGACGACGAGTGGGCGCTGCGTAGCCGCGTCCTCGCGGCAACGGGCCTCGCACCAGGGCGACTCGTCATCGCGCTGTCGCACACGCACGCGGGCGCCGTGATGTGCGCGGCGGACGCGCACGAGGAGGGCGGCGACCTCATCCCCGGCTATCTCGACGCGCTCGCCGTCGCCGCCTCGGATGCGGCGACGGAGGCGCTCGCCGCACTGCGCCCCACTCGCCTGGAATGGGCAACGGGCCGCTGCGCACTCGCGGGGAACCGCGAGCTCGACGTCGACGGGCGGGCGCTCGTCGGCTACACGCCGCACCTCGCGGCGGACGACACCGTGCACGTCGGGCGGATCGCGGATGCCGAGGGAGCGATCATCGGCACGATCGTCAACTACGCGTGCCATCCGACCAGCCTCAGCTGGCAGAACCGGCTCCTCTCGCCTGACTACGTGGGTGCCATGCGCGACCTCGTCGAGGAGGCGACAGGGGCACCGTGTGCGTTCGTGCAGGGAGCGTCCGGCGAGCTGGCGCCCCGCGAGCAATACACGGGCGATCTCGCCGTGGCCGACCGGCACGGCGAGGCGCTCGGTCACGCGGTGCTCTCGGCGCTCGCGACGCTGCCGCCCCCACGCTCGTCGCTCGAACTGACGGGCATCGTCGAGTCCGGCGCGCCCCTGGCCATGTGGGAGGCGACGCCGGTCGCGGCCGATGAGACGGTCAGGGCCGTGACCGGGTCTGTGACGCTCGACCTCGTAGATCTGCCGTCGATCGAGGACTTCGAACGGCAGTGGGCCGGCATCGACCCGCGCAGCCGGGAGGAGCGCCTTGCCCGCGCCCGCAACCTGCGCGACGGCTACATCGCGGGGCCGACCGTCGAGCACCCGGTCTGGGTGTGGCGGCTCGGCGGAGCCGTGTTCGTCGGTCACCCAGGCGAGGCGTACTCGCGCTTCCAGATGACCCTGCGCGAGCGGTTCCCCGATCACGCGGTCGTCGTCGGCAACCTCTGCAACGGCCCCGGATTTGTGTACCTGCCGAGCGACGACGCCTACGAACGCGGGGCCTACCAGGCGTGGCAGACGCCGCTCGCGGCCGGATCGCTCGCGCGGCTGGAGGAACACGCGACCGCGCTCGTGCGGAGCGTGATCGAAGGATGACACCAGGGGAACGAGAACGAGGAGGCATGCACGTGATGGATGAACGACCCGTCGCCGTCGTCACAGGAGGCGCCGCAGGGATCGGCTGGGAGATCGGGCAGCGGCTGGCCGCGGACGGCTACCGGGTCGTCGCGGCCGATCGCGTCGCGGGCCTCACGGAGGGGGAGAACCCCGCCGGGATCCTCTGGCGCGAGCTCGACGTAACCGACCATGGCGCCGTCGATCGCGTCTTCTGCGAGATCGAGGCGGACGCCGGCCCGATCGAGGTCCTCGTCAACAACGCCGGAATCCAGCGGCACCGCGGACTGCAGGATCTCACGTGGGAGGAATGGTCGGCGGTCGTCGACGTCAACCTCCACGGCGTCTTTTCCTGCTTGCAGGCGGCAGGGAGACGGATGCTCGCGCGTGGCGGCGGGCGGATCGTCAACATCTCGTCGATCTCGTCCCGCGGCTCGGCCGGGCGAGCCCCCTATGCGACGACGAAGGCGGCCGTCATCGGCCTCACCGCGACGGCAGGCGCCGAATGGGCGGCCCGCGGCGTGCGCGTCAACGCCGTCGCCCCGGGCTACGTCGACACGGGAGTGTTCCGGCAGGGCGTCGAGGCCGGGACGCTCGACCTCGACACGATCCTCGCGCGCATCCCGGCCAGGCGCCTCGCCGACGCCTCCGAGATCGCGGCCGCGGTCGGCTTCCTCGTGTCGTCGGAGGCCCGCTATATGAACGGGCAGACCCTCTACGTCGACGGAGGGTTCATGGTCGACTACGGCATCCCGCTCGCGAAGAAGCCCGAATGACCGCCATCGAGCGCGTCGACAGCGCGACCGCCGTTCTCCCGCTGCCCGCGCCGCTCCAGCTCGGAGCGATGACGGTCACCCGGCGCGAATACAGCGCCGTGCGCGTCGCCGACGCCGACGGCGTCACCGGGGTCGCGTACTGCCTGTCCCGTGAGGCTCCCATGACCGAGATCGTCGACCGGCTCGTTGCTGCGCACGCCCTCGGCGCCGACGCCGACGACCCGGAGGCGGCGTGGGAGCGCATGCTGCGGGGCAGCGCCATCGTCGGCCGCGTGGGGCTCGTACGGCGGGCCATCGGACTCGTCGACATCGCGCTGTGGGACATCGCGGCGCGTCGTGCGGCAATGCCGCTGTGGCGGATGCTCGGCACGGGCGACGGCCCGCGCGACGCCATGCTCGTCGCGGCGTACCCGACCCCCGGCCGGTCGCCGCGCGAGGTGGCCGACGAGGTCCTCGTCCAGGCGCCCGGCTGGACTCTCGTGAAGATCTCCCGCGTGGCCGATCCCGCCTACATGCGCGAACTCATCGCCCTCCTCACGGCGGAGCTCCCCGACGGGACGGGCCTCGTCGTCGACGTCGGCTTCGGGTGGCGCGACGCCGACGCGGCCCTCGCCGAGATCGCACAGTGGGGGGATCCCCGGCTCGCGTGGCTGGAGGACCCGCTGCTCCCCGAGGACGCGACCGGCTGCGCGCGCATCCGCCGCGAGAGCGGACTCCCCGTGTCGGTGGGGGACGAGGTCACCGACCCGGCTGTGCTCCGCGCACTCGTCGATGGAGGCGCCGTCGACGTGCTCCGGCTCGACGTCGTGGCCATCGGCGGCATCACGCCCGCCCGCGAGATGATCGGGTGGGCGGGCGAGCGCGACATCCCCGTCTCGGGGCACGTCTACCCCGAGGTGACCGCACATCTCGGCATCGGCGTCGAGACCTTCGCACGAGGGAGGAACCCGTACGACCCTGCGCCATCGTTCATCGTCGGCGGCCCCGAGTTCGCCGGAGGCGTGCGGCCGCCTGGTGGTCCTGGGGTGGGGTTCGGGCTGGATCCCGCGGTCTTCGAATTCGAGGGAGGATGCCGATGACGGGACAGGACCCGGCAGGAGAGCGGGAACGCCGCCGCAGCGCGGTCGTCACCGGCAGCCGCAAGGGCATCGGCAGAGCGATCGCGGAGCGGCTCACGCGCGACGGATGGATCGTCGTCGGTCTCGAGCGCACGCACGGGTCAGAGTCGGTCGAGGCGGGAATCTGCGCGGAGGTCGTGGAGGGAGACTCCTCCGATCGCTCCGCGCACGAGCGCGCGGCCGCCGCGGCGATCGCCCGCGCGCCGATGGCCGGCTGGGTGAACAACGCGGGGATCACGCGCAGGACGCCCCTTCATGCGCTCGACGAGGCGGCCGTGCGTGAGATCGTCGACATCAACGGCCTCGGATACATGTGGGGGTGCGCGACGGCGGTGTCGTCCTTCCTGGATCAGGGCGTGTCGGGCGCGATCGTGAACGTCGGCTCGATCCACGGGCGCGCCGCGCACCCCGACCACGCGGCGTACGAGTTCACCAAGGGCGGGATCGATGCGCTCTCCCGCAGCGTTGCGGCGACGTACGGCGGCCTCGGCATCCGCGCGAACACCGTCGCTCCGGGAGGGGTGCGCACGCCTCATCTCGAGGCGCAGATCGCCGCGTCTCCGGATCCGCACGCGGCCGAGCGGGCGCTCGCCGAGGGGCCGCCCATGGGGCGCATCGCCCGAGCCGAGGAGGTCGCCGCCGTGGCCGCCTTCCTCCTCTCGGACGAGGCGCCGTATCTCACCGGCCAGTCGATCGCGGTGGACGGAGGATGGACGTCGTCGTTCGGAGACGTCTCCGTCGCTCGTGGGCTCCGGGAGCGGTTCGGCCGCGCGTAGGGCGCGGCGCTACGGCATCGGGCCTCGGACGCCTCGGACGGGGCTCCGCGAAGCGTCCGCGGCCTGACCGGTCAGGCCTTGAAATTCGACGCGCGGGAGACGGGCCCGTCGACGACGTCGAAGGTCGCGATCGTCGAGGGGAATGGATCCCTCGAGGGCCGCGTGGGCGTCCTCGGTGAGCTGGTTCGTGATGGCCTGGCGACCGGCCCCGGTGTGACGGCGTTGACCCGGATGCCCTCGGAGGCGAGGTGCCGGGCGAAGCTGCGGGTGGGGCCAGGAGCGCGCCCTTGCTCGCCGCGTAGTGCATGCCCGTCTGCAGTGCACCGACCTGGCCGGCGCTCGACGAGATGTTGACGACGGATCGGTCGCCGTCGGCGGCGCGCAGCAGCGGCAGCGCCGTGCGCGTGAGGAGGAATGTGCCGCGCACGTTGGTCTCCATGACTCCGTCCCACTCCTCGATCCCGATCTCGGGATAGGGCGTGTACGGGCAGACGCCGCCATTGTTCACGAGGACGTGCAGCGACCCCCAGGCGTCGTCGACCTCGGCGACGAGCGTCGTGATCGAAGCCGGGGCGCGCAGATCGAGATGCGAGACATGGGCCTTCGGTGCTCCGGCCGCCCGGCATTCGGCCGCGATCCGGGCGGCTTCGGCCTCGCGGCCGGCGTACGTGATCCACACGCCGATGCCTTCACGGGCGAGTTCGAGGGCGGCGGCGGTTCCGATTCCGGAACTGGCCCCGGTGACGAGCGCGGCGAACAGCCACACGGAAACGCTATGGCACATGAGGTTGAACGGGAATTGTTTGATCGACTGTTGCTAGATAATATAGCATTTGGAGCATGGCTGAGCCCTTCATTCTCGTCACCGACTGCGACCTGCCCGGCGATGCGGCCGAGCAGACCCTGCGAGGCGCGGGACTGCGCACCGAACGTGCGCCCGATACGGACGCGGACACCCTCGCCGCTCTGGGAGCCGAGGCGGAGGGGCTCATCGTGCAGTGGCGCAGGATTGACGGGGCGCTCATGGACCGCATGCCGTGTCTGCGGATCATCAGCCGCCTCGGCATCGGCTACGACATGATCGACGTGGTTGCCGCGACCGAGCGGGGGATCGTGGTGGCGAACACTCCGAGCTACTGCGTCGAGGAGGTCGCCTCCCACACGATCGCGATGATCATGGCGCAGTGCCGCGGCCTGCCCGCCTACGATCGCGCCGTCCGGGCCGGCCAGTGGCTGGCCGTCGCCGCGCAGCCCATGGCGGTGCGTCCTTCCCGTGCGACCGTCTCCGTGCTCGGCTTCGGCCGCACCGGCTCGCTCGTGGCGCGCGGCTGCCGGGCCCTCGGCTTCCGCGTGCTCGTGGCCGACCCGTACGCGCCGGACGAGGCGATCCGCGCCGCCGACTGCGTGCCGGTGTCGGTGGAGGAGGCCATCGCGGCGGCTGATGTCCTCACGCTCCACGTGCCGCTCACCGATGAGACGTGGCACCTCCTCGACGCCGCCGCGATCGCGACGATGAAGCCGGGCTCGATTGTCGTGAACACGTGCCGCGGGCCGCTGATCGACGAGTCCGCGCTCGTCGAGGCGCTCGAAGCGGGCCGGATCGGCGCCGCCGCCCTCGACGTCTTCGCGGTGGAACCGCTCCCTGCCGATACGACGCTGCGGCAGGCCCCGAACGTCCTGCTCGCCCCTCACGCCGCGTGGTATTCGCCGCAGGCGCTGGAGGATCTGCCGGTGCACGCCGCCCGCAACATCGTCGACTTCCTCGCGGGCGAGAACGTCCCCGCGATCGTCAACCCCGAAGCCGCATCGGCGCGCTGAGCCGGGCGGGAGGAGAACTCATGGAACTCATGCGACTCGGAGAGCCAGGCGAGGAGCGCCCCTTTGTGCGCGACGACCACGGAGTCGTGCGCGACCTCGCCCCGATCACCGGCGACATCGACGGCGCCTTCCTCGCTGCCGACGGGATCGCGCGCGTGCGTGCGGCCCTGGGACGGGGCGAGCTGGACGCGGCGGACGTCGACGGGCTGCGCGTCGGAGCGCCGATCGCGCGCCCGGCCGCGGTGATCTGCATCGGCCAGAACTACGCGGCGCACGCCGCAGAGTCGGGGTCGGAGCCGCCCGCACACCCCGTCGTCTTCTTCAAGCACCCCAACACGATCGTCGGCCCGGACGACGTCGTGCTCCTGCCGCCCGGCGCGGAGAAGGTTGACTGGGAGGTGGAGCTCGCCGTCGTCATCGGCAAGCCCGCCGGGTACCTCGCGTCCGTGGACGCGGCCCGCGGCGTGATTGCCGGATTCGCCGTCTCGAACGATGTCTCGGAGCGCGAGTACCAGCTCGACCTCTCCGGCGGGCAGTGGTCGAAGGGCAAGTGCGCGGAGACGTTCAACCCGCTCGGCCCCGTGCTCGTCCCCGCCGACGAGATCGACCCGCAGAGACTCCGTCTGCGCTCCTTCGTCAACGGCGAGCCGCGCCAGGACTCCACGACCGCGGACATGATCTTCCCCGTGCTTGAGATTGTCCGCGAGCTCAGTCAGTACATGGTCTTGGAACCGGGCGATGTCGTGAACACTGGCACACCGGAGGGGGTCGCGCTCTCGGGGCGCTTCCCCTACCTCCGCGACGGCGACGAGATGAGGATCGAGATCGACGGACTGGGCACGCAGCGGCAGCGTACCGTTCGGGCAAGCCTCTCTTGACACCTCAGCGAGTCGCCGGGGGATTCCGGCCGCACGCCGTGCAGCTGTGCGCGTCGCCACGACCGTTCGATGTCCGGGCGCATCGGCCACCTCCCGTGAAGTGTCGTCAGGCCACCAACGGCCCGAGTTGCCGGCCGTGTTGCTGCAGCATCGTGAGCAGGTCGGCGTGGAGTTCGCCGTGCTGGTGCGTTGGTGAACGAGCGCAGGTCGCGTACCAGCGCACGCCAGTCGGGCTGTTCGGCGAGCAACAGCTTGCCCACCGCCGACGCGTACGGGTACTGGGCCAGCAGGGCTTCCTCGGCCGGCGGGTGGTCCGGGTCGACGTCGACGAGCAGCACGCGGCCGCTGGTGTAGGAGGCGAGGTGCACACCCCAGCGCAACTGCTGGCGCACGAGGTTGACCACCGCGCGGGCGGCGGCGCAGGGCCTGGGCGTGAGCGGAAGCGACAGGCGTCGCGCCCGGCGGCCGAGCGCGAACCCCCGCAGGTCCGGCAGCCGCGCCAGGTACTCCTCGCCGACGAGGAGGTTGAGTAGCCGGTAGGTCGTCGCGGGCGGCATCTTCAGGGCCACGGAGATCTCCTTGGCCGTCACACCCGGCCCGCCGCGACGACCTCCTCCAGGACCGCGAGCGCGTTGCGCACGGCCTTGGGCTGTCTGCCGGACAAAGGCGCGGGATCGACCACGGCTCACTACCGTGTGGGGCTCGAATATTCATCCTTGCTGTTCAAGCGGCGTATCGGTACTCGTTGGTGACGCCGCCGAGGATGCGGGTGCGTAGGACGTGGCGGGTGCGCGATTCCTGTACCGGGGGCGGTTGCTCCTGGGCTTCGGGTGGGAGCTGGTTCCGGCCTGGTGGGGGCGGTGCCTGTTGTAGTGCCGCCGGTACTCGGCAAGAACGCGGCGCGCGTGGGCCTCACCGAGGATGAGGACGTGGTCGAGGACTTCTCGACGGAGGCTGCCGATCACTCTCTCGCAGTGCGCATTCGCTCGCGGCGCTCGCACCGGCGTCTTGATGATCTCGATTTCCTCCGCTTGAAACA
Source organism: Saccharopolyspora sp. NPDC045941 (assembly GCF_056431445.1). Lineage (NCBI taxonomy): Bacteria > Bacillati > Actinomycetota > Actinomycetes > Pseudonocardiales > Pseudonocardiaceae > Saccharopolyspora > Saccharopolyspora sp. NPDC045941. The sequence continues at coordinate 89,554 of NZ_JBWKKU010000014.1, forward strand.
CCGCGTCGAAGGCGTCGGTGTACTTGCTGTCGCGGTCTCGGATGAGGAAGCGCAGTGAGTCCATGTGTGTGCCGAGGTTGGCGGCGATGTTGCGTGCTTGCTGAGTAGCCCGGGTGGCGGTCGGGTGTGCGGTGACGCCGGTGATGTGCAGGCGCCGCGTGCGGTGTTCTAGGAAGGCCGGGGCGTACAGGCGTTGTGGGCCGATGGTGTCGATGCTTGAGAAGTCGCAGGCGATCATGTCGGTGGCTTGTGCGGACAGGAATTCGCGCCAGGTCGGGTCACTGCGGTGCGGGGCCGGATCGATGTCGGTTGCGTGCAGGGTTTCCCCGACGGTGGAGGTGGTGGTCGGGTGTCCAAGCCGGGCCGGTTCATCCTGAATCCGGTGGTGTCCCCATCCGCTGTTTTCGCGGGCGAGACGTAGCACGAGCTTCTTGATGGCCGGCTTCGTGGGCGGTCGTCCAGGTCGGCGCCGATCGGAATGGTCCCACCCGTCGGGCCACCAGCTTGCGGTGCCAGGCCGTCAGAGTGCTCGGCGTGGCTGGGAAGACCTGCGCCCAGCGGCGGAGGGGGATCAGCGAGGACAGGGCGGAAGGCCACAGCCGGTCGGCGGGTTCGTACCGCAGGGGTGCTTGGAGTTGGCGTCGGAGCACCGCATTCTCGTGCCGTAGGACGAGCAGTTCGGCGTCCTTCGTGGTGTCCCGGCGCAGTAGTACTGCGGGAACGGAGAGCAGTCGTCGGGTGACCTTGTACAGCAGCGACACGATCACCCGAGCATGGTCGCAGATCTACTTCTGGAGCTGGGGCTCGTTTCGAATAAACGAGCCCCACAGAATCAGACGCGATCGGCGCGGCCGGCGGGCCCGCTTCCGGGCGCGTGCGCCAGGTCGTCGTCGTAGACGCCCCGGTCGTGCGAGAGGGTGTTGCGGCGCAGCTCACGGCCGACCGTGGACGGCGCGCGTCCCGGGCGAGCTGCGATCGCCCGAACGCCCAGACCCTGACCGTGCAAAGTGGCGATGCCCTGTCGCTCCAGCAACGACAGGTACCTGTTCGACCAGGCGTCCTCGGCCAGTAGTGCGGGCGGAGCCCGCCGTTCTCCGCCCGCCACCGGTAGCCGGTCTTGCGGCCGATTCCCAAACACACGACACGCCTCGACGGTCCCCGCCCCGGAAGCCAGCAACAGCCAATACTCCGACTCCAGATCCAACCTGCGCTTAGGTCCACGCCTCGCCATCAACACGCCCTTCATGATCAGGTGTGTTGCGACAAGCACTCGAACCCAGGCGGAACCAAGAGGTCAGTATTCAGCCGGAAGCGACACAAGTCAGCGCCTGTGTTGACACCTCTTGACGCTCTTCGCCACCACCTCACGCTAGAGGCTCGCCGACGGCGCCGAACGGGAGGCGGGTTCGGTGTTCTCCGTGGATATGCGGCACACCGGGTTGCGGACCAGAGGCTTCGAGGGTCAGCCGCTCGGTGCCTGGGTCGTTGGAAAGCCGCCGGTTCAGACCTTCTCACCCGGTCGATTCTGCGCCGGAAGCAAGAACGAAGCGGCGAAGGCGAGGCAGGTGATCACGACCGCGGCGGCGAAGGCAGCGGTGTATCCCGCCGTTGAGGAGCTCCCGGCGGGGCTGCCGACGGTGACCATCGGCGCTAGCAAGGCGACCCCGAGGGAGGCGCCGACGTTGAAGGCGGCCGAGTTCAGGCCGGGCAGCACGCCCTGGTTGTCCTTGGCGGCGAGCACTACGCCGAGGCCGGCGAGCATGATGTTGGTCGTGCCGGCGTAGGTGATCCCGAGCAGGACAGCGCAGGCCATGAGCACTAACGGGGAGGTGTGCACCAGGTACATCAGCACCACGGTGACCGTCCCGCCGAGCAGGCCGATGCGGAGCATGAGCCGGTATCCCAGTCGCGGGGCCAGCCGGCCCACGAACGGTGCCACCAGCCAGCCCACCAGTGCGTACGGCGTCAGGTACAGCAGGGAGGTGGTGCTGGCGTTCATTCCGAACCCGGCGTCCGGATTCTGGGCGAGGGCTGGGACGACGAAGTTGATGGCTGCGAACACACCGGCCAGGGTCAGCGTGGTGGTCAGCAGCAGACCCCACGTGCCGCGGTCGCGCATCTGGTCGAGAGGGACCAGGGGCATCGCGGTGCGTCGCTCCACGACGGCGAAGATCGCGAAACACACCGTTGCGGCGCCGATGATCGACAGCGTCCGCGGCGAGAGCCAGCCGTGGGTTCCGCCGTCGGAGACGCCCACCGTGAGCAATCCGATGGCGGCGCACAGCCAGCCGACTCCCCACCAGTCCATCCTCGCCTCCGGCGACGGACGGCTGTCCTGCAGCCAGACCCAGACCAGCCCGGAGCAGACCAGCGCGACGATCAGCATCGCGACGAAGACGCCGCGATAGCCCATGCGGTCGACGATCACGCCGCCTAGGATCGCGTCGACTCCCGAGACGCCTCCGTTCACCCCTGTGATGATGCCCATGTACAGCCCGTACCGCTCCGGCGGCACGGCGTCGCGCATGATGATCAGCGCGAGCGGGACCAGCACGCCGCTGATCCCCTGCAGCCCGCGGGCGACGTAGAGCCAGGGCATCGAGGGGGCCAGCAGCGCGAGCACGGTGCCCGCGATCGTCACCAGGAGCACGCCGAGCACCAGCGGCCGCCGGCCGATGATGTCGGAGAGCCTCGGGAGGAACAGGCCGAAGAGTGCGGCCGCCATGAAGAAGACGGTGGCCTGCGTGCCCACTTCCGCCGCCGTGGCGTTCAGCCGGGTCTGCATGTCGCCCACCGCCGGGTTGAGCATCGTGGCGGCGAGCTGGAAGGTGATGGTGGCGGCGAGCATCGCAGCCAGCAGTTTGCCCACCCGCACAGGAGTCGGCGTGGAGGTCGGTACGTTCGTCATTGAACGTTCTCTCTCGTGGGGGATCGGTCAGGAGGTGATGGCGCCGGGGTTCGCGAGCACGCGAGCGGCGTTCGCGTGACCCGCCTCGGTCGCCGCCGGGAGGGCGGCGCCCGCGCAGGTCGCGGCGAGGAAGCCGGCGGCGAAGGCGTCGCCCGCGCCGGTGAGGTCGCGCACGACGGGCACCGGCGGCACCGGCACCTGGAGGGGGGCCGCGTCGGGGGCGAGCACGACGGTGTGGCCCGGACCGTTCTTGGCGACGACGACTGTGTCGGGCACCAGGGATCTGCCGGAACCGAAGAGATCCAGCGCCCGCGCCTCGTCTCGGTTCGCGAACAGGTAGCGCACCCGCATCGCGGCCAGCAGTCTCAGCAGCTCGGCGGCACCGTAGTCGTGGATCAGCGCCGTCGAGGACGCGTCCACCGACACGGTGCCGCCCGCCGCGCGCACCTGGTCGGCGACCGCCAGGGCGGAGCCGCCGAGTGGCTCCACCACGAGCGTGTACGCGGGCATGTGCACGTGCGTCAGATCGGCGGTCCAGTCCGGGTCCACCGCTCGCAGGTCCACGGCGGCTCCGCGATCCGGGAGCATGGTCCGCTCTCCCTGCTCGTCGACTAGCACCACGATCGTCCCGGTGCGCCCGCGCCGCTGCACCCGCACGGCCACCCCGGCGTTCTCGAGGTCGGCGACCAGGCCGTCCCCGGTGGGGTCGGCGCCCACGCACCCGAGGAAGACCGTGGGGTAGTGCGGGGCGGCCAGCGCGGCGACATTAGCGGCGCTGCCGCCGCGCGTCCGGTGCACCTGCACACGCGTGTCGCTGCCGTGCCGGAGCGGCTCGGCCTGCCAGACCACGACGTCCTCGACGAGATCGCCGATGACACCCAGCTTTCGCCTGCTTCCGGTCGCGTTCAGCATGTCATCGCGGTGGCGATCTGGGCGCCGAGGTCGACGTTGTTGCGGTAGATGGCGATGTTCACCTCGAGGCTGCGCCCGCCAGTCGCGGTGTGGAGGAAGTCGAGCAGGAACGGAGTGGTGTCGTGCCCGGCGATCCCCTGCTCGCGGGCGGCCACCCACGCGCGGGCGATGACGTCGTCGTGCACCTCCTTTGGGAGCTGCTCGTCGGCTGGAACCGGGTTGGCCACCAGCAGTGCCGCAGGCAGGCCGAGCGCGGTCTGGGCGGCCGCGATCGTGGCGACTTCGAACGGCGAGTCGGCGGAGAAGTCCACGGTGTGGCCGGAGTCCACCACGTAGAAGCCGGGGTAGCCCGTGGTGCGGTAGCCCACCACCGGGATCGAGAGTGTCTCCAGCCGCTCCAGCGTGGCGGGGATGTCGAGGATCGACTTCGCTCCCGCGCTCACGACCACCATCGGCACCCCGGCGAGGCTGACCAGGTCGGCCGACTCGTCGAAGGTCTGCGCCGCTCCCTCGTGAACACCCCCGATGCCGCCTGTGGAGAACACCCGCACCCCGGCCCGGTGAGCCAGCAGCGCGGTCGCCGCCACGGTCGAGCCGCCGTTGAGGCCCTTCGCAGCCGCGATCGACAGGTCCCTGACGCTCACCTTCACGGCGTCGTCATCGAGCGACAGCCGCTCGATCTGGGCCGCGGTCAGGCCCACGGTCGGCACACCGTCGACGATCCCGATCGTCGCGGGCACCACGCCAGCGTCGCGGAGCCGCTGCTCGGCCTCGAGTGCGACCTCGAGATTGCGCGGGCGGGGAAGACCGTGCGTGAAGATCGTCGACTCTAGGGCGACCACCGGACGGCCGCGCTCCACAGCCTCCCGGACGGCTGCGGAGACGGCGATGGACTCGGTGTGCAGATGGCGCAACATAGTTGAAAGGACTCCCTTGTGCTTCGCCCGGCGGACCTCGCCTGTGCCGCAAGACTAAGAGCGCCAATTCATTCCATTCAAGCATTAATTTGGACATGCTTGATAGCCTCACGCTATGAATATTTCGCTGCGTCAGCTGGAGGCGTTCGTCGCTGTCGCGGCCGAGGCGCACTTCGGAAAAGCGGCCGCCCGGATCCACGTCACCCAGCCCGTGATCAGCCAGGAGATCAAGCGCCTCGAACGCCTGGTCGGCACTTCCCTGTTCGACCGTTCCACGCGCAGCGTCGCGCTCACGGCGGTGGGCGCCGAGCTGCTCACCCACGCCAAGGACACCCTCTCGGCCGCGCGCGCCTTCACCGAACGCGCGCGCCAGCTCGCTCGCGAGCCGCACGGCGAAGTCCGCGTCGCCGCCAGCCCGAGCGTCGTAGACCGGTTGCTCCCGGCATTGCTGCGCCGGGCGGAAACGGAGCTGCCGCAGGTGTCCGTCGTCGAGGTCCCGGTGCAGACCGGCGATGTGGTGAACGCCCTCCTCAACGGAACCGCCGATCTCGGCATCGGCCGCTTTCTCGAGGCCCCTGATGGCTACCACACCCAGGCCATCGGGGTCGAGGACGTCTACGCCCTGCTCTCCGACACTCATCCGCTCGCCGACCGGGACGTGATCGACCTCGCCGAACTCGGCGACCTCCCCGTCCTCCTCTGGCCGCGCGATCGACACGCGACCTACTTCGACCACCTCGTCGGCATCTGCACCGACCGCGGACTCACCCCGCTCCTCCTCGCCGGCCCACCCCAGCTCGTCGGCGCCCGCTCATACTTGATCGCCGACGGCCGAGCCTTCGCCCTGATACCGGAGTCCACGGCCCGACGCCCCATCCCCGGTACTCGCGCCATCCCCCTCACCCGCGCCGCGCATGTCCCGCTGGAGCTCGCTGTGCTCAACAGCCATCCCCGCCCCGAAGTCCGCCGCGTCGCCGAGCTGGCGGTCGCCGTAGGAGGGAAGGGTGGAGGCTCGTAGTTGGAACAGTCGAGGTGTGGCGCAGAGCGCTCGTGCCCTACTGCTTGACACAGTGGGAGCCGTCGGTCGATGGCCTCGGCGCTCGGTGAGGAGCCCGCGGTGGAAGTGGAGAGAAAGCCTCGCGGGCTCATCCTGGCATCGCGATTCTTCTCGGCTCTGCTGTGCTGGCATTCCTCCCCACCGCGGTGACAGCCGTCGAGGTCCGGAACCTGCAGGGGTATGACTCGATCGGACCCCTACGTAGCCAGATCGTGCGACTGTACGCGGACGAGGCCCTCGGAATGGCGATCCTCGGCGGCTTTCCCGCTGTCATGCTGATGGTCGCCAGCGTGCTTGCCGCAGTGTTTATTCGCTTCGCCGCAATGCTCCTGGTGCTTGTCTCGGCGATGGCTCTGCTACCGGTGTGACACGGCGCCGATGCGCCTGTCGCGACGCTCGGCCGTGCTCAGTGCGCGGAGTCCGGTGAGGTCACTTCCCACTTGCCGAAAAGCTTCAGGCTCGCCGCCTTTGCCAGCGACGTCGACGCGTGGTTGTCGAGCTGGCAGCGGTACTAGGGGTTCGTAGCCCCGTTCGCTGGCGTGCTTGCTGATCGGCCGCACGACCCGGCGGGCGTGGCCCTTCCCGCGGAAGGGCGTCAGCGTGAGGATGCCGACGTCTGCGATCGGGGCGTTCTCCCGCGGATAGGTGCTGGCAGCGCTGACGAGGCGGTCCTGATCGAGGGCGCCGAACACCGTCCAGTGGTCGAAATCTACGTACGCGTCGTCCAGGTCCTGCTCCGACGAGGAGGACTCGAATTCGGAGAAGACGGCGGCGTCGTGCTCGGTCAGCTGGCGCACGCCGTCCGCGGTGTCCTCCCACAGCAGGGTGTCCTTCTCGGCGTCGGTGAAGTAGAACAGGTAGTCCGCGTTGTGAAGGGTTACCCCGGCCTCCGTCAACTTCTGGCGGAAGCTCGGCTCGGACAGCTCTTGACCCTGTGAAAGCCTGGCCTCTCGGCTAGCGTCGGTGTCTGAACCGCGTCGACCTTCCCGTCGGACGTCTCCAGCACCATGACCCGGTGGTTCTCGCTCAGCTAGGGGTTGCTGACGACGCAGAAGACGTTGTCGCTGTAGATGACCTCGCCGCTCAGGAAGGTCGCCCGCCAGAAATTAGTGATCTTCTGCGAATACAAGGGCATAGTCCTTCCTGCTGAACCGGTGCGGCGGCAGCGATCGGCCGCTCGGACCCTGGGGATGTTGCCGTTGCCGCTCATCAGCCCGCTTGTCTCAGGCTGAGACAGCCGAGGACTCCTCGACGTGCGCCGGTCTCCTTAGCGTTCCGACCCGACGTGCCACAGCTGCCACGTATGCGGAGGGTGCACATGTACAGCAAGGACGGCGAGAACGTGAGGCAGGCGTGGCGATCGCCCCGAGCACCTACTGCGCCACCACGACCCGGCCGCCTTCGGTGCGGGCGGCACGCGACGAAGGACTCAAGGCCGAGATCACCCTGGTGTGGAAGCAATTACGAGGTGTACGGGGCCTGTAAACTCTGGAATGCGTTACACGGCAAGGTAATCAATGTGGCCCGGTGTACCGTGGAGTGGTTGATGCGTGAACTGGGCATCACCGGCGTCGTGCGCAGCAAGACCAAACGAACCACGATCCCAGGCGACGACGGCGTACGGGCCGGTGGTCTGGTTAACCGGGACTTCGCCGCAGCGGGACGGAATGCGCTGTGGGTAGCGGATTTTACCGACATACCGATGTGGAAACGCGGAGGGATGCGCTCACGCCCGATCCTGAGCGGGACAGGCATGGTGTCCAGCACGGCGACGCACGCGAGAGGAGCGGACGCGGGGATGCCCGGGAGAACAGGCCACCGCTACTTCCTCGGTCCGTTGCTCATCGCGGTGGGCACGATCAGACCGGTCTCGTAAGCCACGACGACAGCCTGCGCCCGGCTGGCCAGGCCAAGCTTGCCCATCATCCGCTTCACATGGGTCTTGACCGTCGCTTCGCTGAGCACCAGCCGCTGCGCGATCTGCGCGTTGGTCAGTCCGTTGCCGACCAGGCCCAGCACCTCGGTCTCCCGCGCGGTGAGTTCCGTCAACTGCCGGTTCCCGGCAGCCGGCGTCTGGTGGTGCTGGGCGTAGGTCTCGATCAACCGCTGGGTGATGCGCGGCGCGATCAGCATGTCCCCCGCCGCGACCGTGTGCACCGCGGAGATGATCCTGTCCGGCGGGGTGTCCTTGAGGAGGAAACCCGCGGCGCCCTCGCCGAGTGCGGTGTAGACGTACTCGGCGATGTCGAACGTGGTCAGCACGACGACGCGCGGGGGGTTCTCGCTAGGTGCCGCCAGGATCTGCCGGGTGGCGGCGATCCCGTCCAGCACGGGCATCTTGATGTCCATCAGGATCACCTCCGGGCTGGTTTTGGCGGCCTGTGTCACGGCCTGGGCACCGTCGGCGGCCTCTCCCACGACCTCAAGTCCTGGCGCAGCGTTGAACAGTGCGACGAGCCCGGCTCTAAACAGGGTCTGGTCGTCGGCGACGAGCACGCGGATTGTCATCAGACCTCGCTTATCGGCAACCGGAGGACCACGGCGAACCCGCCCTCCTCCGAAGGCTCCGCGGTGAGGACACCACCGTAGAGCTCGGCGCGTTCCCTCATTCCGCGGATACCGTGGGAGCGAGAAGAATCGTTGTGCGCTCGGGACGGGGTGCCGTCGTTGGTCACCTTGAGGGTGAACGTTCGTTTACCGTAGTCGAGGTGGATTCGCGCCGTCGTCTGGCCCGCGTGCTTGAGAACATTGGTCAGCGACTCCTGAGCCACCCGGTAGGCGCACAGGTCCTGTCCCGAAGACAGCGTGCGGACCTGGCCCGTGACGACCTTCTCGATCGGCAGACCCGCGTTGCGCGTCCGCTCCACCACATCGTCGAGAGATCCCAGTCCCAGTTGCGGGCCGTAGTCCAATTCCTCGGAGTCGTCGACACGCAGCACGTCAAGCAGGCGACGCATCTCCACCAGCGCCTCACGGCTGGTTTCGCCTACGGTGGAGATCGCGTTCCGGGCCGTGGGCAGGTCGCTTTTGAGTACGTACTCGGCCAGCCCCGCCTGCATCGAGATGACCGACATGTGGTGCGCGACGATGTCGTGCAGTTCCCTGGCAATGCGCACCCGTTCGTTGGCTGCCGCCTGTGTCGCTTCCTCGGCAAGCCGCTCCGCGCGTTGGGTCCAACGTCTGGTGCTCTCACCCAGCGCCCACGCCCCGAGTGTCTGGAATATTGCCGATGGGATCTCCGACCAGGCGACCGTTGTCGTGGTCTTGAGGTAGGTGATCGCCATGACGGCGATCGCCACCAGGCACATTCCGGCTGCAACGAGCCGGGGCCGGAGAGTGGCCACTGTGAAGATCCCGACAAGCAGGCATACCCCGCCGTTGGGAGGTTCGCCGTAGCCCAGTATGTACGCCGCCAACGCACCGGAGATCACCATCATCGTGATCACCGGCGCCCGTTGGCGTAGTGCGAGGGGCGCTGCGGTGAGCACCGCGAGCACGTAGGCCGTCTCGTCGAGACCAACGCCGCGAATGGCGACGCTGTTCACCGTCAACACGGTCAGCACTGCAGCCAGAAGCACGTCCACCAGGATTGGCCTGAGACTCACCCGCACGGCCACACGCTAACCGTCTCGTGGTGGGGTTTCGTCAGGTGTTGGTGGTATTCGTGCCTACCCCTGTGGGGGTAGGCGAAATTGCCGTCGCGGGGCGATGACGGACCTCGATCATCTACCTACGGTTTTGGCCATGAATCGAGCCCTGACAGCGTTGACTGTCATGATCGCGGTGCTGGGCACCACCGCCACCACCGCCACCGTCGCGACCGCCGCGAGCAACACCCACCCCGATACCACCACCCTGCAACGCGACGCCGACGCACTCCTCAAGCAAGGTGCCCCCGGAGTCCTCGCCGAACTCGACACCCCCCAAGGCGAAGTCAAGGTCCGCAGCGGCTACGCCAACGTCGACACTCGCACCCCCATCCCATGGGACGCGAAATTCCGCGTCGGTAGCTACACCAAAACCTTCGTCGCCACAACCATCCTGCAGCTTGTCGGAGAAGGCGAACTCTCTCTCGACGACACCGTCGAAGACTGGCTCCCCGGCGTCGTCACCGGCAACGGCAACGACGGCAGCAAGATCACCATCCGCCAACTCCTCCAACACACCAGTGGTATTCCCGAATACCTCCAGGAAATGGAATACCTCTTCTCCCGAGAAGGCTTCGAGAACAACCGCTTCAAGACCTTCCGCCCCGACGAACTCGTCGCCATGGCCATGAAGCACAAGCCCGACTTCGCCCCCGGCACCCAATGGATGTACTCCAACACCAACTACATCCTCGCCGGAATGATCATCGAAGCCGTCACCGGCAACCCCTGGCAACACGAAGCCAACCAACGCATCATCCAGCCCCTAGGACTCCACGACACCTACACCCCCGACACCTTCCCGCTCATCCCCGACCCACACGCCATCGGCTACCAACGATTCCCCGAGAACATCGACGACCCCAACACCACCTACGGACCCGCCATCGACGCCACCCTTCTCAGCCCTTCCTGGGGCGGCGCCGCCGGCGAAATCATCAGCTCCACCGAAGACGCCAACACCTTCCTCAAGGCCCTCATCAACGGCAAGCTCCTGCGCCCCACGGAACTCGCCGCGATGCAGAAAACAGTCGACGCCACCGCCTTCGAACCCGCCTGGCCGGGCGTCCGATACGGGCTCGGCATCATGTGGGTCCCGAACTCCTGCGGCGGCTCCTGGTCCCACGGCGGCGACATCCAAGGCTTCAAAACCCGCAACGGCATCAGCGCAGACGGCACCCGCAGCATCGTCATCACCATCAACACCGACTCCATGATCCCCGAACCTGGTACGCCAGCCCCCACCAAGGACGTCACAGCCGACCTCATCGACCACGCACTCTGCGGCGCCAACTAACCAACACACCGCGAGGCCCGGGTGAACCGCCCCGGGTGATGGAGGCTCCCCGGGTCTCGCCGCGCTCTCGGTCACCCACAATTCAACGGGAGCCCGGGGGTCTGTAGCGGGAACGACGCCTCTGCGTGTCAAGTTGATTTTGTTTTCGGGCGCACGATGGTCGTTGGCGGGTATGGGAAGTGGCTCGTCCGAAGAGCTGATGTTCGGGTGTCAGTCAGCCGCACTGGACGATGGAGTCGTCCCCGAGTGTCCTCCCAGGCCCGCGGTGGCTGTTCGGCATCGTGGAGAAGCCGACCGTAGACCACATCGGACAGTCGCCTTTTCAAGTAACGCATGGCTTCTTTGTGGCTCTTTCCCGTCGCGCGCTTGCGCTGATAGTAGGCGCGGCCTTCGGTGTCGTGGCGGATCTGGGACAGGGCCATCATGTGCAGGGCATGGTTGAGTTGACGGTCCCCGGCTCGAGAGAGCCGATGCCGTTGCGCCTCGCCGGAGGAGCCTTCGATCCCGAGGGAAATCGAGGAGGCCGCGCGCGTCGACGGAGCGGGCTTCTGGCGGCGGATGTTCGAGGTGACGGTTCCGCTGGTGCTGCCGATCGTCGCGGTGGCGGCGCTGTTCGGCGCCATTTTCACCTTCACGGACATGGCGGTGGTCCGGGTGCTCACCCGCGGCGGACCGAACGACTCCACCCAGGTGCTGGCTAGCTGGGCGTTCTACCGGGGTATCGAGGGCGGCGACGTTGCACAGGGACCATCTTCCGCCGCGCCTTCGAGGAAGGGCTGCTCGTGGAGGACCGCTCGATGCCTCTCGGGATCCGCGGCCCCATATACGACTAGCTCGATCTCGACAACGACAGTCCTTATCCGAGCGCTCTGCTCCCACGACCGGCTGATTGAGCCGCTGCACCGGTGCGCCGCCAGGATCGAACAGCGCGGCCGGTTCGTAGCTGCGCAGCCAGAGCTGGCGCAGGTGCTCCTGGTCCGATCTTGTAGCCGTTTAGGTGACGGATCGGCAGCACCGCGCCGTCGGTGGCCGGGTCCAGGAACTTATTGGAATGCCAACAGGGGGATCGTCTTGGTGCTGGTGTCCCTGTTCATACCCGGCTCTTCAAGCGCGTCGCCTCGTCATTCAGCGTGGTCCGCACCAGCGGATCGCAACTCGGCGGTGAAAATCGCTTTGCGGAACTGGAAAAAACATTTCCGCGTAATCCCGCCGCGCCTATAGCATTCCGCCGCGTGACCGGACAATTGATCAACACACCGCGCCGGGTCGTGGCCGCGATCGCGAGTGCGATGGCGGTGCTCGTCGTCGTCACGGTGGCCGTGCTGGCCGAGGGGAGCACACCGCAGCCCGTCGCGGTCTCGGCGCCGGCGGGTGAATTCAGCGCCGGGCGCGCACAGGTGGATCTGCGTGAAATCGCCACCGCGCCGCGCCCGCTGGGCAGTTCGGAGAGCGACCGCATCAGGGCCCACCTCGTGGAACGCTTGCGCGCCGAAGGCTTCCACGTCGAGGTCCAGCACGCGGTCGGCGCACTCTCGGACAGCGGGCTGGCGACCTTCGGCCGGGTGGACAACGTAGTGGCCACGCTGCCCGGTGCCGATTCGACCGGAACGGTGCTGCTCGCGGCGCACTACGACTCAGCCGCGATGGGTCCGGGCGCGGCCGATGACGGTGCTTCCGTCGCCGCGATGCTGGAGACGGCGCGCGCGCTACGCACCGGAGCGCCACTGCGCAACGACCTCGTCATGCTCATCACCGACGGCGAAGAGGATGGCACGCTGGGTGCCGAGGCGTTCACCCGCGAACATCCACTTGCCCGCCGCGGTGGTGTGGTCCTCAACTGGGAGGCTCGCGGCGTCGGCGGGCCGTCCCTGATGTTCGAGACCACGCCCGGCAACGAACGCCTGGTCGAGACCTTCACAGCTGCGGTGCCATACCCTCGCGGTGATTCCGCGATGGTCACGATGTACCGGATGTTGCCGAACTACACCGATTTCTCCACCCTCGCCGCTGTCGGATTCGTCGGTCTGAACTCCGCGTTCATCGAGGGCGCGTCGTGGTACCACTCCGCCGGCGACTCGATCGAGAACCTCCAACCGGGCAGCCTGCAACACCACGGCGAGAACATGCTCGCGCTCGCCCAATCGTTCGGGAGTACCGATCTGCGCGGAATCGCGTCCGACCACGACCTGATCTACTTCCGAGTCCTGGGTGTGCCGATCGCCTACTCGGACGCGCTGGTGTGGCCATTGGCCGTGCTGTCCGCGCTGGTGCTGATCGGGGCCGTGGCGCTGGCCAGGTGGCGGCGGGTCGCCTCGCTGCCGAGAGTCGTGTTGAGCGTGCTGGCCGCTGCGGTTCCGCTCATCGCCTCGGTGCTGTTGGCGCAGATGCTGTGGCCCTTGCTGGTAGCGGTACGTCCCGGTTACGAGCTGATGGAGGGCCTGCTGCATCGGCCGCTGCTCTTCCAGGCGGCGCTCGTCGTGCTCAGCGGCTCGGTGCTGCTCGGCTGGTACCTGCCGCTGCGCAACCGGCTCGGCCGGGCGGCGTTGGCGCTTGGCGCCCTGGTGTGGCCGACAACGCTCGGGATCCTGTGCGCGGTGTTCGCACCAGGATTGTCGTTCCTGTTCACTGTGCCCGCCTTGGCCTGCGCGCTCGGCGGGATGGTCGCGTTGTTGCGGCCGCGCTGGTCGATCGTGCCGGTGACCGCTGGGGCCGTGGTCGCGGCGGCGGTGCTTCCGGCGATGACCCGCAACGTCCTCAACGGCATGGGGCTCGCACTCAGCGGCGCGAGCGCGGTGTTGATCGTCATGTTCGGACTTCTGCTGCTTCCGCTCATCGAGCTCTCCTTCCCGGACCGCCCACTGCGCCCGCGATCGGCCGCGCTGATGGTGGCTTCCGCGCTGGCAGTCGTCGTCGCACTCGTCGCCGGCGGACTGGCGGTGGACCGCTTCGACGCACGTTATCCACAGCGCTCCCACCTCGCGTACGTGTTCAATGCGGATACCAGGACAGCGAGCTGGGTCAGCGCCGAATCCGACCCCACCGAGTGGACGAGGCGCCACGTGAGAGGCCGCAACGCCACCTCGCTCCCCGACGGCTACGCGAGCGGCGAACTGTGGACCGGCCCGGCGCAGCCGATCGACGTCGACGGTCCGCACGTCGTCGGAACTCGCCAGGGCGACGCGCTGGACCTGCACGTATCCTCCCGTCGAGGCGCAGTATCGGTGGTGCTGCGCCTCGACCGCCCGATTAGTGCGGTCACCGCGCACGTACCGGGCAACCGCCCGGTGTCGGTGCAGGTGGCGGATGTGAGCAGCGAGACCTGGCCGAGCGAGATCGTGTTCCGCGACCTGCCTCCCGCAGGTGTGAACATCAACCTGCGCGTGGCGGACGGCCCGGTGCGCGTCATGGCGATCGATGAAACGCACGGCCTGGCCGACGCCCCGGGTTTCCACCCGCGGCCGCCTGAAGTCCTGGCGGGCATGAGCGAAGACGGCGACATCATCGCCGTCACCCGCACCTACCGGTTCTGATCATCGGGCAGCCACGTTCCATACTCGTCTGCTGACCGTCAAGCCCGGCCGTTCGGGCAATGAGGTCGTGAGTGCGTAACCGGGCTCCAGCCCGGTGTCCTGTCTCAGGACCTCACGGACAGTTATGTCTCATGACGTCGTGGACAGTTTTGGTGTGAGTCGTTGGTAGCGGACGCTGCGGTCCAGTGTCAGCGTCCGCACGACCGTGTCGCCGATCATGATGCTGACGCGGTCGCCTTGCCAGTGCAGGGTAGCGGCCTGGCGGGCCCAGCGGCGGCCGATGACGATCGAGCAGCCGGAGAAGGCGATGACGCCGGTGCTGGTGACCGGGCGGTGGGCGACACCGGCGAGCTGGACCGGTCCGGAGGCAGCGGCTTTGGGGGCGGCGTCGTAGCGCTGCTGGGGTGTCCGACCCTCGATGCCTTGATGCCGGCGGTTGTTGTACATCTCCCGGTATTCCTCCAGAAGAAGTTGCAGTTCATCGAGAGTCGCTGGGGTGGGCTGCTTGTCAAGCCACTTGCGCAGGGTTTGGTGGCTGCGTTCGTCTTTGCCGCAGGTTTGGGGGTGATACGGCGACGAGGCGATCGTGTGCACCCCGGTCTCGGCCAGGCGGCGTTCCAGGTCGACCATGCCCCCGCGGTGCTTACCGGAGAACGCCAGACCGTTGTCGGTGAGCACCTTCACCGGCACCCCGTAGCCGGCGAAGGCCTGCTGCAACGCCGCCCAGGTCTCTTCGCCGTTCTCGCTGGAGGCGGCATACGTTCCCACGTCCAGCCGGGAATGATCATCCAGGATCTGCAGAATGCACACCTTCTCACCACCGGCGAGGTAGAACTCCAACCCGTCGACCTGCCACAACCCGTTAGGCTCGGCGTACTCGAACCGGCGCCTCGTGCGAGGGCGTTTGCGGGGTTGCGGGGTCACATGCCCCTCATCGACCAGGATCCGGTGGATCGTGGCCCGGGAGGGCACCCGCACGTCCCCGAGCTCCTCCAGCCGCCATCCGATCGAGATGGCCCCGTTGTCCCGCCCTTCGTCAGCCAGCTGCTTGCGGGCGCGCACTACCGCCTCACGCACCTGCGCTGAGGTCGACGTGGGCCGACGATGCGGGGCAGAGGAACGGCGGATGAACCCCGCCGCTCCTTCCTGCCGGAACCGGTTGACGTACTTGTAGAACACCGTGCGCGAGATCTCGTGCTCAGCACAGAACCTCGACACGTTGATCTTGTCCCCACCAGCCACCGCGGCAACCGCCGCGACCAGGTCCGGATCCATCGAAAACCCTGTTCCGCCCACCACTGATGATCACAGACAGCAGGCCAGCCAGTGTTCACGAGGTCCTGAGACACAAACTGTTCACGAGGTCCTGAGCGAGGACACCGGGCTCCAGCCCGGTTACGCACTCACGACCTCATTGCGGTTGATGGCGGATGGTTGTGCCACGCTCCGCATTCCACCTGCATTTCCCGGAAATAGCAACAAAGGTTGCCCCGTGCTCCACGAACTCTGCAGGCTTGGACGCGACCGCCGGTGATCGGTGGGGCCGGCCGTTGCGATGCGAGGAGAACGGAACTTTTGATGACCAACACCGTGAAAGTCACTGACGCCACCTTCGACGCGGAGTTGGCGGGGGACAAGCCGACAGTGGTCAGCTTCTGGGCGACCTGGTGCGGCCCGTGCCGGATGCTCGCACCGATCCTGGAGGAGATCGCCGGGGAGAACGCGGAGAAGTTCAAGGTCGGCAAGGTGAACATCGACGAGAACCCGCGACTGGCGATGCGCTACAAGGTCATGGGCGTGCCTACGACGATTGTGTTCCGCAACGGCGTGGAGGTCACCCGAGTGGTGGGTGCCAAGCCGAAGGCGGCGTTGCTCGCCGATTTCACCCCGCACATCGGCTGATCCGAACTGCGAGCAGCGGCGTGCGAACGAACGCCGGAGGCTTTCGGCCGGGCCGCTTTGTGGGGAGCCAAGAGCTGATCGACGAGAGGGTGAGGCATGTCCTGGCGTGCTCGCGACGGGCAGGAAACGAACATAGTTATGCCGTTGGGTGGTGCCGGGTACGACCGCGCGGATGCGCTCAAGTGCCACGAGGTCCTGACCGAGCTCTGGCTTTTCCGGGACCACGAGTGCAGCCGGTCCCGCAAGCACCTGCTGCGCGGACATTTGGCGTGCTGCGAATCCTGCAGTGCCGAATACGGGATCGCGAAGGAGTTCAAGGAGCGGCTGGCTCGCGCATGCGGGGGAGAGCGAGCTCCTACCTCGTTGCACGCGCAGTTGCAGGAGAAGATCCGTGCGGCCTGCCGGAGCACTGGAACTCTCGCTGACTGCGGGTCGCGTCGAGAAGGTCCTGCCGAGGAGTCGAGGATCGAGCGCGCGGGGTAGATCGGGCTGGTCTTGCGCGGGCCGCCGCCCCAGGGATCCCGGTCACGGCGGTCTCCCAAAAAGGGCAACAAAAATTGTTACCTAGGCAGCGCGGTCCAAAAGGCCGCTGTGGAGGTTTGACATGAGTGAAGCGACGAATAGTGCAGCGAAATCCGCCGAGTACGACGTGGTGATCGTTGGTGGGGGAGCGGCCGGGCTGAGTTCGGCTTTGGTGCTGGGCAGGGCGCGCCGCCGCGTGGCGGTGGTCGACGGAGGGGAGCCGCGCAATGCCCCGGCCGAGCACATGCAGGGCTTCCTGTCCCGGGACGGGTTTCCGCCGTCCGGGTTGCTGGAGATCGGTTGCGCGGAGGCCGCCGAGTACGGGGTGGAGTTGGTCGACGGTCAGGTGGTGAGCGTCGAGCGTGGTGGGACCGGTTTTGCGGTGCGGCTGGCCGGTGGCGCGGTGCTGTCGGCTCGTCGGCTGGTGGTGGCGACGGGATTGCGCGACGAGTTGCCGGAGATCCCGGGCGTGGCCGAGCGCTGGGGCAGGGATCTGCTGCACTGCCCGTACTGCCACGGCTACGAGGTCAGGGACCAGGCGATCGGCGTGCTGGGCACCGGACCGGCCGCAGTGCACCAGGCCTTGCTGCTGAGGCAGTGGTCCGAGGACGTCGTGCTCTTCCCACAAGCTTTGGCGTTGACCAACGACGAGCGCGAACAGTTGGCCGCCCGTGGCGTGCGCCTGATCGAGGGCCAGGTCAAGCAGCTGGTGGTTGCCGGTGACAGGCTGCGCGGGATCGAGCTGGCCGAGGGGCACGTCGCACCCCGTGATGTCGCCTTCGTCTTCCCGCGCATGATGCCCCGAGACGCCCTGTTGACGGAACTGGGCTGCGAGAAGGACGAAATGGGCTGGGTGGTCACCGACCGCACAGGGCGTACCAACGTCCCGGGAGTCTGGGCGGTGGGCAACGTCGTCGACCCGCGCGCGCTGGTGATCACCGCAGCCGGCATGGGCGCGGCGGCTGCTTTCGCCATCAACAACGACTTGCTGGACGAGGACGTCGCCCGGGCCGTCGACCACCAGCGGGGTTTGGAAGCCGAATCCCTCACTGCTGCGCGCTAGTTCGACAAGCTGATCGCAGTGCCGCTGCCCCAGATTGGTCGTGATTTCGACCTCGGCGCAGTGGACCTGGTGCTGGCCAGCGCCGCTTACGGGCTGCCTCACAGCGGGTCGCTGTCCTCCGTAGCTGCCGACCCGTCGACCGCTACGGAGGACAGCGCGCGCTTTCTCAATATCGGCAGCGTTCGGAAAAGCGATGGCCGGGGCCAGTATCCGTACGACGCTTGCTCGACTCAAGCCTTGACGGCGTGCTCTTGGAGATCCCGGTGGCTCTGCCAGCGCTGTCAGGGTCACGCCGCGCTGGGTGCGGATGCGCCAGAGACGGGAGCCGAGCGAAGGGGGCTATGGATGTCACGCTCTGCCCACAACCAGCTCCGCATTCACGTCGACGGCGCACAGACCCGGCGCGTAGCGCGACGATCGGATACCCCCACCGGCTGACCCGGTACTTGCCAGGTGATCTTTCCACGACGTGTTGACTCGCTCGCTGAGCGGGGTCCACAGTGCCGGCGGAGGGGTGGGTGGAAGCGAAGTTCGCTTCGTTCCCTTCCCTCCCCGCAGGAAACGAGTCGAGACTTCGGCGACCGTGGTCGATCGTTGGTTATTGGATAAGGCCTTGCCTGATCAAAGCTGCGTAATCTGCTAGCGTCACCTGATGTCTCTTCCTTCGTCGGTAGCTGTTTTTGCGGACGGTGACCCTGATGAAAATTCCTGGGTTCGAGGGTGTCCCGTCGCGGAGGCGCTTGTCGTGGTTCCTTCCGATCCGGAGTGGCCTAGGCGATTCGCGCAGCTCGCCACCCGGCTCGGAGAAGCGCTCGAGCAGCGGGCGCTAGATATCCGCCATGTTGGCTCGACTGCTGTTCCCGGTCTGCCGGCGAAGGACGTTGTCGACATCGACCTCATTGTGGCGGATCCAGCCAACGAAGCGGATTACATCCCCTCGCTGGAGAGTCTTGGGTATGTGCACACGGTTCGGGAGCCGTCGTGGTACCAGCACCGGATGCTTCGCCTGGAGCGTCCGCGGGTGAACCTCCATGTCTTCGGTCCCGACGCCGATGAGGCTGTCCGGCACATCCTGTTTCGCGACTGGCTCCGTTCTCACCCGCATGATCGAGACCGGTACGCGGAGGCGAAGGTGCTCGCTGTTGCGGGACGGCCTGAGGATGTCACCGAGTACAACTCCCACAAGCAGGCGGTCGTTCGTGAGATTTACGCTGCGATCTTCCGCGCGAACGGGTTGTCGACCTGAAGATCGAACTCGTGGTCCGTCGCACATGGAGCCCGCGAACGGAGGGTGTCGCTATGCCGGCAGCTTGTTGATCCGGTGGTCATGGCGTCTCACGGGTCCAGCGCGAGATGAGTGGCGTCGGTCTTGCGCACGGCGAGTATCGCGGCCCGGCACGCGTGCACACTGCCGCGACGGTCTCCGGACCGATGGCGCGGGTGATCAGGAGGTGGGCGAGCTGGTCGGCAGCGGTGTCCGCGTAGGTGATCTCGCCGTCGGTGTCGCGGATCGTGACAGCCGTTGGAACGCCGACAACGTGGTCCCGGATGCGGTCGAGAACGAGTGTGACCGGCAATGGCAGGTACTCGAATGGTGCTGGAGCCGCGGCGAGCGCGGACAGGCGCTTGTTTCGGCCCCAGGCAAGCGGTCACCGTGCTCAGCCCCCGGAAGGGGAGAACCCAGTGTGCTGCGGCAGGACACGTTCCGCCAGACCGGCCGTGGGTGACAGCTGTCCCCAGTTCGCCGAGGCACCGGCTGCTCCGCGAGTTTGTGGTACGCCCCAGGGGTTGGCTTCCTGCAGCGGCGGGGGGAGCAGGTGTTCAGGCACGCCTTGGTAGGTCACCGAACGCAGGAATCTGCTGATCGCCGCTGTGCCGACTGAGGTTCCGGCATCGTTCGTCGTGGCTGGCCAGGGGCCGCCGTGTTGCATGGCGGGGGTGACTGCGACCCCTGTCGGCCAACCACCGAAAAGTACGCGCCCGGTGGCGGTTGCCAGCCACGTGAGCAGGTCCGAGAGGTCGCTCGACGGGTCGCCCGGGGCGGCGTGCACGGTACCGGTGAGGTTGCCTTCGAAGAGCTCGGCGGCCAGGTTCGCCAGGCCGTCTCCCGGCTTGTACTCGACCACGACGGACAGCGGGCCGAAGCACTCCTCCAGAAATATGTCCCGCTGTTCGCGGACGGCCTCGATCGGGACAGACACGATCGTCGGAGTGACCCAGACCTGGTCCTGCTCGTCGGCCCGCGCCAGGCCCTCGGCCAGCACCGTGACACCCCGAGCAGCAAGAATCGCGTTGCGCCGGGCGGTGAACGCCGAACCTGTGCCTAGGTTGAGCAAACGGTGCTCACCGATCTTCGCCGCCGCGTCGGCGATGGCGCGTGCCAGACCATGTCCTGTTGGCAGGAACAGGAATCCCGGCTTGGTGCACAGCTGTCCGGCGGAACCCGACACGCTGGCGACATAGCCCTCGGCAAGCCCGATCCCGTCTGCCGCAACCGCGGCTTCGGTGACGAATACCGGGTTCAGGCTGCCTAGCTCCCCGAAGAACGGAATCGGTTTGCGCCGAGCGGCCGCGACGTCGGCCAGCAGGCGACCAGCACGTAGCGAACCTGTGAAACTTCCGGCTGCGATCCGCTCATCTTGCAACGCTGTAACCCCAATCTCCTGTCCGAAGATCACCTGGAGCGCGTTGGGGGACAGCCCGGCGCTTGTGAGTCCTTCGCGGGCGACTTCGGCTGTGCGCGATGACAGGCCGGGATGGCCTGGATGCGCCTTGACCACGACGGGGCAGCCTGCTGCCAAGGCCGCGGCAGTGTCACCACCGACGACCGAGAAGGCGAACGGGAAATTGCCCGCCGCGAAGTTGAGCACTGGCCCGACCGGGACCAGGTAACGGCGAAGGTCCGGGCGCGGGCCGAGGACGAAAGCAGGGTCTTCGGCATCAATGCGCACGTCCAGATAGCCGCCATCGACGAGCACTTCTCCGAACAGCGAGAGCTGAACTGCTGTCCGCTTGATCTCGCCACGCAACCGCGCCTCGGACAAGCCCGTCTCGGCGGCCGCGATGTCGACCAGTTCGTCGGTCGCCTTGGTCAGTTCCTGCGCCACGGCCGCTAGGCCTTCGGCACGCTGCCGCGGTGTCGTGGCACCGAGGCTCGGGGCGAGTGCCGCAGCGTCGGCGAGGATACGTTCCAACTCTTCGGCGGGGATGCGATCGCTGGGGCGGGGACTGTGGTGGGGAGCCACGGCGGCCTCCTGGGATGTCGTTAGAACACGAAGCCAGCGGGAAAGGCATCTATCGGGTTGAGCAGGCACTGTCCGATCCCGGTGCCCCAGGCCCGACCGGCAGTGGTGGGCACCTCGGCCTGGATCCTGGCCAAGGAAGGCTTCCAAGCGCTAAGTAATATGTCACATTGCACAGGTGAATGCAATGCGATCTTTGGCTCGTATGGATCGGCGTCAGTTGTCGGGTTATCAGTCCGTGGCGTCGCGCTCCGGATACCCGGCCCACCAGCCAAGAACGTGCCCGATGTGCAGCATGGTGAGGTTCTCGACGCCGTCGCTGTCGCCAGCCTCCAGAAGGTCGAGCAGCTGATTGTGCTCAGCGGCCGACTTGCTGAGCTCCCGGGTACCCACCATCTCGGCTAGACCTACCATGCGCGTCTGCGCCCGGAGCTCGGACACGATCCGCACGAGCTGTCGGTTGCCCAGCTGCTCCAGCAGCGCCAAATGGAACGCCACGTCAGCTTCCAGGTACTTGGTCAGATCGCCCGCTCGCGCACCTTCGACGATGTCGTTCGCCATTCCTCGCAGCCGGGGTACGTCCTCGGGTGGAATGCGGCCCGCGAGCTTACGCATGGCCGGTGGCTCGAGCATCCGTCGAGCCTCGACGATCTCCTCCAGCTCGCGCTCGCTGACGCCGGTGATGCGGAAGCCCTTGTTCCGGACCGCCTCCACGAACCCGCGCTTCTCCAGATTGAGCATTGCCTCGCGCACAGGTGTTGCCGAAACGCCGAAGCGGGCAGCCAGTGTCGGGGCGGAGAACAACTGCCCAGGCGCCATCTCCCCAGAAACGATCGCTGCTGCGATCGCACTCTCCACGCGGTCCCGCAGGCTGGCCATCGGCTTGATCGGCCGAACTCCACTGGCGGACCTCTCCACAACCAGCTCCTCTCGTCGACACCCCAGCATGGGCGCAATGTGACATATCATCTCAACCCACACGCGGCAAGGTACTCCTGGGATTCTGGTCGGTCCGAAGACGCTGATGGTGGTGGTTTGCTAGCCCAGCGGGGGAGCCGACCTACCTCGCGCCGCTCACGACAAGTTCGCCGGAGACGAGGGCACGGGTGCGGAAGATCGGCCGGCGTGCCTCTCTCGCAGGTCAGGGAGCCACGCCGGCCAGCACACATGATGCTGCTACCGAGTCTGCGGATAAACCGCTGCTACTGGTCCCGCGGAGTGGCGATCGCATCGGAAGACACCCCGGTAAGAACGTCGGTGCCGCTGTCGCCGTTCCGTGCCGCCGTTCTTGGCGCGGTTTCCGGCATCGACCGCACCGCGATGAACGCAAGAACCGCCGTGGCGACGATGAGCACCGACGGCGCGATCGGTGATCCGGTCAGATCGATGAGCAGGGTCGCCACGTAGGCAAGGGATCCGCCGAACACGGCGCCGGCGACATTAAACCCAATTGAGAAGCCCGAGTACCGTACGCGTGCCGGGAAGATCTCCACCAGCGCCGCACCCGAGGCCGCCATGAACATCGACATCGGGATTGCCAGCAGCAAATGCCCCAGGATTGCTAGGCCCACCACGTTGCTGTTGATCACGAAGAAGGCCGGTAGCGGGGTGACGATGGCCAAGACCACGGCCACCGTCAGCACCGGCTTGCGGCCGACGCGATCGCACACCCTCGCGAAAGCGAAGATCGTCACACAGGCTACTCCGAGGCTCGCCGCGGTCGATATCGACGCGGTCGTATTGGACAAATTCAGCTGGGACTTGATATAGGTCTCCATGTAAATGTTGACGAAATAGTAGATCGCGTACTGGAACGCCGAGCAGCCGATCACCTGGAAGATCTGTCGCCGGTACCGGGTGAGCACCTCCCGCAACGGAGATTCGCTGAGCTGCCCCTTCTCTTTCAGGTTCTGGAATTCTGGGGTATCGCTCAAGCGAAGCCGGATGAAGAGGCCGATCAGCCCGATTGGAGCCGCGATCAGGAACGGGATTCGCCAGCCCCAGGAGTACATTTGATCGTGGGTAAGCACCGTGAAGAGCAGCAGCACGAGCAATGAGGCCGAGATATTGGCGAAGTAGCTCGACGCGTGCCAGAAGCTGACCGTCCTGGCGCGCCTGGCCTCTGGTGCTGATTCGATGAGGAAGGTGGCGGCGCCGCCCGGTTCGCCCCCGCCGGCCACGCCTTGGATGAGCCGCGCGAGAAGAAGCAGGATGGGGGCGAGGATTCCGACGGACTCATAGGTGGGCAGCAGCCCGACGGACGCCGTGGCGGCGGACATCGCGATCACAACCGTCGCCAGGATCGTCTTTCGTCCCAGCTTGTCGCCCAGCTGCCCGAATATAAATGCCCCGACGGGCTGCATCAGTAGTGCCACACCGAATACCGCAAAGGAGGAAAGTAGGCTCGCCGTAGGATTCCCGGAGGGGAAGAACAGATCGCCGATAACGATCGCCAGGAATCCGTAGGTCGCGTAGTCGAACCAGGTGACGAAGTTGCCGATCGCGGCGGCGACGATGGACGCCCCGAGACGGACCTGCTTTCGCTCGGCAGCGAGGCCAGGATTGGTCATGGAGTCCAACTTTCAACAGAAACCGGCGCGACCCGGTTCATTCGGAATTTACTGGACAAGTTCGAATTGGAAGTCGATCTCCACGGGAACATCCAGGGGAAGCTTCTTCGCCCCTATCGCGGTTCTGGCGTGCTTGCCGCGGTCGCCGAGTATGTCTACCAGCAACTCGCTGGCGCCATTTCCGACCAAGGGAAGATCGAGGAAGTCATCCGCGCAGGCTATGTAGGCCGTCAACTTGACCACAGACCTAATGTCGTCCAGGGATTCGATTACCGTGCCAGCCGCCGCTAGTGCGTTAAGGGCGCACTGGCGAGCGCAGGCGGCGGCGACCTCGGCCGAAACCTCGACACCGACCTTTCCGGTCGCGATCGGGGATCCGTTGCGCAACGGAATCTGCCCTGCGGTGTAGAGGAAAGGGCCCGAGCGCGTGGCCGGAACGTATGCCGCGAGCGGCGGTACAACCTGGGGCAACGACAGTCCTAGTTGCCTGATCCGATTTTCGATTTCTGACATCATTTCACTCAGTTTCGGTTGAATTCCGTCATGAGGGTCTTCCCTCGATGTTCAGCAGGAATAGTTCGGTAGATCACCATTCCGGCCAGGATGACCGCGCCCATGCCGAGTCCGACATTGATCCAGTCGGACCAGATCAGGATCACGCACAACACGATCGACCAGACAACAGCCACTACGAACACCGGTACCGAGGCCGCCTTCAGGTCGAAAGGATGGTCCGGCAGCCGTCGCTTCACCACGGCGGGCAGTGCGGCGATGACCACGCTCCCGTAAGCCATGGCCCAGGCCAGTGCGGTCATGGCCGACAGCACGCTGAGCAACGCGGACCAAAAGCAGACCGCGATGGACATCGCCGCGACAACAATGGTCGCGTTGATCGGGACTTTCTGGCCGTTGAGCTTGTGGAACCAGCCGGCCGCCGGTAGCTGCTTATCCCGGGCCTGGGACCACACCACCCGGACCGCGGTCAGCTGGAGCATGGCCACGCACGCCAGCAACGCGACGATCGCGATTGCCTCGAAGACCGTGGCAACGGTGGCGCCGACCGATGAATCCAAGATGTATTTCACCGGCGCTTCGGACTTCATCACACCATCGACGCTTGGAATCGCGCGAATGAGGAGGTAGAAGACCACGCTTCCCGCCACAAGGGCCAGTACATTGGCCAACACCGTGCCCAGCGCCGCGTTTCGGGCGGCATTCTTGGTCTCCTCGGCCGCATTGCCGGTGGCATCGAAACTGGAAATCGCATAGGCCGGCAAGATCATCGCGAACAGGAAAGGAACCACAGCCCAACCTCCTCCGGACACGGTCCCGGCGGTATCGAATGCGATCGAGGCGGGCGCCCGATCGTACCGGAACGCCACCAGGGCGCCGATGATGAGCAGGATGACCGCGAGTTCCGCCCATACCCCGATGTTGTTCAAAAACGCCGATGCCTTGACCCCGGCGATGTTCACGATCGTGACGACCAGGATGATGCCGACGGCCCACAATGCGGTCTGCCCCGGCGTCGGCGTGGGATTGCCGAACCATCCGGCGACAATCGGCACCATGCCGACTGAAACCGACGACACCGCAACGATGTGGGCGACGACCAGCCACCAGCCGCTCTGCCAGGCGAGCCCCGGAAACCGGGGAGCTACCCTCCCGACAATCTGATAGACGCCGCCGGACAACGGGAAAGCCGATACGAGCTGGGCCACCGCCAGGCCGACGAACACCGTCTGCAACATGCCACCGACGACAAACGGCCAGAACGAGGCCGGCCCGAAGAAATGGAGCCCCACGACTAGGGTCGTGAAGATGACCGACCCGATGGAGATGGAGGTGAACTGAACTCCGAAGGAGGAGAACAGTCCCAGCGCACGGTTCAATTCCTGTTTGTAGCCGAATTTGGCCAGGCCGCCGTCGTCGCTGTCCGAATGTGCTGGGGCACCGGAAGTCGCGGGAGATGTGGCGCGGTCAAACTCATCGGGGAGATCAAGACGTGTCATATTTCTGTCCGTTGTTGATCGCGAGCAGCGATGTGCTCAATGTTGGTGATCGTATGGCCAGAGACAAGTAGCCACCCGGACGTCCAGGCCCGGGCGTGATCCTGCCGAGCGACGCGTTACCCGGCGGGTTCGACTGCCAGGTGGTGGGTATTCGATGTCATCGAATGACCCTGTGCGTGGTGTCACTGGTGGCGGGTAGCATGTCACACATCACATGGCTTCGGTAGTGAGGCAGGCAATTTTCTCACGCGCAGCCCTTCGGCGCACGGGCTGACCTGCGGTTTCGGGATCGCCCTTGACCTCAAAGTGGCACAGTAATATGTTACCTGTTACATGTTGAACATTGCTTTCGGCTGATGCTGACGGCACGCCCAGAACTGAGGAGTACAAAGATGACGACGGCGCTGGACGCCCTGGATCGCGCGATCGAGAACTTCATCGACGGGAGCTGGTCCGCCGGCACAGGGGCCGAGACCGTGGAGGTGTTCGAACCCGCGACCGGCCAGGTGATCACCCGCTACCAGTCCGCAAGCCCCGCCGATGTCGACCGAGCCGTGAGTGCTGCCCGGCGCGCCCAGCCGGCCTGGGCGGCCAAGACTCCGCGTGAGCGCTCGGAAATCTTGCGGGCACTCGCCACGGCCTTTGCGGACCGGATCGACCACTTCGTCCGGCTGGAGGTGGCAGACGCAGGTAAACCCATCACCGCCACGCAGGACGGCGAATTCAACGACCTGGTGGACGCGATCCACCACTTCGCGGGCGCTGCACGTACGTTGGGCGGACAGGCGTCGGCCGAGTACGTGCCGGGAGCTACGACGCTCATCCGACGCGAGCCGGTGGGCGTGGTCGCCGCCATCACCCCGTGGAACTATCCCTTGTGGCAGGCGGTGTGGAAGATCGTTCCAGCTCTGGCCACCGGAAACGCGGTGGTGATCAAGCCGGCCGAGATCACCCCGGTCGGTACCACCGCGTTCGTGCGGCTGGCACAGGAGTTCCTGCCGGCAGGCGTGCTGAACCTGGTGCAGGGATACGGTCATACGGTCGGCGCGCACCTGATCGGGCACCCCGGCATCGACCTGATCTCGTTCACCGGATCGACCGCGACCGGGCGCGCCGTGGCGCAAGCCGCGGCCGAACGCCCCCTCCGCACCATCCTGGAACTCGGCGGAAACGCGCCGGTGGTCGTGTTCGAGGATGCGAACATCGATGCCACGGCAGCGGCCATCGTCGAAGCCGGCCTGGTCAACGCGGGCCAGGAGTGCATGGCGGCGACCCGTGTCCTCGCCCACAAGATGGTGGCCGATTCGCTCTCCGCGGCGATCCTCGCCCAGCTGGAAAAGATCGAGCTCGGTGACCCCTTTGATCCCCAGACGATTCTCGGCCCGGTGGTCTCGGCCGACCACCGTGATCGCGTCATGCAACTCATCGAGAACCGCCCTGCGCATGCACGCCTGCTGTACGGCGGGGAACGCGACCCCCGTCCCGGCTACTTCGTGCCCGCTACCTTCATTCGCGACCTTCGCCAGGATGACGACCTGGTCCAGCAGGAAATCTTCGGTCCCGTGCTGACGATGCAGACCTTCTCGACCGAGGAGGAAGCCATCGGCATGGCCAACGGTGTCCAATTCGGACTCGCGGGCTCGGTGTGGACGCGAGACGTCGCACGGGGAATCCGAGTCGTGAACGCCCTCAACTTCGGCAACGTGTGGATCAACAGCCATCTGCTGGTCGCCGCGGACATCCCGCTCGGCGGCTTCAACCAGTCCGGATACGGCAAGGAAGGCGGCCTCGCCGGAATCGAGGAGTTCACCCGCGTGAAGCAGATCGGGATTTCCCTGGATTCGTAGCCCGTTGCCGATTGGGCTTCGGCCGCGCCGACCCGGCAGAAGGAGAATTATGACCACTACATCGGACGCTGTGGATGTCCTGATCATCGGAGCGGGTCCGTCCGGGGCCGTCGTTGCCCACACCTTGGCAGCGAACGGGTTCACCGTGCTTTGCCTGGAGCAGGGCGACTGGGTCAACCCAGCGGATTTTCCGGGAAACCATCCGGAGTGGGAACTGCTCATCCAGAACCGCTGGCATCACGACCCGAACATCCGCCAGATGCCCGCGGACTATCCGCTCGAGGTAACCGACTCCGACATGACGCCCGTCATGTACAACGCGGTGGGTGGCGGCACGATCTTCTACGGTGCCGAGTGGCCACGTCTGATGCCTTCGGACTTTCGGGTCAAGACGGTCGACGGGGTGGCCGAGGACTGGCCCATCACCTACCGCGATCTAGCGCCCTACCACGACGAAGTCGACAAGTTCATCGGCGTGTCCGGGCTCGACGGGGACACCGCATACCCGGCCGACCTCAGCTATCCGATGCCTCCGCACCCGATCGGCAAGGTCGGGCGGAAAGCGGCGGAAGGGGTCAACAACCTGGGCTGGCACTGGTGGCCCGGATCCAACGCCATTCCCACGCACAAGCACAAAGCTCTAGAACCTTGTGTTCGCTGGGGAACCTGTGAGTTCGGTTGCCCGCAGGGGGCGAAGGCTTCGTTCGACCTGGCCTACTGGCCACATGCCATGCAGGCGGGCGCCAAGATCGTGACCGGTGCCCGGGTACGTACGATCGTGACCGGGAAAACCGGGCTCGCGGAGGGCGCGATCTGGCTCGATCGCGATGGCACCGAGCATCTCCAGCGGGCGACCGCGGTCGTCATGTGTGCGAACGGCATCGGAACGCCCAGGTTGCTCCTGCTCAGCGCCGACAACCGGTATCCGGACGGCCTGGCGAACTCCAGCGGTCTGGTCGGGCGCAACCTGATGTTGCATCCGAACTCGTCGGTTATCGGTTACTACGAAGAAGACTTGCAGAGCCATCGCGGGCCGGCAGGCCAGCTCATCTATTCGATGCAGTTCTACGAGACCGACCGCGCCCGTGGTTTCGTGCGCGGTTCGAAGATGCACGTCCTGCCGACCCCAGGCCCGTTGAACGCGATAGAAACTCACCGCGCCCTGGGCTTCGACAGGCTCTGGGGAGAAGGAATCCACCGAATTGCCGCGCGGGCACAGGGTGGTGTGATGTGGGCGGCGCAGGTCGAGGATCTGCCCGAGGAACACAACCGGATTACCCTGGACGAGACTCTGACCGATTCCAACGGCCTTCCCGCACCCAAGGTCCACTACCGGATCAGCGAGAACACCAGAAGGATCCTGAAGTTCACAGTGGACCGTCTGCAGGAGTTGCACCAGGCTTCGGGTGCCGTCGAAACACTGGCGACCGAGCTGTGGATCGACCAGCCCGGGCACCTGCTCGGCACAGCCCGGATGGGCAACGACCCGGCTACCTCGGTCACCGATCCTTATGGCCGGACACACGACGTTCCCAATCTGTACATCGCGGACGGCAGCTTGTTCGTCACCGGCGGTGCGGTCAATCCGACCGCCACGATCGCCGCCCTGGCATTGCGAGTCGCGCGTGGGATCGTCGAAGACGCCAAGTCGAATCGAGTGATGTCATGAATCAGGAAAACGGCTCGGTACGTCTTTCAGTGCACCCGCGTATGACCGCCCTGCCGGGAAAGCTGACGGAATCGCAGTACGACACGTTGATGGCGGTGGCCGATATTCTGATCCCGGCATCCGGTGACCAGCCGAGCGCCTCGGCGTCATTCGCGCAGCAGGGGCATCTCAACCTGGCGATCAGTGCACGGGCCGATTCTTTCCAGCGATTCGTCACGGTACTGGACGCATTATCGACGGTGGACCGCGGAATGCTGCGTCCCACGCTGAAGGCCGTGGCCGAAGGACAGGCCACGGAGGGCGCGACGACGCGGCCCTCCGGCCTAGGCTCGGCGGATTTCCACCTGCTGTCGTCGATCATCGCCGGCGCCTACTTCATGACGCCGGAGAATGCAAAACGCGTAGGATATCCCGGCCAGGGGCGAAATGCTCCGACCCCAACTGAAGCCGCGGATGACCTCGACGGCGGCATCCTCGATGCCGTGATCGATCGTGGCGAGATTTTTGTCTCCGGCGTCGGCGAATGATCCGCCACGGCATCGACCACTGGAACACCGACTCGAAGCCGTTCGCTTGGACCGCCGTCGACGAGATTCTCGCCAAGGTCCAACTCGTACAGGCCGACATCAAGAAGGTCGTCGACAACGAGGCCGAACAAAGACAACAGAATTACGACGCGCTAGAAGGGTGAACCAGTGCGATTGGACAACCTGCTCCACGTGGTGGGCTGCCACGCCGCAGGGGAAATCGGGAACGTGGTCGTCGGCGGAGTTGGAAATATTCCCGGCGACACGATGTTCGACAAGCGAAATTACTTGCAGGAAAACCGCGACGAGATCAGGCAAATCCTGCTAAGGGAACCGCGGGGGAGTGTCGCCTGCCACAGCGACATCATTTTCCCGTCAAATAACCCCGATGCCGATATGGGGTTCGTCATTCTCGAACCCACCGAGTATCCAGCCATGTCGGGCAGTAACCTGATGTGCGTCGCGACCGTCCTGCTGGAGACGGGGATCGTCCCGATGGTCGAGCCGGTCACCACCTTGACGCTGGAATCGCCTGCCGGGCTGATCACGGTCGAATGCCATTGTTCGCAAGGTCAGGTAACCAAGGTAAAGTTCACAAATCAACCCGCGTTCGTCTACCACCTCGGCGCGCAGATCGACGTTCCACAACTCGGGTCGCTGGCCGTGGATGTGGCCTGGGGCGGGATGGCCTACGTGCTGGTCGACGCTCCCTCGCTCGGGTTCAACCTCGTCCCCGAGGAGGCCCGAGAGCTCGCCGTGCTGGGCCAGCGCATCAAAGCGGCCGCCGCGGAACAGCTGTCGGCGGTACATCCCACGCATCCCGAGTACCCCGGCATCACCCAGACCGAATTCACCACCCCGGTCCAGCGCAAGGATGGGGTGCTGACCGCGCGGAACGGGGTCGTCATTTCGCCCGGCCGATTCGATCGGTCACCGTGCGGCACCGGAACGTCGGCTCGCCTTGCGGTACTGCACGCCCGTGGAGAAATCGAACCCGGCGAGACATTCGTGCACGAATCGATCATCGGCACGCGGTTCGAGGGGACTGTCCATTCGACCACTACGGTCGGCGAGGTTCCCGCGATTGTGCCCACCATCGCGGGACAAGCGTGGATCACGGGCTTCATGCAGTACGGGATCAGCCCCACGGACCCGTTCCCGGAAGGCTACGTTCTCGGCGACACCTGGATGCAACCGGTGACCGGCTGATTTCCCACCGCTCCGGTCCGCCATATTGCGCGGCAAGTGTAAAGCCGTAATGAGGAAGGAAATTTTCGTGATTTCGAAGCCCTGGCATGGGATCGTTGTTGCCTCGACATTGCCCTTCGCTGAAGACATGTCGATCGATTACGACAGATTCCAGGAACACGTTCGCTTTCTTGCCGAGAACGGCGCCGACGGCATTGCGCCGAACGGATCGCTGGGCGAGTACCAGGTCCTCACTCCACAGGAGCGAGCCCGCGTTGTCGAGCTGGCCGTCGAGGCGGCCCCGGCAGGCTTCCACGTCGTTCCCGGTGTCGGCGCGTACGGATCGGCCGAGTCGCGTCGGTGGACCGAGCAGGCCCAGGCCGCCGGTGCGCATGCCGTGCTGGCGTTGCCGCCGAATGCCTACCGCGCCAACGATGCCGAAATCGTTGCTCACTATCGGGAGATCGCCGAGGTCGGTCTGCCGATTGTCGCTTACAACAACCCGTTCGACACCCGGGTTGACCTGACCGCGGAGCTGCTGGGGCGCATCGCCGATATCGAGAACGTGGTCGCGGTCAAGGAATTCTCCAGCGATATTCGCCGCATCACCAGCATCCAGCAGAGTGCTCCACGGCTGGATGTGCTGGCCGGCGCTGATGACAACGTGCTGGAGGCCACCCTGATGGGGGTCGTGGGCTGGATCGGCGGTTTCTCCAACTCGATGCCCAAGGCATGTGCCAAGATCTTCGAACTGGGCACCGCCGGCCGCGTCGAAGAGGCGCGTACCCTGTACGCGCGCCTCCAGCCGGCATTCTTGTGGGACACCAAGCACACGTTTGTGCAAGCGATCAAACTGTCCCAGGAGGTCGCCGGTTTGTACGGTGGCCCGACTCGTCCGCCGCGCGGTCCCCTGGGAGAGGTCGACCATGCCCAGGTGGTGAAGGACGTCGAAGCAGCTTTGTCTGTCGGCGTCTGAGCACTGCCGACCGCATGGTTGTCCATCGAGCTGCCCCGGGCTGACCGGTTCAACCGGAGCCACCCCTAAGCGGCTCGGGTGGCTCTCCTTCCGGAGGAGCTCTACCGAGTAGAGCTCCGGAAGGGGAGCCACCTGTCGGCCGGGGTTCCGGCGCCCTGTGCATCTGCCCAATCACCTTTGATGTGGTCAAAATGCCGGTACATCAGGGAGTTGATCGCGCCCGCATCGCCGGCGACGATCGCGTCCAGAATCGGCAGGTGCTCCTCGGCCGAAGCGGTCAGGTCGCCCTGCTCGGACAGCTCATGCAGGCCGAACAAGCGGGTCTGATCGCGTAGCCCATCGACGGTGGCGACGAGGCGACTATTCCCGAAAAATCCGAGCAGGCCGAGGTGAAACCGACGATCCGCATCCAGATAGGCGATCAAATCCCCGGCCTTGGCGGCATCCACGATCTCGCCGGCGATCCGCCGGTACTGGGCGTAGGCGTCGTTCACCGAGGAGTTCCCGGCCAGGTTCACCATGGCGGGAATCTCGAGCAGCGCACGGAGTTCGTAGATCTCCCGCCGATCCGAGTCGTCGAAGGGAATCACCCGAAACCCGCGATTGCGCACCGCTTCCATCAGTCCTTGATTGACCAGAGTGAGCAGCGCTTCACGCACCGGGCCGGGCGACACACCAAGGTCGGCGGCGAGGGCGGTGGCGGAGTAAATCTCGCCGGGCTTGAGGTCGCCGGACACCATCGCCTCACGGATGACGGCAAGCGCCTGGTCGCGGAGGCTTGCGCGCTTGAGGCCCGTACTAGAAGAGATCATGTGCTGGCTTCCCCTGCGAAGAACGGATTTGGATGCTCGCGGCGGCATCGGCATCCAGGTAGCAAATAACATACTACCTTGTACTCGCGTTCGGGTTGTTAGGAGCATCGTCCAGGGAGGCGGCGCAGGCAGTGACCACGACGATCTCAGCGGTGAATCTCTGAGCGGGAGCCATGTTGCAGACCGACATCACGGCAACGAGCCCGGAGCTGGTCGCGGAGATCGTTGCCACGGCTGCTTCCAGTCATGCGGCGGGCAGGGGCGCGCGTCGGCGGTTCGCCGCTTCCTGCGGCCACTGACCTTCCAGAAGGCTCCGTCGGCTGTCCTGCCGGAGAGGCTCGGCGACGACTACACCCGAGTTCCCCGGTGCCTGTACAGGCCCCGATCCCCGCCGCAGCCTGACCGGGTGCACCGACACAGTTGACCAGCCGCGCGAATCGAAAGGAATACCATGCCGATAATGGGATACTCGGACCGGCTGAGCGGGGCAGCCGGGGACACCATGCATTTCTACGTAAGTGCCTCGGAGCCGGGTAGCTACCAGGCGCAACTCGTTCGTTTTCACGGCATCGACCAATCCGCCACGCCGGCCGTCGCCGTCGAGGAGAACCTCCCGGCGTCCGCGAACGGCAGGTACCCGGCCCGGCAGCAGCCGCTGACAACAGGGTCCTACCTGAAGATCCCTACCCCGGGCGCGCCCCTGAACGCGGAATTCGCGGTGACCCTCTGGTGTCAGCCGACCCTGCCGGGGCGCACCCGGCAAGTCTTGTTCGAGGCCGCGATGGCACCGGAAGCCCTACGGCTGACGATGGGTATCGACGAGGCCGGGTTCCTTTTCCTGGCGTTGAGCCAAGGATCCGAGGAACTGAGCGTCCTCCGCTGGCCCGAGCCCGTGGAGCGCGCCCGGTGGGTGCACCTCTCGGCTGAGGTCGGCCCGGACACCGTGCGGCTGGAGCTGGCCGGGGATGATGGGGCCCAGCACGCGGTCGTCAAGGACGGTGCAGCCGGCACGATGGCACATCAGGACTGGCTGTTTCGCCCCGATGTCCTCACCTTCGCCGCCGGTGTCGCCGGTTGCGATCACTTCAACGGCCGGATCGAGAACCCCGCGGTGTATTCCTCTCTGGCCGGGGCCGGGCGGGAGGCGCTCGCCGCATGGGACTTCAGCCTTGAGGTGTCCTCGGACAGGGTCATCGATACCGGGCCGTACGGCTGGCACGGAACCCTGATCAACCGCCCTGCCCGCGCAGTTCTGGGACATCGCTGGGACCGGGCGACCATTCGATACACAGACGACCCCGCGCAGTGGAACGCCATTCATTTCCACGACGACGATCTGGGCGATGCGGGCTGGTTGCCTGACTTTGCTTTGACGGTGCCGGATGGGATGCCTTCCGGAATATATGCGTTCAAACTGACCCAGCTGGACAAGACCGATTATCTTCCGTTTTATGTAACATCACGAGAGCCCAATTCCAAGATGCTGTTCATCGCGCCCACGAACACCTACGTCGCGTATGCGAGTGAACATTTGTGGGAGGGAGAACGCGGCGAGGCGCACACGAAGCTGATGGCAAGCCCCATCGTGCTGGATGACGCGGAGAAGACACTGAGGGAAAACCCCGGACTGGGTCGGTCTCTCTACGATACGCACTCCGACGGCAGCGGGGTGGCGTACGCGACCAAGCTCCGACCACTGGTCAATATGCGGCCCAATTACGTCAATTGGCTTTCGGCGGGCAGACGGCACTTCTCCGCCGATTTGTTCATCACCGGCTGGCTGGAGCATCTCGGTGTGGATTTCGACGTCATCACGGACGAAGGCCTCGATGAGCACGGCGTGGACGCGTTGCGGCACTACGATGTCGTCCTGACTGGAAGTCATCCAGAGTACCCGACACGCGGCGAGTTCGAAGCCGTAGAACGCTACCTCGAAAATGGCGGAAACGTCATGTATCTCGGTGGAAACGGATTCTACTGGGTCACCAGTTACACCGATGCAGCCCGGACGGCCATCGAGGTGCGGCGCGGGTACTCCGCGACCCGGAACTGGACCTCGCATCCAGCGGAGCTCCACCACAGTTCAACCGGCGAACTCGGCGGTGCCTGGCGGCACCGCGGCTACGATACGAACCCGGTTCTCGGGATAGGTATGAGCGCCGTGGGCTGGGCTGGTGCCTCGCCCTACCGGCGGACACCCGACAGTTTCTCCCCAGACCTAGAATGGGTTTTTGCGGGAGTCATCTCGGAAGTGATCGGTGAGAACGGCTTGGTGCTCGGCGGCGCGGCCGGGGACGAACTCGACTGTGCCGACCCGCGACGTGGTACCCCGGCGCACGCCCGGGTACTCCTGTCCTCCTCTCACAACGAGCTCTACTATCCCGCCATTGAGGTTCGCAGCGAAATCGGTCCCGGACTCGACGGCACCTCGAACCCAGATGTGCGGTCCGATGTCGTGCTGATCGAAGGGAATGGTCGGGGCTCGGTATTTTCGGTCGGCTCCATCTGCTGGGCGGGCGCGATGGCCTACGCTCGCTACGACAATGACGTCTCCCGGATCACCGAGAACGTGCTCCGGCGGTTCCTGAACTCCACGGGGAACTAGGAAGGACGGGCGAATGGCGTGACGACCGCCCGCGGCGACGGAAGATGCCGTCCTGGTAGTCCCTGTTCGCTTTCATTTCTTCCGATGCGGAACCTGGCTCACTCCCTCAGTGATAAGTATGGCGACCGGCTTGCCATTGCGGAGGGGGTTGATCGGCAAAGCCGGTAACCGGCCGGCAATGGGCGGGCGCCTGCCAGCAAACGGCACCAGCGCGGAACTTGTCACCAAGCCAGTCGCGATGCTTAACCTTGATCTTGAACCTGTGGAGTCTGCGGCGGGACGCGGTTGATCAGGAACGCAGCCCTGGTCGATCATTCGCTCTTGCGACAGAAGGAACTCGACTCAAGGGCTGCGCACTTCGTGGACCGCGGTGCTCGACGCCCTGCGGCTACCACCGGGTGCTGATGTCGCAGCGCCCTCACTACCGCCCAGCTCCGCGAGGTCATCGAGCGACTGATCGCCGCAGGCCAGTGGAAACAAGGCGATCCAGCGATCACGGTGGTGGCCGACGCAGGCTACGACCTACCCTGCATCGCCTATCTGCTCAGTGATCTGCCGGTCGAGATCGTGGGTCGGATGCGCTCAGGCCGGGTCCTGCGTCGGGCAGCACCACTCCGCGAGCCCGGCACAAGGGTGCGACCGCCCAGACACGGCACCGAGTTTGTGTTCGGTGATCCCGCTTCCTGGGGCCAGCCGCACGCCGCGACGACCACTGATACCCGACTGTATGGAACCGCGACCGCGCAGGCGCGGGACCGGTTGCATCCTCGGCTGACACAGCGCTGCGCCTGGAGTGGCCATGGCGGAGCATTGCCGATCATCGCCGGGCACCGTGATCCGCCTTCATGTCGAGCATCTGCCCAGCGGCGGTGAGGCGAAACCGGTGCGGCTGTGGTGGTCAGGAGTGAACGCCACAGCGGCCGATGTTGACCGGTGCTGGCAGGCATTCCTCCGCCGCTTTGACATGAGCACACTTTCCGGCTGTTCAAACAAACCCTCGGCTGGACCGCTCCCAAACTCCGCGACCCCGAGGCCGCCGATCGCTGGACCTGGCTGGTGATCACCTGCCACACCCAACTCCGCCTGGCGCGGCCGCTGACAACGGACCTCAGACGCCCCTGGGAAAAACCCACCCCGCCAGACAGACTCAGGCCCGCGTGGGTCCGACGCGGATTTCGGAACCTGTGCACGATGAGCCCGTCTCCGGCGCGTGCACCGAAACCCTCCCACCCGGGACCTGGACGACCCCGGGCTCAACCAAGCATCATCGAGCGAAGCGCTACAACGTGGGACGCATCCTTGCCACCGGCCAGCCATACAGCAGCCCCACCCACCACAACAAAGCACCAAACCCTGACGCTTTGCGGCCGCGGCCGTCCTCGGTGAACTGGCCCTCTGCAACAAGGCGCTTGATGCGCAGTCGGACTTGTTGGTCGCTCATCCCGAAGGCGTTGGCGTCATCGTAGAGCTCGCCGACGTCGATCGTGGCCACGTCGCGGATCAGGCTTTCGATTCCCCCAAAAAGATCACGCGGATCGCGGGCCGGATCCGGGCGACGCCGGTGGAGCTCAAAGACCATCCGTACCGCTCTCGCGAAGCTCGTGGGGCAATTTCATCGGCTGGTCTCAGTCGGCCTTTTCCTCGGGTACTGCGGCCCACGGGTCGGGCGGGATCACCTCGATACACCGGCCGTTCTCCTCCACCAGGCGGCCATAGATCTTCACCTGTCGCAGCTCCAGCCGCCGTTCGGTGACGGAAACGCCGGGGAACGCCATGGCGATCCGGATAAGCACTTCCTCCAGGTGCTCGAAAGAGCGCAGGTTGACGATCAAAGCGAGGTTGGTCGGGCTGGCCACAGCCGCACACATGCGGGTTTCCGGCCATCTTGCCACCTGGTGTCCCACGGTCCGCAGGTCGACGTCCGGGACGGTCAGCCACAGCAACGCCATGGTGTGCCATCCGGCGAGTCCCCGAGCGACGTCGCAGCGGAAAGCGATGTCGCCGTTCCGCTGGAGCCGGTCGAGCCGGCGCTGCACCGCCTTCGGCGTGGTGTCGAGTTCTTCGGCGAGATCGGTGTAGGTACGCCGCCCGTCACAGCCAAGGGCGAGGAACGACGCCCGGTCAAGTGCACCGAACGGGCGGATCTCCTGCGGTGGCGGACCAATGGCCTCACGTATCTGCTCGGTCTGCGAGTTGTTCATCACGCCGAGGCGCCACACCATTCCACCGAACAGGCTGCTTGTGCGGTATTGCCACGCCGCGCCCATCCCTGCAACGCATCCCGCTCGGCCTGGCTCAGTTTCAGCAAGGCCAGTTTCGGTCCACGACCATCGCCCATGCCGCACTCTAACAAGATGATAATGAATTAACGACTCAGGATACTAGGTGCCGCTTATCACGACGAACGGACTCCGGCACCGATCAACGGCGAGGCCGAGAATCCGGCCGCGACGATCGTCGAGCGCGAGCCGGCCGATTCGCGACAGTCGCCCACTGACCGAAACCAGGGCCGAACAGAAAGCTGGACGCATGCCAGGAGGTGCACCACAAGAGTACTGAGCGGCGACGGAGCAGTTGCCATCGAGGAGGATCATGACCAGCATCGCGTACACGGAACACGAGCCGGGCAGGGTCGGTGCTAAGACGCCCGTTACTGGCAAGCGAGCGGTGGCATCGAGCCAGCACACTGTCGTCACCAACAGCATGCTCGACACGCTTCGGACGGGGGGCAACGCCGTCGATGCTGCCATCGCTGGCTGCCTCATCAAGCGGTTCTGACGTTCGCTGACCTCCACGCGAAGGAAATCCGGCGATGAGCTCGTCCGAAAAATAGCTTGCGTACGATCCTCGAAACCTGCCACTGTTTCGCCGCCTCGGTCGACCGCGATCGACGCCGCAAACCACATGGACTAGAAAGCACAGCAATTGTTCCCTTCCGCAATCACCGACCTCTGGCTTTCCCCGCTCTCGAAGGGAGATCTCCTGTGCAGTGATGACACTCTCACCGTCACTGTCGACCCCGACCTGCCCGAGGACGAACGCCTTACAGTGCTGAAGACCACCGACGGGAAGATGCACGTTCTCCTCACCCCAGCGGTAGCTGCAGCGATGGGCCTGGCCCCCGGGCAGCGCTTCGACGAAGCGACCTTCCGTCAGAGATTGGAGATGTCCGGAATCACGCTGCACGGCGCCGATCACCTCTTCTACTACATGAGCGCGACGAGGGAGTCGCTGCTACGCGAACCGGATGACAGCTCGGTCCGCCAACTCACCGCAGACGACGCTTCGGCATTCGCCGACTTCAAGGCCTCGGCGTCGCCGCAGGACCTGGACGATGCCTACGTCGAACTGGACCACTGGGCCGTCTACGGCGTATTCGAAGACGGTCGGCTCGTCTGCGCGGCGAGCATGTACGCCTGGGGCGATGCGCCCGTCGCAGACCTCGGAGTCCTGACTCTGCCCCCGTTCCGCGGGAACGGCCACGGACGCCGCGTCGTGCGCGCAATCTCGCGACACGCCATCTCACGAGGCCACGAACCGCAGTACCGGTGTCAGCTCGACAACCACGCTTCCGCAGCATTGGCCAGATCAGCCGGGCTGACTCCATTCGGCACCTGGGACATCGTTTCCCCCGACTCGACCGCATAAGCTGCGCCCGGCGACGGCGAATTGTCGAGCATACCTCTTCCTTCTCGGCTTTGTGTGGGTAGTGCTCGGCCACTTTTGAGGGAGGTTTTGCTGCTGTGTAACGGGATGTGCACGGCTTGGCTGGGAGAGAGTTACGCGCACGTAGGTCACTCTAGGTTCGGGTTGCCTAGACAGTCCGAGGAGTTTCTCGCTGCGCTGTCCGGCCGGCCCGAGCTGGTGGTCGCCGACGGCGGGCCCGCGCTCGCCAAGGCCACCGCGGCGGCGGCCTGGCCGGGTGACACGGCCACGAGATTGCGCCGCTGCGAAGGCATCTGCTGCGCGGGCTGACCCAGTCCCTGCCCGAGGCCGTACGCACCGACCTAGCCCACCCGGTGACCCCAAGCCCCCGCCGACCTGCCTGACCAGCCCAGCGAACTGGGTGGCGTTGGAGAACACCCTGCACCGGATGTTAATGAGCCCGGCCCGCTCAACCTCATGGCGGAGCCAGCACCCAGGCTGCTTCCCCCAGCTCGGCAACCTTGGCGAACAGTGCCAGCAACGGCCGCTCGTCATTGGCGACCCGGCGCGAGAGCAACTGCCTGCCGTCGGTGTCCACAACGCAACGGTGATGATGCGTCTTGCCTGCATCGACGCCAACCCAGACGTTGGCTGAGGGACCGTAGGATCGCCGGGGCCATTGTTCATGGCCCGCCGCGGGGCACAGTGAACCGCGTTGAACCACAGGCCGAGGTTGGGAACGCCGCAGCTCAGCGCGATCAGCTCCAGTTCAGCACCGTAAGCGCTGAAGGTGTCCAAATTCCAAGTCGTTCAAGTGTAAACGCCGAGTTGCGCGTGGCTGGGCCACGCCAGCCTGCCGCCGATTCGAGCGGCGGAGGGAACCTGCGGCATGCGCCCCGCTCCCGCTATCCCTCGGCACGCTGGACGATGTGGTGCGCGGGTGCGCCGCGGCGCTGGATGCCGTACGTGATGCGGTGACAGGTACGCCCACCGTCCCGCTAGCAGGGGTGCGCTTGGGGCCACCACTGCGGCGCTTCAACCGGGACATTCTCTGCAGGGCTGGAACTTTTGGGACCACTTCGAGGAGTCGAGGGGCAAGCGCGAGGGCCAGGACCCGCCGGAGGTGCCGAAGCACCCGACGTTTTTCACCAAGGGACCCGACATGGTGATCGGTCCGGCGGACGACATCGCTTACGATGCCGGGCTGTCAGCGAAATGGGACCACGAGGCGGAGGTCGCGCTCGTCATCGGGCGCGACGGCCGGTCCATTCCGGAGGAACGCGCGTGGGAGCACGTGTTCGGTTTCTGCGTGGCCAACGACGTCTCCCAGCGCGACCTCCAGCGCACTGTCAGTGGCTCGAGGGCAAGAGCATCGACCGGACAATGCCGTTGGGGCCCTGGATCACCACCGCGGACGAGATCGAGGATCCCTACGATCTGCGCATCGAATGCGAGGTGAACGGGGAGGTGTGCTGCAGGACGCGTCGACGCAGCAGGTCGTCTTCCGGTTCGAACGCATCATCGCCGAGCTCAGCTTCGGGATGACCTTGCGCGCCGGTGATGTGGTGCTTACCGGAACCCCCAACGGTATCGGGAACGCCCGTTCGCCTCAGGTCTTCCTCGGCGAAGGGGACCTCGTGGTGACCCGGGTGTCCCAGCTCGGCACGTTGCGGAATCGGGTGGCCGAACGCGTTGGCGGCCTTCAGCATTCGCGGTGCCGCTAGTCGGCGTCGGGGTTGGCGGCGGAAGCAGTGATCAACGGACCGCTGCGTCCCGCGCCATTGGCGGCTTGACCGCAGTCCAAATGCGATGGAAGTCCGGGGAGATTGGTTGGGCGATGGGGGCGAGGATCAGGCGCACGAGTTGCAGGGGGTTGTCGTCCCCGGCGATCCGGTTCGTGCCGAGGCGCTGGCAGCGGGCGCACTGGTGCAGCAGTGCCCATTCGCCGTCGTCGTGGGCGATGACCGCGACGACGTCCATCCTCGCCCCGCATTGCGATCTGCGGTCGCCGGGGACGAGCTCGTCCACGTGCCTGCTGGCCAGGCACATGGGGCAGTGGTTGCGGTGGGCTGTCCCGGGGGCTGTCGCGGCGATGTCGAGGCGGCAGCCGACGCAGCGGAAGCTGCGCGGGGTCGTGTCGTGATGTGTGCGTTTGGCGCGCTGCGGTGCGCGGGCGCGCGACGTTCTTCTTGGCATGTCGAGGTGTGGTTCCTGGTTGTTTCGTTCAGACGGCGCCGCCACCGGGCCGTGCCTGTTCAGAGGTTGGCCAGGTGTTCGAGGGGGAAGGGTGTTTTCGCCAGTGGTCGGGTCGCCAGCCGGATCAGCAGCAGTTGGTTGTCGTCCTCCGCGACCGGGTTGATGGACAGGGAGTCGCATACCACGCAGCGGTGGATGATCCGCCACTCCTCGTCGCGAGCGACCGTGATGCCGATCAGGCGCATGCGGCCCTGGCAGTCCGCTTCCCGTGCGGCTTTCGTGTTCGTCGACATGTGCTTGCTGCTCAGGCAGTTCGGGCAGTGGTCGCGGAACCGGCGATCCGGGGAGTGCAAGGCCACCGATCGTCCACAGTGCACGCATTCGAACAGGTCGAGGGGCCGGTAGCCGCCGCTGTTGTTGGTCGTGGTGGTCATGGGTTCTCCTGTCGGTCGTCGGACCGTTCGGTCGGTTCGGCGAGGTGGTCCTCGGTCGTGGTGAGGGGCCGCGACCGCGCGCCACGCGTCCGGGGTCGCACGTCCTCGGTCGCGTGTCGCGTTGCTGTCGTCATAGCGGGCTGCTCCTATACTCGAGCCAGTAGAGTTGAGCGTATGTTCAAGTTGGATGCGTGTTCAAATCTTTTTCCGGGCGGGAGCGACGACGCATGGCATATCTGGCGCGTGACCGGCGTCGTGAGGCGATCCTGAAGGCGGCGGCCGAGATCATGATCACCGACGGGTTCCGCGCGGTGACCGCCCGTTCTGTCGCTGCCGGGATGGGCGCTTCCACCGGTATCGTGCACCACCACTTCGCCTCGATCGCCGATCTCGTCCGCGCCGCCTGGCAGTACCACACCGAGGCGTTGATCGAGGAGTTCACCGAAGCCGCCGCCGGCCTCTCCGCTGAGGACGCCGTCGAGCTGTTCATGGAGGACCTGATCTCGCCGGGTCGCGAGTCGCACGTGCAGATCTGGGCCGATGCCTGGCACGAGGCGCAATTCGACCCCGAGTTCGCCGAGGTCTACGCGAGGGTGTTCCGTGCCTGTCGTGACTGTCTCGCGGACGTGATCGCGGCAGGACGCGCTGCCGGTGCCTTCCGCAGCGACCGGGATTCGATCGCAAGCGCGCAGACCATCGTGACGATGGCGATGGCCGTCAGCGGACTGAGAGCCGTGCGCGCGCCACTGCTCGACCAAGCGCAGGCGCGGACGATGCTGGCCGAACTCCTCGGGCAGGAACTGGGCTACCGACCACAGTGGACGTAGAAGGCCGTCGCCAGTTGTTCTACGCCAGGTTCTGCACCACGAGTTCGCGACCTGTTCCGCGCCGACCGCACCCGCGTGGTCGTCCGCGTACTCGACGCCGGTGTGCGGGACTCCAAGCCCGGGGGCCAACAGTTTGCAGAGGAGGCCAAACCCGGCGAGGGCGAGGATCCGGATACTGGAAGATATGGATCTTGAACTGGTAGAGCGCGCCATCGTCGGCTTCACCCCCGACGGGCCGGACGCCCCGGGCCTCGCCGTGGGCGTCTACTCCGGCGGCCGGGTGCTGCTTACCGCCGCCAGGGGCGTGGCTACCGTGGAGTTCGGCGTTCCGATCGACGCCACGACCCGCTTCGACATCGCCTCGGCCTCCAAGCAGTTCACCGCGGCCTGCGTGCTCATGCTGGCCCACGAGGGCAGGCTGAGCCTGGACGACGACATCAGGAAGTACGTGCCGGAGCTGGCCCTGGAGCGCGAGGTCACGATCGCCCAGTGCCTGCTGCACACCGGCGGCCTCCCGGAGTGGTACGCACTGCATGCCATCACCGGGGTCCCGCTCCAAGTGCTGACCGAGGAGCGGCTCATGAAGATCATCAGCCGCATCCGCAGGACGACCTTCGAGCCGGGCACCGCCTTCTCCTACTCCAACACCGGTTACGTGCTCGCGGCCGTCGTGATCAGGCGAGTGACCGGGAAGTCGCTCGCCGAGTTTGCAGCCGAGCGGGTGTTCGGGCCGCTCGGTATGGACGACACCGTCTATCGCGACGACGCCTCGGTGCCGTTGCCGCGGATGGCGTTCGGCTACGCGGCCGGGCCGGTCAGGGCTGACACCGAGGAAGGGGCGGTGGGCGATGGCGGCCTGGTGACCAGCGTGAGCCAGCTCGCGCCGTGGTTCGGGTTCCTGGCGGATGGGCGGGTGCTGGGAACGCGGCTGCGTGACGCGCTGCTGGAGCGGGGGGTGCTGGCCGACGGGACCGTGCTGGGTTACGCGCACGGGATCTTCCATTCGATGGTGGGCGAGCTCGACGCGTTCGGCCACACCGGCGGCATGCACGGGTACCTCTCCAACCTCCTCTACCTGCCGGGGCCCGATCTCGGCGTGGCAGTGCTGACCAACCAGAGCGCCCTGGACGCGGTCGGTCTCAGCCGTCGGGTGGCCCTTGAG
The DNA here is from genome assembly GCF_056431445.1 of Saccharopolyspora sp. NPDC045941. Classification (NCBI taxonomy): domain Bacteria; kingdom Bacillati; phylum Actinomycetota; class Actinomycetes; order Pseudonocardiales; family Pseudonocardiaceae; genus Saccharopolyspora; species Saccharopolyspora sp. NPDC045941. The sequence goes on from NZ_JBWKKU010000014.1 coordinate 133,021, forward strand.
CTCACCGGCCAACAGGAACGTCTCGCTCAAGGGCGGACCCCCGCCTCGGTCCTGGGGCACTGGTACCAGGAGGCGATCGACGCTCCGATCACCGTCGCCGAGGCGGGTGCAGGCCGGGTCGCCATCGTGCAGGAGGAGGCCGAGTTCGCCCCAGGTACGGACGGCCGCTGGTACGGCGTGGGCGAGGAGAGCACCACTTGGCTGGCCGTCGAGGACGGCGATCTCATCATGGGAAGCATCCATTGGGACGAGCCTCCTATGACCTTCACGCCCTGCCCGGCCCCCGGCCAGGACGGGGCCCCGGACGGCGCCTGGCTCAGCGATGAGTACGACGTGCTGGCCTTGATCAAGGACGGCAGGTTCACCATGGGCCTGACCCTGGAACTCGAGATCGAGCCTGCCCCGGCGGGAGCCTGGCGAGCGGGCCCTTTCACCCTTCGCCTGGACGCGAGTGGAGATCTGACGATCAGCGGCGAGGGCTTTCGGCGCATGCGCCTCATCGCCCAGCCGGAGGGAACCAAGCCGGTGGGCATCCCCCCTGGCCTGGTCTAGCACGACCAGTTGGCCTCCAGGACGAGGGCGGCCGCCAGGAGTTTGGCTCCCGAGTCAGTGAACGTGGGACGTCTGCCTTCTAGCGTCCGATTTCATGGCATCGGTAACCGCGCTCGCCAGGGTGGCGATGGCCGCCCTCCTCCTGCTGTCGGCAGGTTGCGCCGGGCAGAAGCAGGACCCGGCAGACACCTTGCGCTGGGCGTTGATCGAGGCGCCCAGCAACCTCGACATCGCCCGCAGCTTCAACAACGCTTCCACGATCGTCCAGTTCGCCGTCTTGGACACCATGGTCACCCTCGGAAAGAAGGGGGAGGTGATCCCGAGCGTTGCCGAGTCCTGGACCCACCCCGACCCCCGCACGTACGTCTTCACCCTGCGCGATGGCGTGAAGTTCAGCGACGGATCGCCGGTCACCGCCGAGGACGCCGCCTTCTCCCTCAGCCGCCACGTCGACCCCAAGGTCGCCTCCCAGGCGGCTAGCTACGTCACCATGGTCGAGAAGGCCGAGGCCACCGACGCACGCACGGTCACGGTGACGTTGTCCAGGCCGAACCAGGCCTTTCTGCCCACGACCGCGCTCGCCTGGCAGATCGTGCCGAAGAAGCTGACCGAGGCGCACCCGGGGGACCTCGGATCGCCCGAGGTGGGCACGCTCGGTTCCGGCCCGTTCAAGGTCGCCAAATTCAGCCTCACCCAGGGCGTCACCCTGGAGCGCAACCCGCTGTACTGGGGCCCCAAGCCCGCGCTCCGCAAGATCGAGATCAGGGCGATCTCCGACCCCGAGACGCTCCGGCTGGCCGTCGCCTCAGGCGAAGTCGACGGCACCAGCGACGTACGGCCCAGCGAGGCGCGCAAGTGGACCTCCATGTCCGGCGTCACCACGAGCTTCTACCCGGCCGACAACATCGCCTACCTGTCGCTGGCGATCAACCAGGGCCCGCTCAAGGACGTGCACGTGCGCCGCGCCATCGCGCACGCCGTCGACAAGGCCGCCCTGGCCCAGCTCCTGACCGGCGGACACGGCACCCAGGCCGACCTCCTGCTGCCCAAGCCGCAGCTCACCGCCCTGTACGGCTCAGCCTGGCCCGTCCTACCCACCTACGCGCACGACCTCGAGGCGGCCAAGGCGGAGCTGGCCAAGTCCGCCTACCCAGGCGGCTTCACCCTTGCCACGCCATACGACGCCGGCGGCGTGGACATCAAGGCGATGCAGGCCGTCGCGGCCGACCTCGCCAAGATCGGGATAAAGCTGGAACTCGAGCCGCAGCCTACCGAGAAGTACAACACGCAGATCATGGACCACGAGGGCTTGGCGGTGCAGATGGTCAACCTTTTCTACAGTACCCCCGACCCGGGCGAGGTCCTGCCGGACCTGCTCAGCCGCGCCACCGCGCAGCCGCAGGGCTTCAACTTCAGCGGGTACGGCACTGCCGCCCTGGACGCCAAGCTCGACGATGTGGGCCGCCTGGAGGGCGAGGCCAGGCGGGAGGCGATCACGGAGGTGCTGGCCGAGGTGGCCGATCAGGTGCCCTACCTGCCGCTCTATCACAACGAGTCGGCCGTGGCGCTGAACAAGCGTTTCACCGGCGACGTCAGCACCTGGACGATCAACATCCTCGGCGCCGTGCGCCCGGCAGGTACGTGATGGCCTTCCTCGCCCGGCGCCTGGGCGCCGCCGTCCTGCTGCTCGGTGTGCTGTCGCTGCTCAGCTTCGTCATGCTGGCCGCCACCCCGGGCGACCCCGAGCACGTGCTGCTCGGGCCGCGCCCCTCCACGCCAGAGGCCCGCGCCGCCATCCGGGCGCAGTTCCACCTCGACGACCCCCTCCACGAGCGCTACCTGTCCTGGCTCGGCGGGGCCCTGCACGGTGACTTCGGCACCTCGATCTACACACGGGAGCCCGTCACGAACCTCATCACCGACCGCCTACCCGTCACCGCGGGTCTGGCCGCCTACGCGCTCATCCTCACGATCGGCATCGGGGTTCCGGTGGGTCTCGCCGCTGCCATGCGCCGCGGCGGCACGCTCGACCAGGGCATCACGCTCACCGCCCTCATCGCGATCGCCATCCCGCCGTTCGCGATGAGCATCCTGCTCCTGTACAGCTTCGCCGTCACGCTCGGCTGGTTCCCCGTATTCGGCGCGGGCGAGACGGCGGCCGAGCGGATCTCCCACCTCACCTTGCCTGCCGTGGCCCTGGCCACCGCGGAGGCCGCCATCGTCGTGCGGCAGATGCGCGCTGCCGCCCTCGACCTGGCCGGGCAGGATTACCTCACGTTCGCCAGGGCGCGCGGGCTGAGCCTGCCGCGCATCTGGATCAGCTACGCCCTGCGCAACACCGCGCTGCCGGTCCTCACAGTCGGCGGGCTGCTGCTGGCCGCCAACCTCGCAGGGGCGCTCTTCGTCGAACGGGCCTTCGGGCTGCGGGGGCTCGGAGAACTGCTCGTGTCCGCCGTCGCGCAGAAGGACATCCCCGTCGTCCAGGCCCTCGTGCTGCTCGGCGGCGCCGTGGTCGTAGTGGTCAACCTTCTGATCGACCTGGCCTACCTGGCCGTGGACCCGCGGGTCAGGCACGGGGCGGTGGCCTCATGACTGCCGTCTCGGGAACGCCCCTGCCCGGCGGGCGGGTGGCGCGGCTCCGCCGTACCAAGCCGGGGTTCCCGACCATCGCGTCGGCGGCGGTGCTGACACTCATGGCGCTGGCCGCGATCGGCGGCACGTGGATCGCCCCCTACGACCCGGCCGCGCAGGACCTCGCGCTCGGCGCGTCGATGCCGAACTGGGCGCATTGGGCGGGCACCGACGACCTCGGCCGCGACGTGCTCTCGCGCTGCCTGACCGGCGCGCGCTCGGCCCTGCTCTGGCCGGTGATCGTGACGCTGTGCACGTGCGCGATGAGCACCACGCTCGGGCTGCTCGCCGGTTACCGGCTCGGCCGGGTAGACGCGATCATGATGCGGGTCGTCGACCTGCTCATCGCCCTGCCGAGCATGCTCGTCCTCGTCGTGCTGGTCGGGGTGCTCGGCGGCGGGATCGGCTGGGCGGTGCTGGCGCTGGCCGTGCTGTTCACTCCCGGTGACATCCGCGTGGTCCGCAGCCTGACCATTGCCCAGCGCGAGCTGGCCTACGTCGAGGCCGCTCGCACGCTCGGGTTGAGCCCGGCGCGGATCATGTTCAGACACCTGCTGCCCAACGTCGCGCCGACGGTCGTCGCAGGCGCGCTGCTCAGCTTCGTCGCCGCGTTGGTCGCGCTCTCTGGGCTGTCGTTCCTCGGGATCGGGCTGCCCGCCGGGACCCCCGACTGGGGACTGATGATTGAGGAGAACCGCATGGTGCTCGACCTCAACCCGTGGGCCTCCGTCGTCCCTGCAGCGCTGGTCACCATCGCCGCCACCGCCGCGACCCTGCTGGGCGACCGGCTGTTCGAGAGGCTCTCCGATGCTGCTTGAGATCAACGAACTGACGATCACCGGGCCCGCCGGAACGATCGTCGACGGCGCCGGGCTCACCGTCGAGGCCGGGGAAACGGCCGGGCTGGTGGGCGAGTCCGGCAGCGGCAAGTCGCTGACCGCGCGCGCTGCAATCGGATTACTGCCCAAGGGCCTGCGTGCCTCCGGCTCCATCCGGGTCGGCGGGGTGGAGATCGTCGGAACGGCCAGCGAGCGGGTGCTGCGCGGCTTAAGGGGACGGCGCGTCTCGCTGCTGATGCAGGATCCGTTCTCCATGCTCAACCCGCTGCGCACGGCCGGGGCGCACATCGCCGAGACGATGCCGGGCCGGGCGACGCGCGAGGAGGTGGCGCGCAGGCTGGCCGAGGTCGGCATCGACGACCCGTCCGTCGCCAAGCGCTATCCCTTCCAGCTCTCCGGTGGCATGCGGCAGCGCGTGGCCCTGGCCGCCGCACTGGCCGGAGACCCGGAACTGCTGATCGCCGACGAGCCCACCACCGCCCTGGACGCCACCACCCAGCACGAGATCCTCGCCCTCCTGGCCAGGATCCAAGCCGACCGCGGCATGGGCGTGCTGCTGATCACTCACGACCTGCGGGTGGCCTTCGCCTTGTGCGACCGGGCTTCGGTGATGTACGCAGGACGCATCCTCGAACAGGGACCGGGCGCATCCCTGGCCCAGACGCCCGCCCATCCGTACACCGTCGGGCTGCTGCGCGCCCTCCCCGCGGTGGAGCACACGCTCGAACGCCTCACCGGCATCCCGGGCAGCGTCCCGCCGGCCGCGCAGGTGGCGTCGGAGTGCGCGTTCGCCGCCCGCTGTGACCACGCGACCGCGGAATGCAGCGCCTCTCGCCCACCGCTCCGCGAGATCGGCGGCGGGCGCCTGACCGCTTGCGTCCACGACACCGTCCTGCGGCTCACGGCCCGCGACGTCGCAACCGCCGCGCTCCCCACCGGGGCCGGCGCGCCGCTGCTCGTCGTGGACGACCTCGTCAAGCGGTACGGCACGCACACCGCGCTCGGCGGCGTCAGCCTCCGGGTGGCGGCGGGGGAGACGGTCGGGCTGGTCGGCGAATCGGGCTCCGGCAAGACAACCCTGGCCCGCTCCGTCCTCGGCCTGGTCGCCCCCGACCAGGGACGCGTCGAGCTGGATGGCCTCGACATCACCCGCCGTCGGGCCCTGACCAGGCAGGAGCGGGCTCGGGTCCACCGGCTGGTCCAGTGCGTGTTCCAGGATCCCAGTACCTCGCTCAACCCCGCCATGACCGTGGGCGCGACTCTCGCCGAGGCGGCCGCGCAGGCCGAACCGGAGGGACGGCTCGCGCCGGGCGACCTGCTGGAGCTGGTCGGCCTTCCTCCCGGTTACGCCACGCGGCGGCCTAAGGGGTTGTCGGGCGGCGAGCGGCAGCGGGTAGCCATCGCCAGGGCGCTGGCGGTGCGGCCGTTACTGCTCATCTGCGACGAGCCGGTGGCCTCGCTCGACGTCTCCGTCCAGGCCCACGTGCTGGAACTGCTGCGCCGCCTCAGCCGGGAGCTGGGCACCGGGATGCTCTTCATCACCCACGACCTCGCCGTGGTCCGGCAGATCGCGATCAAGACCGTGGTGCTGCTCAAGGGGCGGGTCGTCGAGGAGGGTGACACCGCGACGGTCCTGGACACCCCCACGCACGCCTACACCCGTCGGCTTGTCACAGCCATTCCATGAAATTGCAAATTGCATACCAAAAGACGAAGCAAACTCGGTCGCTTCAGGAAAGGCTTCCTCCATGCACGACCTCATCCTGCGCGCGGGCACGGTCCACGATGGATTCGGCTCGCCCGGCCGTACCGCCGACGTGGCCGTGAGCGGCGGACGGATCGCCGCGATCGGGCGCGAGCTCGGACCGGCCTCCCGCGTCACCGATGTGGACGGACTCATCGTCGCACCTGGCTTTGTCGACCCGCACAGCCACTCCGATACGGTGCCCTTCCTTGACGGCGAGCACCCGTTCAAGCTGCTGCAGGGCGTCACCACCGAGATCGTCGGCAACTGCGGCTTCTCCTGCGCGCCGATCACCCCGCTGACCTCGGCCCTCGCGCCGGAGATCCTGAGCGACCGGGCCTTCCCGGCCTTCGGCGATTACCTCGACGCTGTCGAACAGGCGGGGACGACCGGCAACCTCGCCGTTCTCGTCGGGCACAACACTCTGCGCGAAGCCGTCGCCGGGATGGACGCCGCCCTGCCGCCGGGCGCGCTCTCGACGATGGAACGGCTGGCGGCCGAGGCGTTCGAGGCGGGCGCGGTGGGGTTGTCGAGCGGGCTGGAGTACGTGCCCGGGGCCTACGCGGGCATCGAGGAGCTGATCGCGCTGGCCCGCGTCGCGCGCCGGTGGAACCTCGTCTACGCCACCCACATGCGCAGCGAGAGCGAGGGCCTGGCCGACGCGCTCGACGAGGCCATCGCCGTGGCCGAGGGGGCGGGGCTGCGGTTGCAGGTCTCGCACTGCAAGGCCTCGGGACGCGCTGTGCACGGGGACTCGGAGATGCTGCTGGCGAAGCTGACCCAGGCGCGGGCGCGTGGCGTCGATCTGCGCGCCGACGTCTACCCGTACCAGGCGTTCGGCACCGAGCTGGTGGCGTTGGTGCCGCCGATGGCCAGCGAGGGCGGGCAGGACGAGCTGCTCAGGCGACTGGGCGACCCCGGCGAACGCGCCAAGCTGCGCGCCCTCGCCGAGGACCCGCACCAGGGCAGCGGCGTCGGCCTGTGGCGCGAGGTCCACCCGGAGGACGTCCAGCTCATGAGCCTCGGAAAACGCCTGTCCGACGTGCTCGACGGCCGCGACCCTTGGGACGCGCTATGCGACCTGATCATGGACGACCCGCACGGCTCCGGCGTCTTCCACACAATGCACGAGGACGACGTCACGCGGATCATGCGGCACCCGCTGGTCTCCATCGGCTCCGACGGCGGGCCGCCGGTCGGGCCCAACCACCCGCGCACGTTCGGCACGTTCCCCGTCTTCCTCGGGTCCTACGTCCGCGAGCGCGGGGTCGTGCCGATGCCGGAGGCCATCCGCAAGATCACCTCGGCCACGGCCGCCCAGTTCGGGCTGGCCGACCGCGGATGGCTCGGAACGGGGGCCGTGGCCGACGTCTGCGTCTTCGACCCCGCGGCCATCAGGCACGATGGCTCCTACGAAGTTCCAGACGTTGCCCCGGTTGGCGTCACACACGTGCTCCTGGCCGGTCACCCCGTGATCGAGGGCGGCGAGTTCACCGGTGGAAGGCGCGGGCGGGTGCTGCGCCGGTGAGCGCCAACGGACGCGTCACGCTCGGCGTGCTGCTCGACAGCCTCGGCCCCGACGCCGTCACCGCGATCTGCCTGCCCGGCGGCAGGCAGACGTTGGTCGGCGCACCCGTCATCCACGGCGCGGGCGAGCCGCTCGCTAGCCCCGCCGAGGGCGCGCTCCTCCTGGTGACCGGCCGCCCCGACCCCGCCGACGTCCAGCAGGCCGCCGCCGCCGGGGTGGCCGCCGTAGTGGTCCGAGGCCCGGACGTTTCGGGAGGTTCGGTGGGTTTTGCGGCTCTGGAGGAGGCCGCAGGTGCGGCGAGGATCGCGCTTCTGGCGGCCGCTCCCGGCCTGTCGTGGGGTCAGCTCTACACCCTGGTCGACGCCCTGCTGGCCGTCGTCGCCCCGGCCGCAGACCTGGGCAGGACGACGGCGGCCGACCTGTTCGTCCTGGCCAACCAGGTGGCGGCGCGCGCGGGCGGAGCAGTGGCCATCGAGGACCTGGCCATGCGCGTCCTGGCCTACTCCACGGTCGGCGGGCAGCGGATCGACGACCTGCGCAGGGACGGGATCCTGGGTCGCAGGGTCCCCGAGCACCCGACCCATGCCGAGGAGTACGCCGCCGTCCTCCGCTCCGACGAAGCCGTCTGGAGCTACGAACCCCGCGAATACCTGCCCCGGCTGGCCATAGCGGTCCGGGCCGGGGGCGAGGCGCTCGGCACCATCTGGGTCATAGAGGCCGACACCCCGCTCGAACCCGACACGCCCCAGGTCCTGGCCGAGGCCGCGAGAAACGCCGCCCCGCACCTGGGCAGGCTCAACCTGGCCGCTGACGAGGCGCGCAGAACCAGGGACGAGTGGCTCGGCTGGCTGCTGCGCGGCCTCGGCCCGGTGGGCGAGCTGGCCACCTCGTTCGGCCTCAACCCGGGCGAACCGGTCGTCGTCGTCGCCATCGGATCGGGCGATGGCGACGCCTTCGCCGCAGGCCACGCCGGAGACCTCCTGCGCACCGCCTACCTCGCCTACCGCATCAGGGCCGCGGTGGGCGCAGTCGACGGCCGCGCCTACGCGGTCGTGGCCGCTGACTCCACCGCGCCCCTCCTGCGCAAGATCACCGCCGGAACGCTCGGCCAGATCGAGGAACGGCTGGGCGACAGGTGGCGGGCCGGGATCGGCAGGACCGTGCCCTCCGTGGTCCAGGCGCCGCTCAGCGCCCGCCAGGCCGATGAGGCACTGCGCGCGATGTGCGGGCCGTTCGCCACCGGCAGGGTAGGAGGGCACGAGGAGCTGGCGGCGGCGCTTTACCTGCAGGAGGTGGCGGCCTCCATGCGCGCCAGGCCCGCCCTCCTCGGCGAACCCCTGTCGGTGCTGGCCGAGCACGACGCCAGGCACGGCACCGACTGGGTGCACAGCCTGCGGGTGTGGATGGCGAAGCACTACGACGTGCCCAGGGCGGCCGAGACGATGTCGCTGCACCCCAACACCCTGCGCTACCGCCTGCGCAGGATCGGCGAGCTCATCGCCCTGGACGACCCTGACGTCCGGCTGGTCCTGGCACTGCAACTGCGACTAGCCCCGGCCGCACTGCGCCCGGGCACAAACGAGGACGGATGAATTTCTGCCTCCACGCCAACGCCTGAGCCCCGGCAGCGGCGGGATGCTGGGCCCATGGTCGAAACCCTCACCAGGGTGCGCGTCGCCTCGTTGCACGGCACCCCCCAACTCCAGGCCGCCGACCAGCTGCTGCGCCGCGTGTGGAACACCCAGGACGGCGATGCCCTTCCCGTCGCTGTCGACATCATGTGCGCCCTGGCCCACACCGGCGGCTACGTCGCAGGAGCCTTCCTCGGCGAGGAAATCGTCGGGGCGGCGGCAGGCTTCCTGGCGGCGGGAGAGAGCCTGCACTCCCATGTGACCGGCGTCGCCCCCGAAGCGCGGGGGCGGGGGATCGGACGGGCGATCAAGGAGCACCAGCGCAGGTGGGCGATCGAGCGCGGGCTCCGGTCGATCTCCTGGACCTTCGACCCGCTCGTACGCCGCAACGCCTACTTCAACCTCACCCGCCTGGGCGCGCGGGCCGAGCGCTACCTGATCGACTTCTACGGCCCGATGACCGACGGGATCAACGACGGCGACGTGTCGGACCGGTTGTTCGCCGAATGGCCCGTGGACGGCGCGCGGGCCGAATCCGCTGACAGCAGCGGGGCACGAGTGATCCTCGACTCCTCCGGCCGGGTGGCCGGGCCGGGCGGCTCCGCCGTACTGAAATGCGCGACCCCCGCCGACGTCGAACGGATGCGCCACGAGGACCCCGGCGCGGCACGGGCCTGGCGGGCCGCGCAGCGCGAGGCCCTGGGCGGCGCGCTGGCCGAGGGCTACCGCGTCACCGGCTTCACCCGCGACGGGTGGTATGTCCTGGAGCGTGCTGCATGAACCTCGCCGATCTCTCTGTGCGAACGGTCGTGCTCCCGCTGATCAGCCCGTTCCGCACCTCGCTCGGCACCCAGACCGTGCGCAACGCCCTGCTCGTGCGGGTGCGCGGCGCCGACGGCGAGGAAGGCTGGGGCGAGTGCGTGGCCGAAGACGACCCCACCTACAGCCCGGAGTACCTCCACGGGGCTGCTGACGTCATCACCCGCTTCTTCGCGCCCGCGCTGCGTGCCGTACCCGACCTCGACCCCGCGGGCGTCGGGCCCGCGCTCGCTCGTTTCCGCGGCCACCCCATGGCCAAAGCGGCGGTCGAGATGGCCGTCCTGGATGCCGTGCTGAGGTCGCGGGAGACGCCGCTCGCCGTCCACCTCGGAGGGGTGCGGCCGAGCGTGCGCGTGGGCGTCTCGGTGGGGATCGCCGACAGCCTCGACGCCCTCCTCGACGCCGTCGACCGGCACGTAGGCGCCGGCTACGCGCGGATCAAACTCAAGATCGAGCCCGGCTGGGACCTCGAACCGGTCCGCGTGGTGCGCGAGACGTTCGGCGCTGAACTGATGCTCACCGTGGACGCCAACACCGCCTACACCCCCGCCGAAGCCCGCCACCTGACCAGGCTGGACGCTTTCGGCCTGGCGCTCCTGGAGCAGCCCTTCGCCCCCGACGACCTCCAGGCCCACGCCGACCTGGCCGCGCGCATGGACACACCGATCTGCCTCGACGAGTCGATCACCTCGGCCCCTGACGCGGCAGCCGCCCTACGGGCCCGCGCCTGCTCGATCATCAACATCAAACCCGGCCGGGTCGGCGGCTACCTGGAAGCCCGCCGCATCCACGACCTGGCCCAAGCCAACGGGGTGCCCGTCTGGTGCGGCGGCATGCTGGAGACAGGCCTCGGGCGCGCCGGCAACCTGGCTCTGGCCTCGCTGCCGGGCTTCACGCTGCCGGGCGACATCTCCGCCACGGCTCGCTACTACGCCAGCGACATCACCAGGCCCTTCGTCCTGGAGGGCGACTCGATTGGCGTGCCCACCGGCCCCGGCCTCGGCGTCCGGCCCGACCCCGAGGCCCTGGAGCGCCTCACAACATCGCCCGCCGGACCAGCACGGTGTCTGTGAACTTTGATGGCGCTGCGATCCCGACCGGGGTTGCTCGCAGGAGGCCCGGTGATGCGCCGCGCAGCCCTGACAAAGGCCTCGGCGGTGCGCCGCTTGAGGGGCTCGGCTTTCTCACCGCACGCGCACCGCGCGCCTTGGCCGCACCTTGAAGAAGATCGCGGCTGCGCAGCATGCACAGGTCGGACTCGCCCGCCGGATCCCGGGGGGTCCGCGTCTCGCACAGATGCACTGCTTGGCGATCTAGCCAAAGAGCCGCCGCGGAACCGAATTCACAATGATGCGCGCTCCTCCAAGGAGGAAAGCCGCAGACCTCGCGAAAGGGCAGCGATGATCAGAGCACTCGTGCTGGCACTCAGCCTCCTCATGGGCGGGCTGGGCATCCTCCAATCGTCCGCAGCGGTGGCCCAGGCCAGCGAGGACCCGGTGCAGGCCGCCTTGGACAGGGCGTTCACCAGGGCGGCCGCGGCGGTCGGTGATCCCGGCGTCCAGGCGGTCGTGATGCGCGACGGCAAGGTGATCTGGTCGGCGAACTCCGGCGAGGCGATCAATGACCCGTCCTCGCCGGTCACCGGCTCGACGATGTTCGGCTTCGCCAGCTTCGGCAAGACGATCCTGGCCACGTACACCCTGCACCTGGTCGAGAGCGGCGTCCTGGCGCTGGACGAGCCAATCGCGGCCTATGTCGGCGAGGACGTGCCTGGCTCGGATGTGGTCACGCTCCGGATGCTGCTCACGCACACCGCGGGCTACGCGGACATTTACGACGTCCCCGAGACCGCCCCTCTGTTCGAGGGCGGCGACCAATACGATCCGAACAGGCCCTACACCTACGCCATGCTGGCGCCGGGCGTGCACGAGCCGGTCTCCCCCGGCAAGGAGTTCGCCTACTCCAACACCGGATTCATCATCCTGGCGCATGTGCTGAGCAGGGCGTCCGGTGGAGACGAGGCGCTCGAGCGCGGCATCCGGAGCTTCTTCCATAAGGCGGGGGAAACGAGCGACCTGCTGACCGCTGAGCGATCCGAGGACGCCTTCCTCCGGTTCGCCCACGGCTACACCGCCGGGACCGGCGACGTGCTGACCGACTACTTCACGGCCTACGGAGCCACGGGCATCCCCACCGACCTGTACGGCCTGCCGTTCGGGGACGGGATGTTCGCCGGCACCGCGCTCGGCGCCGCCCGGTTCCTCGACGCGCTGTTCATCGAGAATCAGCTCCTGCGACCCGACACGGTCACGGCGATGACCACGCCGTCACCGCAGTCGCTCGCGCAGGGCGGCACCTACGGGATGGCCACCAGCCGCACCGTGGTCGCGGAGCGTACCTGGCAGGGACACTCGGGCGCCTACGCCGGTTTCACCTCGATGGGAGGGACCGACGTGGCGCGAGGCGTGACCCTGATGGTCGTGGCCAACCGGATGGCACCTATGGAGGTCGCTGACACGATCTGGAAGCAGCTGGCCAACGCGTACGCCTCCGTCACCCCCTGACCCCGCCGGATTCGCGTCGGCGAATCCTCCTGACCGTCCGATGGCGGGTGTCATATTGATTCTGGGTGGAACAGCGCGGGTGGACCGGGAACTGTACCGGCAGACGATCGAACGTGGCCACCGGTGACGTGCCTGGCCCGCGGCGCCAGTTCGGCATCGCGGATGGTGCGCGACTGGTGGCCGCCGATCGGTGTGATCCTTCGGTGCACGAACCGCTGCTCGACCGTGGCTGGAACGCTCTCGTCGAGGCGTCTGTGGCCGAGTGGTGGCGTGGCCGTCGTCCACAGTGGCGCGCTCGTCGTCGGTGAGTGGGACGCTCGGCAGCATGCGCTGCTGGTTGTCCGTCGCCTCGAGCAGCTGGGTTTTGTCGAGTTCTTCGGCGTATAGAAGCACTTCGCGCAAGCCATCCGGGGGGGATTGCTCAAAGAAGGTGTAGGAGCACAAGCCGTAGTCCAGGTCATGATATTGCCGGGGTTCTCCGGTGGTCGCGGGAAGCGACCAAGAACATCGACGCCGTGGTACTGGACAAGACCGGCACGGTCACCGCCGGTCGAGTGTCCGTTATGGACATTCGGTGCGTCGATGACACGGACCGGGCCACCGCGCTGCGCCTGGCTCGCGCGTTGGAGGACGTCTCGGAACACGCCGTCGCGGCGGCCATCAGTGCCACGGCCCGTGAAGAGGCCGGGACGTTGCCTCGCGTGGAGCAGTTCACCAGCGAGCCCGGCCTGGGCGTGCACGGCATCGTCGAGGGGCGGGAGGTCGCCGTCGGGCGCGCCAAGCTGTTCACCGACCGCGGTCAACCCGTTGAGCTCGACCGGCAGCGCGAGGCGTGGGAACAGCAGGGGAGAACTGCGGTCTTCATCCAATGCGACGGCCAGATCGGGGCGGTCCTCGCGTTGGCCGACGAGGTCAAGCCGTCCGCAAAGCGAGCGATAGCCGAACTGCACCGCCTCGGCCTGCGCACGGTCCTGCTCACCGGCGATAACGACGCCACGGCACGGGGCGTGGTCGACGAGATCGGCATCGTTGAGATGATCTCCGAAGTGCTGCCCGCCGACAAGGTCGAGATCGTGGCACGCATGCGGCGAGCCGGCCGGACCGCCGTCATCGCGCTCACCTTCCTCTTCGGCGTTGGGAACGTCTTGACCCTGGGACTCCGGCTCGGAGTTCCGGCGTATGTGGCGCCGCTGGTGGCTCCCGCCGTCGGCCTGTCAGTCTTGGGTCTGCTGCTGGGCACGCTCCATCTCAGTTGCGCCCGGCGCAGCGCTTGTTGATGTTCGCCACTGCGGTCTCGCCGGCGTTGAACGTGGCGGACCCGATTTGCGAGGGCCAGTTCGGCAAGGCGGCCTTCGATACGGTCGGCCCGCTGCTGCTGATCGGGTGGGCGGAGGTCGGGCCAAGCATGTTGAGGTCCATTAACGAAGTTGATCGGTCTGGCCAAGAACACGCCCAGGCCGATCTGCTGGGCGGATTTTGAGACCGGCGAAGCACCAGCGCCGCGCACGGCTGTGAACAACGCTCCTGGTCAGCGTGATGTCAGCAAGAAGGATGGATCATTGGCGGGCAGCGAGAGTGAGGACCCGTTGATCAACGGTGCATGGCGCCTGGAGGTGAACACTGGGAGCGGCGTCACCGACCGATCTCTTCCGACGCCTTGCGGCGTGAACTCCGCGTTGGGTCCAGCGTGCTCGAATACTGGCCCGCCTCGTTCGGAGCACGAGCGGCTTGAATACGGCGTTGTCGTGGGTGTTGGCCGCGGAGGCACCGACCGTGAGCGGGATTGCCTGAGCGGTCGGACAGGGCGTGGATCTTGGAGCGGGTCTTGCCTCGATCAACCGGGTTCGGGCCGGTTGCAGTTCGCCTTTTCGCCCGTAGCGATGCTCCATCCAGCATCGCCCAGGAACATGGTCCTCCGCCGATGGCGGAGAGCTCAGAACTGCTCCAGGTGGTCATTCTCATGTCCCTCCACGTTTTCAGATTGAAAGGTGACTGTCCTCTTCGGACGGAAAGACGTCCGGATCCGCCGAAACCCGGTGTCACTCCCCGGGCGGGAAGTCCGTGGAGGCGGCGAGTTCCCGCTGCCCCTCGAAGTCGTCGATGCGCTTGCGCAGCGTTGCGAGGGTGCTCTCTAGTGCCTACGAGCCCAGCACCCTGCGCAGCGGCGCGGGCCCGACGTCGACGCTCTCGATGATCCGCGCGGCCATCCGCGCAGGGTCGCCGGGCGCCAGGCCGTTGGCCGGGTAGAGCATCTTCAGGAAGGCGTGCGCGGGGTTGCCGTCGTAGGCGGGCACGAGCTCGGCCACCTGCGCGCTGCCACAGCGGAATTCAGTGCGCACGCCGCCCGGCTCGACGATCGTCACTCCGATCCCGAACGGCGCGACCTCCTGCGCGACGGACTCGACGAAGCCGTTGATGCCCCACTTCGTCGCGCGCATCATCCTCGACTGGGCCTGCAGGGACGTATCCGCCGCGGGGGCCAAGGCCGGGAGGCGGGTTGCGTATCAGGGCGAAGCCGTTCCAAGTAAACTCTCATTACGCAGACGATCGTAAATTATATGATAGTTTTGTTTTCGATTGATGAGCTTGTGGGAGGAGTTGGGATGATGCCGAACGGGAGTCGGCCGAGCGCGGACAAGCGCTCGGTTCAGCGCCGCGGCACGGTCGAGCGGTCCGCTGACGCCCACGTCGACGTGCTGATCGTCGGTGCCGGTTTCGCCGGGATCGGTACTGCAATCCGGTTGCTGCAGAACGGGTTTCGCGATGTGATCGTGATCGAGCGGGAGAGCGAGGTGGGCGGCACCTGGCGTGATAACACCTACCCGGGCTGCGCGTGCGACGTTCCGTCCCGGCTCTATTCGTACTCCTTCGCGCCGAACCCCTCCTGGAGCAGGCGATACGCGTCTCAGCCGGAGATCGCCGACTATCTGCGCCGGTGCGCCGATGACTTCGGTGTGCGCCCGCACATCCGCTTCAAATGTGCGCTTGAGAACGCGGAGTGGGACGTCGAAAGCCGGGTGTGGCGCGTGCAGACCAGTACCGGTTCGCTAACTGCGAGTGTGCTGGTGCTGGCGCAGGGACCTCTGTCGGAGCCGGCGATCCCCGCGTTGCCAGGCCTCGACTCGTTCGGCGGGAAGATGTTTCATTCCGCGCGTTGGAACCACGATCTCGACCTCACCGGGCTGCGCGTGGGTGTTGTCGGAACCGGTGCCAGCGCAATCCAATTCATCCCGCATGTGCAGCGGCAGGCCGGGTATCTCACGGTCTTCCAGCGCACGCCCCCGTGGGTCACGCCACGGCACGACCGAGCAATCCCGGCATGGCGGCAGGAGTTGTACCGCCGCCTGCCGATTCTGGACCGGATCGCGCGGGGCATCGAGTACGTGCGACGCGAAGCGTCGGTGCCTGCGCTGATGGGCAACAGGGCGCTGCTCGATCTTGGTCGGCGGGAGGCCGAGTCGCACCTTCGGCGACAGGTCTGCGACCCGGTACTGCGGGCGAAGCTCAAGCCGAGCTACGCCCTGGGCTGCAAGCGAGTGCTGCTGTCCGACGACTATTATCCCGCGCTGACGCAGCCGAATGTCAGCGTCGTCACTGATTCGATCAGCCGGATCGAACCGGGACGGGTGATCACGACGGTTGCCGACGCTGATGCCGAGGCCCACGACCTGGACGTGTTGATCTTCAGCACTGGTTTCCGCGTCACCGACGGTTCGCACCAGCGGGTTGTCTTCGGCTCCGACGGGCGCTCGCTGGAGGAGGCGTGGCAGAGCAGTCCGCAAGCGTACCGAGGCACGACGGTCGCGGGCTTCCCGAACCTGTTCCTGATGGCCGGACCCAATACCGGCTTGGGGCACAACAGCCTCATCTACATGATCGAGTCCCAGATCGCTTACCTGGTTGGCTGCCTGCAGCTGATGCACAAGCAGCGGGTCGACGCCGTCGAGGTCCGGGCGAGCGTGCAGGAGTCGTACAACGCCCGCCTCCAGCGGCTGCTCGGCCCCACGGTCTGGGCCAATGGCGGCTGTGCCAGCTGGTACCAGGACGGCAAGAACCGGATCACCACTATCTGGCCAGGACATACCTGGCACTATCGCCGGGAAACCGCCATCTTCGATCCGGACGCCTATGAACTGACCATGGCGAACAACGCACCCGCGGCGTGATGGAAACCAGCGCGAACGGTCGCCGACGGGGGCTCGGGGTGCGACATCTGAGGCCCGCTCGGCGATTCGTCGTCTTCGAAGGGGCGAGTGCGCTGGTCCTCGCGGTCATAACGCTGCCGTTCTCGTAGCCCGAGGTGGGCGATCCGCCGGTGTGGGTGCAGCTGCTCGGCGCGGCGTTCATAACGCGATAGATCGCGGCCAGTGTCTACGCGTGGCGCACAGCCGTGGTGGGCAGCCTGCTAGCGCGGGGCGAGCTGGCGGGCTACCCCGCGGAGGCACGACGCCGTGCGCACGTCCGCGACGACCGGCGGCTGCGTGTGGCCGCGGTCATGTAACCCGGTGATGTTCCTTCCTCGTACTGCTGCCGTTGCCACAGGCCTGGCGATGGTTCTGGTTCGTTCTCACCGTGCTTGCCGCGTTGATGGGGGCGGTGTCACTGGTGCGGCTGCTGCGGTCGGAATCCGCTAGGTGACGACGAACGTGCGCGTCGAGGCTGCCTGCTGGCCCGCTGGCCGGACCGCGTTCTCCCGTTCGAAGACGACCCCCTGCGGACCCGACGACCGGGGATCTGGTTGTTGTGTCCGGGACCGCGGAACTACCCGAGTGCACGCAATGCTTGCTGGCCTGCTTCGAGCACCGCAGCTGAAAAGCCAATCCCGTAGTTTGGTCGCAGACGAGCGACAATTCCTGCAGTTGCCGCGGTAATCCGGGGAACACGGTACGGGAGTCCAAGGTCATGTGTCCTGGCCTCTGTCGGCTGCCATGGGGTTGGAGACCCCTGCAGCCACGTCCGAGTACCAGCGGAACAGCCGGATCTTTTCCGAAGGTTTCGACTTCAGCAGTTCCGACCAACAGGCCGCGACCGCGGCGCGGGCGGCGGTGCCGACCCAAGGTTGTGGCAGCAATTGAGGGGGCAGCAGCAGATCTGGCTCCACGGCGTTGGTGAAGGCCGCCGTAAGTTCGATGGCGATTGTGAGCGCTTCGATGTGGGTGGCGCCGCGCAGCGCCTGCAGGGAATGTTCGGCGATGTCGAGGAGTCGTCGATGGCCAGCGGCGACGCGGTCTAGGGACCACAGGCGCTCGGCGAGTTCGCGGGTGGCGACGATGTTGCCGATCGTCAGGTCGGTCGTGGTCAGTGTTGTGACGTAGTCGGTGACTCCGAGTTCGGTTGCGACCTCTCGAACGCGGGGCTCCAGTGGATTCGCCAACACGTAGAGGCCGCCTTGGATAGGCGCACCGCCGAGATGCAAAATCGCATCACGCATCGTGTCGCGGGCCTGCCTGGCCGACTCCGGGATGGCGAAGGCAACCAGATGCCAGACACCGTCCCAGGATGCCTGCCCGCGGTCCTGGGCGTACATGTGCCTGATGTATTCCAGGTCCGGTTCGATCGAGCTGCGTGTCTGTTCGGTAGCGCGTAGCAGGGCTTTGCGGCCGCGGCCGTCCTGGGTGAACTGGCCCTCTGCAACAAGGCGCTTGATACAAAGTCGGACTTGTTGGTCGCTCATGCCGAGGGCGTTGGCGACTTCGTAGAGTGCACCAGCGTCGATCGTGGCGTCCTCGCGGATCATGCTTTCGACCACGGTGCGGGTGGATATGTCGGTGGTGCGGTCCTGGCTCGTGTCCAACGGTTCACCTCTTGCGGTCGCTTCGCGCAATGTCCGCTGCGTTCATCCATCCTACGTTCGAAATAATTTCGATCGTCGACTATGTGCGCGAGGCGTTGCGAGCTTGAGGGCCGGTCGCGGTGAGGCCTGACCCGCCGAGAAGACCAGGCGAGACCGTGCTGGTGGGCGCAACACTCGTTGCTTGGGCAGGTGGATGTCGGTGATGCCACCGGTGGCGAAGGTGCGCACGCCCGGTCAGGAGTGTGGTGCAGGGCCAGCGGGGAGGAAGGGGTCTCCCCGCTGGCCAATGCGTTATCACCTGATCGATTCTCGTTCTACCAGGAAGATGGGCGTGGTGGTGATGCGTCCGAGTTGGCGGTCGAGGTCGTCGAAGAAGCGCTTCGGGTCGATGACGGCTTCTGGTGGGTGCACGCCCGGTAGGCGCGCGGTGCCGTCGACGACCTGAGACATGCCCATTGCCAACGGTATTCCGGTGACGCGTGCCATGTCACCGAGTAGTCCGCGGACGGGATCATCGCTCGGGCCGGACTGGGACAGGTGTGCCAGGACCATGTGTTCGCGTCCCTGCTTCGTCCCGGAGACGGCGGCGAAGAACGGGGGAAGTGTTCCGGGTGCTTTGGATCGGAGTGCGGTTGGAACGGCGCGGATGATGCGAAGGGCGTTTGGCTTGGCAAACTGCCCAGCGGCGGCCTCGTTCGTCAGCCGACCACGGTCGATATCGCGGCGGAGGGTGTCGAGGTAGGCGACGGTCCACGGATTGATGACCATGAGGTTGACTGCTTCGCCGGCGGGTTCGAGGGTGCGCTGGAGGGTCACCGGTTCGGGGTGGCCGACGGTGTAGGCGGTACCGTGCCGACCACCGGGCAGTGCGAGCGTCACGGGCCGCAGGGGTCGCTGCTGGGTGAGCTGCCCGGCCTGGACGGCCGAGATCGTCCCGCTGATCTGCTGCATCCAATGCACGGCGGCCGCCGAGTGCTGGTTGTCGGGGCCTAGGAGCTGCGCACCATTCTTCTCGGAGTCTCCGGCGCCGGGAACGTCGACCGGCCACGCCGTGTACACGTCCAGCACCGAGTCGAGCTCCGCGGCGGCAGTTGCGGCGAGCAGATTGCTGATGCCCGGGCTCGCCCCCATGCCGATGACCGCGCAGACACCGGCGTCACGCGCGGCTGTGTCGAGGTCCAGCATCTGGAGCGTCGGCTCCCAGTCGTCGCAGATGTCGAGGTAATGCGTTTGCGTCTCGATCGCCGCGCGCAACACGGTGAGGCCGAACCGGTAGTACGGCCCGACGGTGTTGAGCACCAGATCCGACGACGACAGCGCCTCTCGCAGCTCGGCGTCGTCGGTGACGTCGACCTTGCGGGCGCGGACCGGCACCGACGCGGAAGCTAGCCGGTGCGCCAAGCGCTCGGCGGCGGCGAGGTCGCGATCGGCGATGACGATCTCCTCGACACTCGGCAGGTTCACGGCGGTCTGGACCGCGACGGCACCCATCGCGCCCGGCCCGCCCAATGCGAGGACCTTCATCACATGCTCCTAACTTCGAGAAATCTGGTCAGCCGACTGCCTTCCATGAAACTATCGTAACACAAACGATCGTTGAATGATCGTTGAATCAATGAGATAAACCTAGTACGATCGTATGATGAAGATGTCAGATCTTGCCGAGACTGAACTCCGGATGACCCTCGAAACCAAGGTGGTCATATGGATCTTCTGCGGCGCGGTCGGTGCCGGTCTCGGCTTCGTCCTTCCCTGGGTTCTTCAGTTCGCCGCCGAGCACCCGCTTCCGTATGTGGACATGCTGAAGTTCCTCGGTTCGTTCGAGTCCCCGATCATGGTGATCGGCCGACCCGCGGTGCTCGCTATCGTCGGCCTTGTCATCGCCTTCTTCGTCACTTATCAGAGCGCCACGCTGCGCTTCTCGAACGAGAGAATCATCATCGCCGAAGGCGACGACGCCCGAGTCCTCGCACGTGACCAGGTTGGCGGCGTCTATCGCCACGGCGGCAAAGTGCGGATCGAATCGCCAGAAGGACGCGTCCTGTTCGACGACGACGTCGAAGGCGTGGAACGCTCCCTTCGCCTGGCAGGCCAAATTCCGCCGCCTCGTACGCGACTACGAGACCCTCCCCGCCACCCACGAAGCCATGATCTGGACCGCCGCCACCTGGCAGCTCGGCAATCGTCTCACCCGCTGACCCAGTTCACAGACGCTCTCTCAGTGAGTTCGCCCCCCGGTCGATATCGCTGGCGCAGCGCGGGCCTCGGGTAGGTGACCAACGGGTTGGTGTCGGAGCTCGACACCAGTGCGCCGGGAGCCGTATCACGTTGCGCTGCGCGGGATCTTGGAAAGCTCAGATGTCGATGAAAGCACCGAGGTACTGTCCAACGCGGTACGTGCGAGCAGTGCGAACTACCCTGTCGCGTCGCACGATGGGTTCGCCTGCAACGTCGAGTGCCTGCCTGGTGACCGAACCGGAACGCGGATCACCGGCTCGCGACAACTGTCGCGTCGCTGCGGTGATGTATCTGGTGCCCCTCTTGATCCTTATTCCGCTGCCGCCGACGTGGCGGAACTGCGGCCAGTGCCCGAGGAGCGCTGACCGTCACGAGTGGGCGCCGACGGGTTTCGCGATCTCGTTGATGGCGTCGGCGTACCAGCGGAACAGCCGGATCGGTTGCTCCAGCTCTGATTTCAGCAGTTCCGCCCAGCAGGCGGCCACCGCTGCACGCGCGGCGGTACCAACCCACGGCTGAGGGAGTAGTTGCGGTGGGAGTAGCGGATCCGGCTCGACAGCGCGGGTGAATTCCGCCGCCAGTTCGACTGCAATGGTCAGGACCTCGGTGCGAGAAGCGGTACGCAGCGCCGGGAGAAATCGTTCTGCAGCAGCGAGAAGCCGTCGATGGCCGTCTGCGATACGCCCGAGCGGCCACAGGTGTTCAGCGAGTTCACGGGGTTGCCCGATGTCGCCGATCGCGAGGTCCGCCGTGGTCAGTGTGGCGATGTGGTCGGTGACCTCGAGTTGCGCTGCGATGGACCGGATTCGGTCCTCCCAGGCGTTCGCCGAGACGTAGAGGCCGCCCTGGATCGGAGCGCCGCCGTGCCGCAGGATCGCATCGCGCATGGCGTCGCGGGCCTGGCGCGCCGATTCTGGAACACCGAACGCGGCGAGGTGCCATACTCCGTCCCAGGTCGCTTGACCGCGGTCCTGGGCGTACATGAATCGGACGAACTCCAGATCCGGCTCGATCGAGCTGCGTGTCAGCCCGGTGGCGTGCAACACCGCTCTCCGTCCGCGACCCTCCTGCGTGAAGCGCCCTTCCGTCGCCAGGCGTTTGATGCAGAGCCGGACCTGCTGGTCGGTCATGCCGAGCGCGTTGGCGACGTCGTAGAGCTCGCCAGCATCGATCGTCGCGTCATCGCGGATCATGCTCTCGACGAGGGTTCGTGTAGAGACATCGGTGTCGCGGTTGTGGTTGTTGTCCAACGTTCACCTCGTGCGGTCGGTGCACAGCATGTCACTGAGCTCGACCATCCTACGCTCGATCTCATTTGATCGTTGACAATCCGCACGAAACAGTTTGACGGCCAGCCGTTCCTTCAGCGGACGCCTACTCGGTCGAGTACGTGTCATGGGCCGGGCGGTGGATTACCACCGGCCGGCGCCATGACACCTACGGGATCGGTTCGCATTCGACGATATAGATAAGTGTGTCGTTTCTGCGATCGAGTACGCGGTCGAGATCGTCGAAGAACCGTTCCGGATCGATGACGGCTCCGGGCGAGTGCACTCCGGGGCAGCGTGCGGTGTCGTCGATGATCTGTGACATGCCCAACGCCAGCGGAATTCCGGTGACGCGGGCCATATCGCCGAGGAGGCCGCGGACCGGATCGGCGGGCGGGCCGGACTGGTTGAGACGCGCGAGGACCGTGTGGTCGCGGCCCTGCTCCCGTCCCGGAGACGGCGGCGAAGAACGGCGGCAGCGTGCCGGGGCAGTGGGATCGAACGGCGGTCGGGATCGATCGGACGATGCGCGACAACGTCGGCTTGACAAAGTCCGCAGCGGCCGACTTGTTCGTCAGCCGCTCGCTGTCGGTGCCTCGGCGGAGAACGTCGAGGTAGGCGACCGTCCACGGACGGACGACCATCAGGTTGAAGGCGTCACCGATGGGTTTCAGGCTGCGCCGCAGGGTAATCGGTTCCGGGTGGCCGAAGGAATAGGCGGTACCGCTTCGGCCGCCGGGTAGCCTCAGTGTCACCGGGCTCAGCGGCCGTTGGGCTGTGAACTGTCTGGCGCGAACGGTGGTGATCGTGCCGCTGCTCTGCTGCATCCAATGCTCAGCGGCCGCCGAGGGGCGGCCTCGGAGCCAATCATTTGCGCGTCGTCCGCCGTCACATTTCCGGCGCCTCCGACGTTGACCGGCCATGCGGTATACGAGTTCTGCACGGAGTCGAGCTCAGCGGCAGCAGTCGCGGCGAGCAGGTTGGCTGATACCCGGGCTGGCGCCCATCCCGATGACGGCACAGACATCTTGCTCGCGGGCGGCCTGGTCGAGGTCGAGCATCTGCAACGTTGG
Organism: Saccharopolyspora sp. NPDC045941; assembly: GCF_056431445.1. Classification (NCBI taxonomy): domain Bacteria; kingdom Bacillati; phylum Actinomycetota; class Actinomycetes; order Pseudonocardiales; family Pseudonocardiaceae; genus Saccharopolyspora; species Saccharopolyspora sp. NPDC045941. The sequence goes on from NZ_JBWKKU010000014.1 coordinate 155,702, forward strand.
TTCACAGTCGTCGCAGATATCCAGATAGTGTGGATGGCCGCTCGTAGCACGGTAAGGCCGAAGCGGCAGTAAGGACCGACGGCATTGAGGACCAGATCGGTCGAGGCCAGCGCGTCGCGCCACTCCGTGTCGTTGGTGACGTCGACTTTGACGGCGCGGGCTGGCACGGGCGATCCCTCGAGGCGGCGTACCAGCCGCTCGGCGGCTTCGAGGTCGCGGTCGGCGATGACGATCTCGTCGACTCCCGGCAACCGGAGCACGGGCGATCGCAGCGCCCCCTACGCGGGCTTCGCCGTGCAGCAATGGTCCCGGTGAGTGACCGAAGGTGAGCTCAGCGTGGACGTGACGAGCGTCGTAGGTGCCGCGAGAGTCGGAGTGAATCTTGTGGGTCGGGCCGCGAATGGTGAGGTCCTCGGCGGCGCAGACTTGCTGAACCGGCCCGTCAGGCCCGATAGCTGACAGGCTGCGAGCTGATCGACGCCAGGGCACGTCCGTGCACAGCGTACGAGTCCCGTTTTACTCTCCGGTGTTTTCCATGATCAGCGCCAGATGGCCGTGCCACGCACGGTTTGGGGCCATCGGCAGGATTGCCAAAGGTTGATGATGTCTAGCTTGGCCAGTGATTTTCAAATCGTGTGTTACTTGTTCCGGGTTTTCTTGCGCGTGTACATGTCTTGATCGGCTGCGTGGAGGAGTTCTTGGGGTGGAGTGGTGGGGTCTTGGGTCATGGCAATCCCTACGCTGGCCTTCAGATTGAGCTGATGTCCGGCTGCGGTGATCTGGGTGTTGAGGAGTTGCGCGATGTGGTCCTGGAATGCTTCGGCTGCGGGGATGTCGTCGACGAGGCCGGCGACGACGAATTCGTCGCCGCCGAGTCGCGCCACCGTGGCGCCGGGTTCCACGCCGCCCAGCAGTGCGTGGGCGGCTGCGATCAGGAGATGGTCGCCGACGAGATGGCCGTATTGATCGTTGACTTGTTTGAGCCCGTCGAGATCGGCGACGAGCACAGCGAGAACGCCGCTGCCACCGGCGAGTGTGGCGAGGTTGTGGTGGAGGCGGTCGGCGAGTAGGGCGCGGTTGGCCAGTCCGGTGAGCGGGTCGTGCAAGGCGAGGTGGGCCAGTTGGGTATCGGTCATGCGTCCGTTGCCGATCGCCTCGTAATGGCTGACGAGGAAGGAGGGCATGCCGTCGGGGCCGGTGATCACGCCGGACCGGATCAAGACCGTGATCGGGTGTCCGTCCTTGTGCCGGTAGCGTTTTTCGATGCTGACGGTCTTGGTGCGGCCCTCGCGTAGTTCAGCGAGCGCGGTGTTTCCCTGGTCGTGATCGCCGGGGTAGGTCAGGTCGGAAAAGTGCATCGCGAGCAGCTCGCTGCGGCGGTAGCCCAGCAGGTCGCACAACGCGTCGTTCACCGAGGTCCACTGTCCCTGCAGGTCCAGCAGGGCCATCCCGATCGGCGCAGTGGCGAAACACCGCTCCCACAGGGTTTCGCGGCTTCGGTGGGCGGTGATGTCCTCGGCCTGCACCAGGATGTGGCAAGCACCGCCGGCGGTGTCGTTGATCGCGGAACCCGACAGCCGCAGCCAGATGGTCTGGCCGTCGGGCTTGTGGTGCCGGGTCTCGGCTACAGCGTGTCCGCGTGCGAGGGTGTCGGCGACGATGGCGGTTCGCGGGAAAGCGTTGCCCGGACATGAGGTGTCGTGCGGGCTCGGCTGCAGGAAGTCTCGAGCATCCTGGCCCACGAGAGTGCACAACGCCGGGTTGACGTACCGGCAGCGGCCTTGCGCATCGAACACTGCGGTGGGCACGGGCGCCTGATCGAAAACCGCATGCCACTGCACACCACCCACCCTGCCCAGCGTCGCCGGGACGGGGTCGCCTGAGCGGTCTGGCGACGAACCGGGCAGGGCGCAGCCGTGGGCTGCGCAGTGAGCCTGCGCAGTGAGCATGTCGCTCCGGCACCGTCGTACCTCGTCCCAGCGGCGCTGTTCAAGAGCACGATTCATCTTGTCTTCGGCCAGCCTGACGGGATGCTCGAAGTCACGTGGGGAATGCATGGTGGGAAACTCCGTCGAGGTGCGAGACGTATAACGAGGCCAGGGAATTCAACACGTTGCCCCAGGGGTGTCGCACAATTTTCTCCTCACATTGGCAAGATCCGCATAAATGATTACGGTTCTCGTGGCGACTCGAAATCTTCTTTTCGACATCTCGATTGCTAGGTCAACGTTGCCCGACAAGGCACTAGATGAGCGCCGGATGGTTCCGGCGGTCGCGCCGCCCCGACCGCCGGATGGTTGCGGCGGTCGGGGCGACGCGGACACGAGGTCAAGCCGCTTTCCGCGGCTCAGGCCGACAGGGCTCCGGCCGCGCTCAGGTGAGCCAGGAGTTCGTCATTGAACCGCTGGCCGATCCGTTGCACGGCGTGTGGGCTGCCGTCGAAGAGGACGCGCTTGGCGTCCATCGCCTCGGCCAGGGCGTCGGCCACGTCCTCGAATCCGGGAGTGCCTCCACCGGTCACAACGAGCTTGGGGAACGGCGCTTGCGCCAGCGCTTCCGCCAGAACACCTGTCTCCCATGGCCGCTCCGTCGTGAGATTGCGGGCCGCCTCGAGCAGCGGCGGTGGAAGCGGTGTGGGCAACTGCAGGTCAATGTTCAGGACCTTGAGGAAGCCGGCCACGAAGGATTCGGGATCCCCGCTGTCGGCCTCTGCCCAATGGCGGCGAAGGGCAGTTGAGAGCCGGTCGGCCGCCGGCCGGCCCGCGCCGTTGGGCAGTGCGGGCGGCTCGATCACCGTCAGCGACCAGACTTTCTCCGGCGCGATTGCCGCAGCGCGCATGGCGACCACACCGCCCATCGAGGTTCCGAGGAGGTGCGCCCCATCGCCGAGCAGTCCGACGATCTCGGCAGCATCGCGATCCGGATCGATTCGATCGGTGCGCGGGCTGGGGCGGTAACCCCGGCGGTATGGGGCGATGATCCGGAACCGGTCCGCGAGCACCCGCTGCTCGCTGAATGCCGCCGCAGCCGAACTCAGGCTGCCGTGCACCATGACGATCCGCGGCCCGGACTCTCCCCACTGTTCCACGGCGAGCTCAGCCATTGGCCGCCCCGTTCGCAGCGGCCTCGACCTCGGCCCGCGCGAAGACGCCGTGGTCGATGTCCAGCTGTCGCGACTCGAACTTCCAGCCGTCGGGGGTGCGCACGAGGGTGTCGGTGTAGATACCCGTGGCGATGATGAACGGCGGCTTCTCGACCTGGAGCTTGGTGACCGCACACCGCGCGGTGCCGCGGTCACCGTGCCTGTCGACGACGTAGTTCGTCAGCAGGTGCCGGACGCCGTCTTCCTTGCCGGCCGCGATGTGGCCCTTGATGAACGCGCGGATCGCATCGTGTCCGGCGAACGTGCCGTAGGTGGCGATGAACTTCCCATCAGGGACCCAGGCCCCCACCCATGCTTCGACATCGTGGTTGTCGAGCGACCGCATCTGCGAGTTCGAAAGTTCGATGATCGCGAGTTTGTCCTCATTGGACAGAGACATGGCGGTTGTCTCCTTGCTGAATTGGAGTGGCACGCCGGGCTTCCGGCCCGAACCAGTGCGTCGAGTCTGCGGACGACGCGGACGCGCAACTACCGCCTGCGCGAACCGCCACGATCGGATTTGCGAAGCACTGTCGACGGCGACTCACCGAAGCGCTGCTTGAACTGCGCGGCGAAGTCACCGAGGTGAACGAAGCCGCACGCGAGAGCGGTCGCAGTCACCGTCGTGCTCGCCGGATCAGCCGCCGCCAAGAGCGCGTGCGCCCGGTCCAGGCGTTGCGCCCGGAGCCATTCGCCGGGTGACAAGCCGAGCTCGCGCCGGAACCCGATCTGCAAGCTGCGCAGCGATACCTCGCAATAGCGCGCCACGGCTGACAGCGAGAACGATTCCGGCAGATTCGCCAGCATGTACTCCATCGCGCGCCTGACCCGGTCAGACGACGGCGATTCGGCAGCGCCACCGAGCTTCTTGCTGAGATTGTTCGGGTAGCCGAGCAGCAACGTTTCGGTCAGCAGAGTCTCGAGCTGGACGGCCAGCCGAGGCCGGTTGTCGAGACGTGGGTCGGTGGACAGTTGGACTGCCGCCTCGATGAGTCCCAGCAACCCCGTGGAGACGCTGCCGGCCGCGAGGTCGAAATGCACCGGCACCGCCTCTGCCGAGCCGGTCAGCAGCGCCGCGGTCCTTTCCACCCGTTGCCGATCAAGCCGCAGCACCACCTGGTCGAACCCGCCGTCGATGTCGAGCCGGAAGTCGCGGTACGGGCTCACCACCGAGGCGGTGCCCGGTGCGAGGACCGCGGCCGTCTCGCCGTAGGCGAATCGCGCCCGCCCGCCAACGGGCAGTGAGAGCAGGAATTCGCCCTGCTCCGGAGCGACCTCCGAGATGGTGACGTTCGCACCGTAATGGAGCCGGTTCAGCGAGACCGAGCCGCTGTCGAGGTGATCCAGGCGCGCGGACAGGCGTTCACCGCGATCGCGAACCCGAAGGGCATGCGGCCGCAGGTTCGAGGTGACCACGTGGACGACTGCGTCGACGTCGTCGGTGGTCGCCAGCAGCTGATCTCCCCGCACGCGCACGAGCTCGGCGATATCTGCCACGGACACGGCTCACCCCCCGTCCTGAACCAGCGTAAGCCACATCCGGGGGCTCCCGGAGATCAGAGCGAGGTCGGCGGATCAGCGTCTGCGCATCGAGTACGCCGCAGCGCCTCGCGCACACCTTCGACTTCCGCCTCTTCGGCACCAAGAAGTAGCTCTTTGCCAAATCCGCAAGTCCGGCGTTCGGCTTGACGTGGGCGGGTGGCAGCAGGATTCGTGCACATCACGACCCATGTAAACGTTCTGCGTGATGGACGGATTTTGAACCTTGCTGCGTCGTAGATCGACGATCTTGGATTGAGGTAGGGCCTCCGCGATGCTGCGGGCCGTCACCCGCGAGCACGGCCCAGTGTCGCTCGTGCGCTTCGACGCACATCTGGACACCTGGGACACCTACTTCAACGCCCCGGTGACGCACGGAACTATCTTCCGCCGCGCCTTCGAGGAAGGACTGCTCGTGGAGAACCACTCGATGCACCTTGGGATCCGCGGCCCCATTTTCGACCAGCTCGATCTCGACGACGACAAGTCCTTCGGATTCCGCACGATGCGTGCCCACGACCTCGACATGATCGGCATCGACGGGTCCGCCGATGCCGTCCGGCAAGGATGCTCGTTGAGGGAAAGCGGGAACCGTGTTCGGCGATGTCTTCGGTGGTGCGTAGGTATTCCAGTGTGCTGGGGTGTCGTAGCCGGGCAGGCATGGGGCGGATAGGCGTCTGCCGAGGGCGTCGAATCACATCGACGATGGTCCGGGCAGGATGCGGATGGCGTGCCCAGGCCAGATCGGGTTCCAGTTCGGTGTAGTGCCACATGCGGTCGCGGTTGACCAGCGGCACTCCCGCGGTGGCGCTGATGTCGAGCATGCATCCGTCGACGTAGGCGGGCACGCCTTTGACCACGTGCGACGGCGCGGTGCCCAGGCGCTTGGGCCAGTAGCCGCGCTCGGTGACGTTGAGCACATCGACCGGGTCCAGCTGGGACTGGTCTGCTCGCGCAGGTGATCCACCGCGGCGGCATCGGTGACATTGCGGGCTCGCTGATCGCGATTCCGCTCTTGTCGGTGATGTCGGCGACGCCATGGGCCAGGGCTTGCTGGTCGCGTCCCACCACGCAGACCCAGGCTCCCTGGGCGGCGCAGACAGACGTTGGCGCACATCTGCTCGACAGCTGATCTGCGTAGTGTCAGTTCATGCTGCCTTGACGCATCCGGAACCCGGAGCAGATGCGCGTGTTCATCCGGCAGAAGATCGCCGAGCAACTCCCGGCCGGATTCGACGTCGACGTGCATTTCAATCCGCCGTACAACCCCTGGGAACAGCGGCTCTGCCTCGTTCCCGACGGGGACCTGTTCGGGGCCATCCGGGAAGGTCGCGCGTCCGTTGTGACCGACCGGATCGCGACCTTCACCGAGAAGGGGATCGAGTTGGTGTCCGGGCAGCACCTGGACGCGGACATCATCATCATCGTGACGGGGCTCAACATCCAACCCATCGGCGGGGTCACTCTGCGGGTCGACCGATGACCAGTCGAGCTCTCCGAGCCGGTGACCTACAAGGGCAGGATGTTCACCGGCGTCCCGAACTTCACGATGACCACCGGTTACACCAATGCGTCATTCACCCTCACGGCCGATCTGATCGCACGCTACCTCTGCCGGATCCTGACGCTGATGGACCAGCGGGGCTGGCACATCGCTACCCCTGTCGCCCCGGCCGACGAGAGACGAGAGCCGTACTGGGAACTGTCCTCCAGTTACGCGCAGCGCGCGGCCGCCGCACGGCCGAAGCAGGGCGCGCGCGTGCCGTGGCGGCTCCACCAAAACTACCTGCGCGGTCTCCTCCTGCTTAGCCGTTGCGGGCTGGAAGACGAGGGGGTCAGCTTTGCACGTCGTAAGGCCGACGCCGAGATGGCCAGCTGAGCGGGACCCTTCCCGGGCGCATCGACAACGACGCAACTCGCGCGACGCCACCGCGGCGCCGTCCTGTCCCTCAACGACGAACCAGGAACGGGACCAGGTCACTGTGTTCCACGGCGTCCCACGATGTACGCCGGGATCCTTCAGCACCCCGCAGCCGAGGGCAGCGACCTCTCGTCGCTGCGCAGCGGCGTCACCCGCGGATCCACCATGCCCGTCGAGATTCTCACCGCTTTCGAAAAGCTCTTCGTCCTTCAACCAGCGCAGACGTCGCGTCGCCTTCATACGCCTGGCGCAGCTGCTTCCGGAGCCTGCTGCGCAAGGTACTGCTGGGTGACGGGGCCGGCGGTGTCCCGCGCCGCCAGCACCCCGTATCCGTGGTCAGGTCATGACCACGGATACGGGGTATCCGTGGTCAGGTCATGACCACGCCGCCATCGACGGCCACGGTCTGGCCGGTGATGTTGGCTGCCCGTTCGGACAGCAGGAATGCCACCATCTCGGCGATGTCCGATGGGGTCTGGGGACGCCCCATCGGAACCATCTGCCCGACAAACCCTGCGAAGAGCTGCTCGGGGGTGGCGTTGGCATGTGCGGGATCGTTCGCGTTCAGCCACTCGCTGGTCTTGCGCCACATGTCGGTCCAAATGAGGCCCGGCATCACCGCGTTGGCCCGCAGCCCGCTCGGCGCCCCGACCCGGGCGACCACGTGGGTCAGCTCGATGACAGCGGCCTTCGAGGGGCCGTAGTCGGCGAGCATCTCCATGCCCAGCCGGGCACCGACCGAGGCGATGTTGACGACTGCGCCGGGGCGGCCGGCACGGCGGCGGACGAATTCCTGGCAGGCCAGGAACGTGCCCCGGGTGTTGACCGCGAACGTGTGGTCCCACTGCTCCTCGGTCAGCTCGGTGAACGGCATGAACCGCCCACCCCCGGCAACCCCGGCGACGTTGGCCAGCGCGGTCACCTCGCCGAGCTGTTCCTCGGCGGCCGCGAACGCGCCCTGCACGGATGCCCGCTCGCTGACGTCGCACACGGCGTGGGCGACGTCAGCGCCCTCCGCGGCCAGTTTCGTGGCGGTCTCCGCAACACGTTCGGCGTCGACGTCTGTCAGCAGAACTGCCTGGTCCTGGGCGAGGCGAGCTGCCACCGCCGCGCCCAGCCCACCGGCCGCACCGGTGACCAGCGCGATACTCACGGCAGCACCTTCGCGATCTCCGGGGCGAGCAGCTCGGCTGCCCGCTCGGCGGTGATGACGTCGGCAGGGTCAGGCTTGGTGATCTCCCGGGAGGCGGTGTCCTCGTAGACGTGTTCGCCGATCAGCCGGCAGCGCTCGTCGTAGGGCCAGTAGAACGCGAGCGTGCGCTTGAGCAGGTAGACGTCGCCCGGGTCGTCCCCGGCCCGCACCGAGCCGAACACGGTCTCGCCGAGCATCGCTTCGGGCACGAACTCGAAGAACTCGAGCTCGCCGGAGAACCCGTGGTCATTGACCGCGATGTCCTGCTTGCTCACCCACATAACCAGAGCGTTCGCCTCGACCAGCGACTGGTAGAACCCTTTGACCTCCGCCATTCCGTCCAGGATCGTCGACGTGCCGCCCTCGTGGATGCGGTAGTGCGGGTGCTCGACGGTCATGCTCGGCGCCAGCAGCTCCTCGTAACGCCCCGAGACCTCCAGCAGGGCGTGCAGGCGGTAGTTCTTCAGGATTGCGCGGTGCCGCGGGTTGTCGGTCTGCGCGATCTGCTTCTCCAGGGAGGCGAACATGTTCTTGAAGTCGTGTTCGTAGCGGCTCATCGTGGCTCCTCGTCGAGTCGGTTCGGGTGCCTCATCCTTGGGCGCGCCGCTCGCAAAGGTCCATGACAACCATCCGCCGATCCGTAAACGTATCGGTTAACCCCACAGGTCAAGGCGCTACAGTCGAGCGAGCTGCGCTACCAACTCGGCGGCGGGAGGAGTCGACGTGGACCTCAACCTGCATCTCGTGCGCTACCTCGTCGCGGTCGTCGACGCGGGTCACTTCGGCCGCGCGGCGGAGTTGCTCTACATCAGCGCGCCCGCGCTGAGCCAGCAAGTGCGCAAGCTCGAGCGCGCGCTAGGCGTCGAGTTGGTCGACCGCTCCGCTCACCCGGTGCGTCCCACCCCGGTCGGCGAACGTTTTCTGGCCGAGGCGCGTCCTGCGCTGGCCGCGGCCGACCGGGCCGTCGCCGCCGTGGAGGCCCACCGCCGCGAGCTGGCCGCCACGCTCCGGGTCGGGTTCATGAGCGCCTCGGCCGGTCCACACACCCGGCATGTGCTCGAGGAGCTACGCCGCGAGGTGCCCAGCGTATTGGTGCGGCTGGTGGAGCTGGCCTGGCCACAGCAGGCCTCGGCCGTGCGCGACGGCATCGTCGACGCCGCGCTGGTGCGGCCGCCGATTAGCGACGTCACCGGCCTCCGCTTCGACGTGGTGCACCACGAGCCCCGGGTCGTGGCGCTGCCCGTCACGCACCGCCTCGCGGCGCACGAGGCGGTCGAGCTCGCCGACCTCGATGGCGAAACCCACGTCACCGATGACGAGGCCGATCCGGCGTGGGTGCGTTGGTGGGCGTGTGATCCGCGCCCCGACGGGACTCCCGTGCGCTACGGCCCGTCGGCTCGCACCATGGATGAGTTACTGGAGGCCGTCGCTTCGGGGCAGGCCGTCGCCATCACGGGCGGCTTCGCTGCCGACCGCTACCGCCATCCCGAGGTCACGTTCGTCCCGGTCACCGACGTCGAGCCGTGCCCGATCTCGCTGTGCACTCGAGCCTCCGACAGGTCGGCCCTCGTCGCGGCGCTGCGCCGGGCGGTGTGCCGGCCGAATGCGAAGGACCCGACCCTCCTCGGGAGCGCCAGCGAGCCGGTCCGGGCAGGGTGAATCCTGCCGCTGCCCGGCTGCTGGCCAGCCGGCAACGGCCGACACCGGAATTTCGCGCTCACCGCAGTCGGTGCGGTACGGCGTAGTTCTCCAGTAGCCGGTACACAACCCATGCCTGTCGATCCGGCACGACCGCATCGCACCACTTCAAGCGTTCTGGAGATTGGAGATAGGGGCGTTCCGGGTGCGTTCTGGCTGGCTGCGATACAGGCAGGGTGGAGCACTTCTGCCAACGGAGGTGGCGGCGGCGCCCTGCCAGAGTTCAGGCGATGACGGTCGGCGTGTCTTGGATTGACACGTTGGGGTGGTTCGCTTGGAAGCTCTGCTCCGAGACCAGCGTCAGGCGGGCCGTGGACCGAAACTCCGGCAGAGTCATGGCACCGCAGGAGGCCATCGTGGCCTTGATCTTCGCACCGGTCACGGCGAGGCCCTCGTTGAGATCGCCGGCGTAGGGGACGTAGCCATCGACGCCTTCCTCGAAGATCAGTCCCTGTGCGCCCTGGCCGTACCGCTGCCAGTTGCGGGCCCGATTGAAGCCCTCGCCCCAGTACTCTTTGACGAAGCCGTCAGCGGTGGGCAGCTTTGCCCCCGGCGCTTGATCGAAGCGTGCGAAGTAACGGCCCGTCATGAGAAGTCGGCGCCCATCGCCAATGCCACGGCCACGTGGTAGTCGTGCACCAAGCCACCAACTGAGCAGATCGGCACGTGCTGACCGATCCGCTCCCGGAAGCCATCACGAGCTGCGGCGACGTCGACAACGGCGCTGGCCTGGCCACGCCCGATGCCCTTCTGATCGCGGGTGATGCAGATGGAACTCCTGCCCACGCCGACCTTGACGAAGTCTGCGCCGGCTTCAGCAAGAAAAGTGAACGCCCCCGTCGACCACGTTGCCTCCGCCGACCGGGATCTCCGGATAGGGCTTCTTTGTCCAGGTAAGCGCCTGCGCCTGCCAGTCGCTGTACCCGTCGGAGGAGTCGAAACACAGCACGTCTCCACCGGCCTCGATCAGGGCCGTGATGCGCTCGCGGTAGTCGTGGGTATTGACCCCGGCGCCAACCCGCAGCCGTTTGTCACTGAATCATGCCCCTACACGGCCGAGTCCGGTGAGACGACGTCCCAGGTCCCGAATCGGGTCAGGCCGGCCGATGCGGCCGCCGCGACCGAGGCGTGGTTGTCGAGCTGGCAGCGGTACTGCGGCTCGTGTCCCCGTGCGAGGGCGTGCCGGGAGGCCGCGCGCACGAGGCGCCGGGCGTGGCCCTTGCCGCGGTGCGGCGGGAGCGTCAGCACGCCGAGGTCGGCCAGCGGCGCATCGTCCCACGGGTACATGCTCGCCACGCACACCAGCCGCCCGCCTTCGAACACGCCGTAGGCCGCCCAGTGGTCCAGATTGACGTCTGCGTCGTCGAGATCCTGTTCCGACGCCGCTTCCTCGAACTGTCCGAACGCCCGCGCGTCGGCCTCGGTGAGCGGGCGGATCGAGGGGGCGTCCGGTTCGCCGAGCAACGTCTCCCGGGCCTCGTCGGTGAAGTAGAACAGGTTGTCGGCTCCGTGCAGCGAGATGCCTGACTTCGCCAGCCGCTGCTGGAAGCCCGCCTCGTCGATCGGCTGTCCGTCGTCCAGGCCCGTCGTCCCGGCGACCGCCGGGGTGAGCAGAACGCGCGTCTTCCCGTCGGTCGTCGTCAGGATGGTGAGCCGTTCGTCCTCGGTGTCGAGGGCGGCGTCGGCGAAAACCCTGAAGGCGTCGTCACCGTAGAGGAGCCGACTCGTTGGGGAGGGGGTCAGCCAGAAATCGGTGATGGTGGAAGGGAACATGTCGGGTGCTTCCTGCTCGTCGTGGTCGGGCAGCTGGGTGATGTGCTGCGGGTTGTATGCAGGACGCCTCGGTGAGGCGTTGTCGGCGGCGGCGCGGGTAGCTGTCGGCCGGGTGGGAGCCGGGTGGCTGGGCCCGGCTGTAGGGCTGGGCCCGGGGGAGGTCAGAAGCGCTTGACGAGACTGACCGCGCGGTCGGTGACGGTGAAGTCGAGGCTCTGGTACAGGCCGAGGGCGCCGGTAGGGCTCTCGGCGTCGACGTCGAGTACGGCGTGGTCCAGCCCGTCGGCCCGCAGCGCCCGCAGCACGTGGGCCAGCAGTGTGCGGGCCAGCCCCTGTCCTCGCGCGTCCCGCCGTACGCCGACGGCCGTGACGTAACCGGACGGGCCGCCGTGCAGCGGCCACTCGTCCTGTGCCACGTCGACGAAGACAAAGCCGACGACGCGTTCGCCATCGTGTGTGTCGGGGGTGACGGCGAGTACGGACAGGTCCGGGCGGAATGCTTCCAGACGGTCACCAGCGGCCCATTCGGCGGCGGTGACCGGCTGGGCACCCCAGTGGTCGCGAAAGGCATCGTTCGTCGCGGACCTGGTTCGCTCCTTCCACTCCTCTCCGTAGGGCACAAGCCGCACTCCTGGGATGGACGGCGGCTCGGCGACCGGGGCCTTGAGGTCGCGCTCCAGCTCCAGCCACCACCGGGCGCGCTCGTAGCCGTGTGCTTCCAGAAGCCGGATCGCAGGGGTGGCATGGTCGTGCGCGCTCGAGGCGAGCCACCCGGGCAGGGCGGCGTCGCAGGCCGCGAGATGCTGAAGCTTGCGGGCTTCCTGCCATGCCAGCAGTGCACTGCCGATGCCTTTACGACGGCGGTCCGGGCCACCGTTCCGTCGAGGCCGACCCAGACGATCGTCTCCTGGCTCGCCGGGGCCGCGGCCGAGCCGTAGGCGACGGCCCGCCCGGTGGCATCGACGGCGATCACCGCGTCGCGCTCGGGGTCGAAAGTCGCGCCCCTGAACTCCTCCTCCAGCTCGTCCATCATCACCAGCGAGCGCGGATGATCGATCTTTCCGGCGGCACGCTTCAGATCGAGGATCAGGCCAATGTCGGCGGCGGTGACAGGTCTCCAGGTGAGCCCGTCGCCGGCAGTGGGCAGCACGATGGTCGACGGCGCGGTCACCCGGTCGCGCAGTGCGCGGAGTTCGGGGCTGTGAGGTGCTGTCTCGCTCACGGGGGGTGTTCCTATGTTTTTGTCAAGCGGCGGCTGGGGGCGCCGTGGGTTGGGTTGTGGGTCGGGCTGGCTGGTAGAGGGTCTTGTCGCGGAGC
>NZ_JBWKKU010000015.1:0-142005 GCF_056431445.1 Saccharopolyspora sp. NPDC045941
GCTCCGCGACAAGACCCTCTACCAGCCAGCCCGACCCACAACCCAACCCACGGCGCCCCCAGCCGCCGCTTGACAAAAACATAGGAACACCCCCCCACTACAAATACAAGTGAACCCTGTCTGCCGATGGCAGACAGGGTTCACCTATGAACGCGTGGGCGATACTGGGATCGAACCAGTGACCTCTTCGGTGTGAACGAAGCGCTCTCCCCCTGAGCTAATCGCCCTTGTTCTGTTGTTTCGTCCCCGTTCCCGGCGACGAGAAGAACAATACACGATCGTTTTCAGGCGCCGAACAGGGGGGAGGCCAACCACGTCCAGTGCAGGCCAAACCACCCGCCGACCGTGTTGAACAGGCCCAGCAGCCACAGCGTCGTGAGGACGACGAGGCAGGTGGCACCCATGACGGCGAGCTTGGTGGCGAGGTGCTGGCGGGCGAGCCAGCGCACCCAGCGCTGGTAGTAGCGCTTGGCGAACATGTTGACCTGGTGGGCCCAGTGGAACTCGGTGGCGAGGATCCCGAGGCCGGCGAAGACGACGAGCCAGCCGGGGCCGGGGTAGGGGATCATCAGGATGCCGGCGATGAGCACGATGGTGCCGAAGACGCCGAGCACGACGCGGTAGGTGATGTTGAGGCCGGGCTTGCTGCGGACGCGTTCGCGGAAGGCGTGCAGGCGCTGCATCAGGGCGTGCAGCCTGGGCGCGCGCTGTTGGTCGGTGGTGGGTTCCGCGTCGGTGTCGCGGGGTCCCGACTTGGTCGTGTCGTTCAGGGCTGTCCACCTGCCAGTTGCGAACGGTCGTCGGTGTGGGACACCTCTCGCGGGCCGCCGGTCGCCCGCGGTGTCCGATGTGCGTCAGAATACGGGCCTGGTCCGATTGTGGCCGTCGCCGTGCGGCTGGGGTGTCAAGCGCGCAGTTGGCCGGTGCGGGTTCGCCCGCTGCGGTTCGGATGTGACCGGAATCATCACCGATCGTGGGTGGTGCCGGGTCTTTTGGCCCTGGCGCCGGTCTTCGATCCTGGTCACAGTGTGACGCCACTCTCGACCGGGCGTTCGGGCGCACGCGTGGCCGATAACGGAGACGGTTCGGACCATTAGCCCGATACGGGGAACTGTGGTGGCGAGCGTCTCATCAGCGGGCCTCGCTGCGAGAATGCCGGGTGGTCCGATCGCCTATTCTTGAGCGGACGTCAAGCGAGCTCGACGAAGCGGTAAACCCGGTGGTCAGACCGGGCGCGGCAGCGGGTTCCGCAAGGCAAGGGCGACGGATCGAAGGCCCGGTGCAAGAACGATTCGCTCGGTTACGGAACGTAGTGGAGTTCGGTCACTGAGTGGAGTGCTGGTCCTGTGAATCAACGTCCTGGAGTCGAGTTCGTTCGCGGCGGATCTTTCTCCGGTGTGAACTTCGGTTCCGGCCCGTCTCGTAATGGGGTGGCCGGATCCGTGTTCGCCCCGAAACCGGAGTCTCGCGAACACGCTGCGCGTTCGCTTGATTGCCCAGCGAATTGGGGTTTGCCCCGTACGGGTGATCTATGCGGGAGTTGCGAGCGTTTCGGCCCGATGAGGCGTCACAACTGTGTTGCTCGGTCGATAAGCGGACCGGGAAGGAGCGGAAAGGGGAGGACAATGCGTAACGATCATGTGACACTCCGTTCGACGGCCGTGTTCGATCTGTTGGCTCCGCAGGCACCTGCCGTGCCGGTTCAGGTCGAGCTGCGTTACGACACCCGGGATCCGTACGCGGTGGTGGCCGCGTTCCGCACCGGCCGCGCCGGCTGGGTCGAGTGGGTGTTCGCCCGCGACCTGCTCGCCGACGGGCTGATCGCGCACGCGGGCGAGGGCGACGTGACGATCCGGCCGGTGGTCGACGACCCCGAGGTCGTGGCGATCGAGCTGAGCTCGCCGTCCGGCCACGCGGTGTTCGAGGCCTCGGCGCAGGAACTCGCGGACTTCCTCGACCGCACCTACGACGTCGTGGTGCCGGGCAACGAGAACCTGTGGGTCGATGTGGACGAGGCGCTGACCCGGTTGCTGCCTCACGACCTGGGCTGATCCGGGGGGAAGATCGGCCCGGCGCGGCGGCGCGCCGGGCGATGGGGCCCCCCTTTGATCGCGGTCGTGGGCGTGGTCTAGAGTTCACTGTGCAACGCGGCGGACGGACCGGAGGTTCTCCGGTTTAGAAGTCGCAGGCAGGCGGACGTAGCGCAGCTGGTAGCGCATCACCTTGCCAAGGTGAGGGTCGCGGGTTCGAGTCCCGTCGTCCGCTCTGGATTCTCTGGTGGTCCAGCCGACTTCGGTGTGGATGCGGAGTCCGGCGGAGTGGCCGAGTGGCTTAGGCAAGGGCCTGCAAAGCCCTGTACGCGGGTTCGATTCCCGCCTCCGCCTCGCGCGATTAGCTCAGTGGGAGAGCGCTACCTTGACACGGTAGAGGTCACTGGTTCAATCCCAGTATCGCGCACCATCTTTTTCGCAGTTCGCAGCCCCTGCGGTGGTCATCACCGGCAGGGGCTGTTCGCGTATGGGGGCTCAATCTCGCCGCGGGTCAATTGTCCTTGCTGCGCGTCGCTTTCATCTTGTCGGGCGCAGTCTCGAACCGGCGTCGGCTCTGGTGGGCGTAGGGCAGAAAGGCATTGGTCCGGTTCTGCCGTGCTGCCGCAGTCTGGCGTGGTGAGGGCGCTGTGCGATGGCGTTGCCGGGCCCGGCGGTGCGGCCGGTGAGCGGGGCGTGGATCGCACGGTGACGAACGGCCGCCGGATCTGAGGTAGCAGTTCGGGGGGTTCGATGATCGGGTCGGATCTCGGCAACGGCTCGCGCGTCGTAGTGCCGCGCCGGGAGGGGTATGCGCCGCTGCGGGACTACGCGGCGCTGGGCGATGGCCGGACCGTGGCCCTCCTCGCCCTGGACGGCTCGGTGGACTGGCTGACGGTGCCGGACCTGGATTCGCCGACGGTCTTCGGTGCGGTGCTCGACGCGCGTCGGGGAGGCCGTTTCGCGCTGGAGCCGGAGCTGCCCTACCAGGTCAGCCGCCGGTACCTCCCGAGCACGAACGTCGTGGAGACGACGTTCGCCACGGCCGAAGGTGCGGTCCGGGTGACCGATGCCCTGACGCTGCCCGGAACGGCGTTGACGCCCACCCGGGAACTGGTCCGCAAGGTCGAAGGGTTGTCGGGCGCAGTACCCATGCGCTGGTGCGTGCAGCCCCGTTTCGGCTACGGCACCGCGGGCCTGCGCATCAAGCGGCGAGCAGACGTGCCGGTGGCGTCGGCGGGCACGGACGCGGTGGCTGTGTGCACCTGGGGCGCGGGCGAGCCGGTGTGCTCCGGTGCGGAGATCGAAGGTGCCTTCGAGATCCGGATGGGTTCGCAGGCCGATCTAGCACTGAGCTTCGCGCATCAGGAGCCGCTCGTGGTGCCCGCACGTTCGGAGTGCGCGGCGCGGCTGGAGGAGACCGGGCACCGGTGGCGGGCCTGGCTGCGGGATCGCTCCGGCGCCGGGCGCTGGCAGGAAGCCGTGACGCGCAGCGCCTTGGCCCTGAAACTGCTGGTGTTCGCCCCGTCGGGAGCGGTGGCCGCCGCCGCGACCTCGTCGCTTCCCGAGGAGATCGGCGGCGGGCGCAACTGGGATTACCGGTTTTCCTGGCTGCGGGATTCCGCCTTCACCCTGGACGCATTCCTCGCGCTCGGGTGCCCCGACGATGCGCAGGCCTACTTCTGGTGGCTGATGCACGCCACCCAGTTCACCGAGCCGCGGCTGCGCCCGCTGTACCGGCTCGACGGCGGTGCCCGCGCGCCCGAGCGCGTGCTCGCATTGGCAGGGTACCGCGGGTCGGCGCCGGTGCGGGTGGGCAATGCCGCAGTCGAGCAGCTGCAGCTGGACACCTACGGCGAACTGCTGCAGACGGCCTGGCTGTACGCGACGGCCGGCGGCAGGCTCGATGCCGACATCGCGCGGCGGTTGGCGAGGGTGGCCGATTTCGTGTGCGCGAGCTGGCGGCAAGCGGACGCGGGGATCTGGGAAGTCCGCAGCGCGCCCCGGCATTTCACCCAGTCGAAGATGATGTGCTGGATCGCCCTCGACCGCGCGCTGCGCTTGGCCGAACGAGGGCTGCTTCCCCGCCGGCACGCACGCGCGTGGCGGCGCGAGCAGGATGCGATCGAGGACTTCATCGAAACGCGGTGCCTGAGCGAGGACCGGAGCAGCTACGTGCGCAGCGCCGGCGCCGAGGAGGTGGACGTCAGCGTCTTGCTCGGCCTGCTGCGCGGTTATGCGGGTCCGCAGCAGCCCCGGCTGCACGGCACGATCGAGGCCATCCGCCGTGACTTGGCGCGCGGACCGTTCGTGTACCGCTACGGCGGCGACGATGGTCTGCAGGGGACTGAGGGGGCGTTCGTGGCCTGCTCGTTCTGGCTGGCGGAGGCCGTTGCGCGCTGCGGTCACCTCGAAGAGGCCGCGGAGCTGATGGACCAACTGGTCGGGCTGGCCAACGACGTGGGCCTCTACAGCGAGGAGATCGACCCGGCCACGGGGGAGTTCCTGGGGAACATGCCGCAGGGCCTGACCCATCTGGCGTTGATCAGCGCGGCTTGTGCGATCACCGAGCAGGCGGTGGCGCGGTGACGATCTGGGGAGCGCTCGCCGGTGGGTTCATCGGCACCCTGGTGCTGACCACGGCATTGCGCGCGGCGAACGAGTTCAAGCTGACCCGCATCGACATCCCCTTCCTGCTCGGCACCTGCCTCACGGTCAACCGCTCGCGCGCGAAAGCCCTCGGCTACCTGGCGCACTTCCTCTTCGGGGAGCTGTTCGCCCTGGGCTACTACGGGCTGTTCGTCGCGCTGGGAACCAGCAGTTGGTGGTTGGGGGCGTTGTTCGGTCTGGTCCACGGCCTGTTCGCCGGAACCGCGCCGGTGAACCTCCTGCTGCCGGTGGTGCACCCGCGGATGGGAACCAGCCTGACCAGCGCTCCCCGCACCGCGCTGCTCGAACCGCCGGGATTCCTCCTGCTCAACTACGGGGTGGTGACACCGGTGGTCAGCCTCCTGGGGCATGTCCTCTACGGAGCCCTCGTCGGCGGATTCATCTCCTACACCGGCTGACCTGGTCACGCTCCTTCGGCGAGCGTCCACGCGCGGTTGCGGGCGTGCTGGCCGGCGGACACGAGGTGCTGCCAGCTTTCCCGGTCGATGCCCCGGATCTCGCCGAGCTGCCGCAGCGCCTCCGGCACCCGGCCGTCCGGCCGGTGCGGGTGGACCGCGATCGCTGCCAGGTCGCCGCGCGCGGTGAACAGCGCTTCCGGGTCGAGCCGGTCGATCGTCGGGCGCTCCGGTTCGGCCGAGCCGGAGCGCGCCGCGCGCAATGCGGCCAGCAGCGGCTCCCGGTCGCGGCCGCGCAGCCTGGTGAGCAGGAACGGGTCGGCGTCCAGCATCGGGGCCAGCACGTAGTGCACCGCCGCGGCGTGCCCGCACGGCTCGCTCTTGCTGGTGCATGTGCACGTCGAGCCGAGTTCGCCGGTTCGTGGGAACAGCGACAGATCGACCTCGCGCAGCGTGTCGTCGACGTCCTCCGGCAGCTCTCCCTGCAGCAGGGCGGCGGCGTGCCGGAGCTGACCGGCGAGCGCCTCGACGGCCCTTTCCCAATCGGCGTCGGAGAAAACCGGAAGCGTCAGGACGATGTCGTGCGCCCGGCCGCGCCCGTGCACCTGGGCCCGGATCCGGCCCGGCTCGACGACCAGGTCCTGCACCGCGCCGTTGCGCGCCAGCGACCTTCCGTGCGGCAGGCGCGGATTGGGATAGGTGGCGCCGAGCGATTCCAGGGCGCGCCGCCAGCGCCGTCCCCACCACGTCGCGCCGAAGGATTCCGTCCGCTTCTTGCCGCTCATGACCGGTCCGCCTCTCCGCGATTCACAGTGGTGGTTGCGTTCAGCCCACTCTCCCGTTGCGTGGTTTCTCGTGGCTGGTTTGCGTCACGGTCCCCTGGGGTGCGGTTGAGGAGGGCTGAGGTTGACACAGGGCTACTCATGAGTCCTCCGCATCTTGCGGGCGGATTTCATGAACGGGGAAGCCGTTTTCGCTCATGAGTCCTCAGTGGACAGTTCGACGAGTTCGCGCAGCGCGTCGTCGGTCAGTTCGGCCAGCCACGTCTCGCCGCTGCCGATCACCGCGTCGGCCAGGGCGCGCTTCTGCTCCAGCAGGTCGGCGATCCGCTCTTCGAGCGTCCCGTGCGCGACCAGCTTGTGGACGTGCACGCGGCGGGACTGGCCGATCCGGTGCGCGCGGTCGGTCGCCTGGTCCTCCACCGCAGGATTCCACCAGCGGTCGTAGTGCACGACGTGCGTCGCGCGGGTCAGGTTCAGGCCGGTGCCGCCCGCCTTCAGGCTGATGATCAGCAGCGGCGGGGCGGTGTCGTCGTGCTGGAAGGCATCCACCATCGCCTGCCGCCGCGCCGTCGACACGCCGCCATGCAGGAACGGCACCGCGGGCAGGCCCAGCTCGGCGGCCAGGTGCTCGGCGAGCAGCTCGCCCATCGCCCGGTACTGGGTGAACACCAGCGCGCGGTCGTCGGCCGCCACCACCTCGGCCAGCATCTCGGTGGCGCGGGTGAGCTTCCCGGAGCGGCCCGGGAGCGGCCCGGTCTCGCCGAGGAAGTGCGCGGGGTGGTTGCAGATCTGCTTGAGCGCCGTCAGCAGCTTGAGGATGCGCCCGCGCCGCCCGATGCCGGCGCCCAAGCCGTCGTCGAAGGTGTCCCGCACCGTCCTCCGGTACAGCGCGGCCTGCTCGTCGGTCAGCGTGCAGGTGACCACAGACTCGACCTTCGGCGGCAGGTCGGCCGCGACCTCGGTCTTGAGGCGGCGCAGCAGGAAGGGCGCGACGACCGAACGCAGCCGCCGCGCGGCGTCGGCGTCCTGCCAGCGCTCGACCGGCACCGCGAACCGCTCCTTGAAGCGGGGAAAACCGCCCAGCAGGCCGGGATTCGCGAAGTGCATGATCGACCACAGCTCGGCGAGCCGGTTCTCCACCGGCGTGCCGGTCAGCGCCACCCTGGCGCCCGCGCGCAGCCGGCGGGCCGCTTGCGCGGTCTGCCCGGCGTGGTTCTTGATCTGCTGCGCCTCGTCCAGCACCACGACCTCCCAGTCCACTTCGGACAGGAGGGCGGCGTCGGTGCGCAGCAGGGGATAGGTGGTGATCACGACGGAGCCGGGGGTGAACGCCCCGGGAGTGGTGGGCCGCCGCGGGCCGTGGTGGCGCACGACCGGCAGCTTCGGGGCGAAGCGGTTGAGTTCGCGCTGCCAGTTGTCCACCACCGACGTCGGGCACACCACCAGCTGCGGCCGCGCACCGGCGCGGGCGGCCAGCAGCGTGATGGTCTGCAGCGTCTTGCCGAGCCCCATGTCGTCGGCGAGCACCGAGCCGAATCCCAGCTCGGCCATGCTCTGCAGCCAGGCCGCGCCGCGCTGCTGGTAGCCGCGCAGCGTCGCGTCGATGCCGATCAGCCGTGGTTCCCGGGACGGCTCGCCGAGCCGCTCGACCAGCGTCCGCAGCCGCCCGCCGGCGGACACCTCGACCTCGCCGAGCTCGGTGGCCCGGCGCCCCTCCAGAACCGCCGCCAGCGCTTCGGACTCCGACAGCGTGTGCGTTTTCCCAAGCACGGCGCGGACGTTCTTCGCCTCGTGCACGTCGACGCGTACCCAGCAGCCGCGCCAGCGCACCAGCGGGCGGCCCGCCGCGATCAGCTCGTCGAGCTCGTCCGCCGTCAGCGCCTGGTCGCCGATGGCGGCCTCCCAGCGGAACCGCGCCGAATCCGGGGAGTGGAGGCGCGCCCGGAGGCGGCGCACCCCGGTGAGATCGGCCGGCACGTCGACGGCGATGCCCGCGGCGGTCAGCTCGGCCTCGCCGGTCGACAGGAACCCGCCGCCTGCGCGACGTCCAGCAGGGCTTCGGTCGGGCGCTGCTCGGACAGCGCCGCGTCCAGCGGCCGGAAGATCCGGGCCGCCTCGGCCAGGCCGCGCACCAGCGAATCCTGCGGCGCGCCGATGGAACCGCCCGGCAGCCGGAGCGTCGCAGAACCCGCCGACCAGGCCCGCGCGGCCGGCACCGACACCGTCCGGTCGGCGGCTTGGAGGTGGAAGCTCAGCGCCCACGGCGCGCCGTCGTCGGCGGGTACCTCCAGGTGCAGGCGGAGCCGGCCGCCGAGCGGACCGGCCGGGGCCGCCGGAAGCGGCCGGGCCCAAGCCAGGACCTCGGACCTGGCCTGCTCGTCGAGCCGCACCACCGGATCCGGGCCGGTCAGCGCGGTGATCCAGCTGCCTCCCCAGGAGCCGTTCCCGGCGATCGCGGTGCTCCGCGCGCACGCGTCCGCGACGGCGTCGCCGAAGGCGGCGAGGAGTTCCGCCGCGGTCCAGAGCGCGTCGCCGCGGCGCAGCGCGTGCGCGGCCGGCGGCAGGGCCTCGGCGAGCGCGGCGAGCCGGTCGTCGTTCGGGTTGGCCAGGCGCCAGCAGGCGATGTCGTCGCGCACCTCGGGCACGAGGTGCCCGGCGGCGACGTGCTCCAGGGCCAGTTTCGCCGCGACGCTCCAGGCGATCAGCGAGTCGCCGGGGCGGTGCCAGCCCGGCCACCGGTCCGGGCTGGGCAGCGCCGCCAGCGGCGCGAGCGCGTCGCCGACCGGGATCAGCACGGCGGGCACGTCGGCCGCCCCGACCCCGCGTCCGGACGGCAGCACGGTCGGCAGTTCCCCTTGCGCGACAAGGGGAAAGCCGAGCTCGGTCGCCGCCGCGGACGGGTCGTCGGTGCCCCACAGGGCGAGCTGTCCGGCGGACGGCAGCGGGCCGTGCGGCCGGAAGGTCGCCTGCAGCCGCGCCGGGATGCCGGTTCTTCTGGTGCTTGCCGGAGCGGTAATGGGTGTCCTCCGTTCAGGCCGGTTGGCGGGCACAGTTGTCCCCCGACCGCGATGCCACGATTTCCCCGCTGCCGGACAACGGTACCCAAGAATCGTTGTGCTGCCCAGAAATCCAGCTCAGCGCGCTATTTGACAAATGCCGCGGATTCTGGCCGCGAAGCGATTTGACAAATGCCGCAGTTCCTGTCAGCGAAGAGATTTGACAAATCGCCTCGGATGCCTTCCGGGAATTTGCTGACCTGCGGTTCCGCTGCTGCGGTGGTGTTGCGGAAAACGTGATTCCGGCCGTTTCTCGAACGGGCCTTTCGGGACGCACTGCCGATGCAGAACCCCGGAGCTGCCGAAAGTGGCTAGCCGAAGAAGTCGAGCAGTGCCGCCGCGGTTTTCCGCGGCTCGTCCTCGGCGATGAAGTGCCCGGCATCGGGCACCGTCGCGCGGCGGGCACCGGGAATGGCCGCGGCCAGGCGATCGCCGACCGAAGGGTCCAGCCACTCGTCCCGCTCGCCCCACAGCACCAGGGTGGGCGCGGTGATCTCGCCGAGCCGGGCCACGACCTCGCGGGTGTCCTCGAAGCTCACGGCGGCCACCTGGTCGATCCAGCGCTGTTGCCCGGCTTCGCCGCTCCAGGGCGCGAGGTACGCCGCCGCGGCGGTGCCGGACATCCGGTGCGCGGCGGTGCTGAAGCGCGCGGCGATGATGTCGCCGAAGACGTGCGGCGGCATCGTGCGGTAGGCGTCCTCGTGGGTCTGCATGTGCTCGGTGAACGGGGTGTTCCACGGGCCGAGCACGGCGGCGTCGAGCAGTGCGAGGCTCCGGGCCGGGACCCGCTCGACCAGGTGCGCCCGCAGCACGATCCCGCCGCCGATGTCGTGCCCGACCAGGCTCGGTTCGTCGATCTCCCAGTGCTCGACGAGCTCGGCGAGCGTCCGGGCCTGGCGGGCGATCGATGGTGCGGCACCGGGTTCCGCGCGGGAATCGCCGAAGCCGAGCAGGTCCCACACGTGGACGGTGTGCCGCCGGGCGAGCACCGGCACGACGTCGCGCCACAGGTAGGACCAGGCCGGCGTGCCGTGGACCAGGACCACCGGCGGCCCGTCGCCGAAGACGCCGGTGGCGACCTCGCCGCCGGACACCTCGACCCGCCCGGTGAGCCGCCACGTCTCGGGCTTCGTGTGCATCGATCCTCCATCGCTAAGGGGTATATTCGTGTTTCTCCGGTTACCGTAAGGGAGGGTAAGGGTTGAAAGCAACGTTCAACGATTACGCATTGGGTGCCGGGGTGGCCACCGACCTGGTCAACACCGCGCCCGAGGTGCGGAGCGCGGGCGAGGTGCTCGTCGACCCCGCGGCCTTGGAGCATTTCCTGGAGGAGCACGAGATCCGGGCCGATGCCCTGGCGGACGGCGGGCCGAGTGCCGCCGACCTCGATCAGGTGCGCGCGCTCCGCCAGGAGGTCCGGGCCGTCATCGAAGCCGACGAAGACCGGCTCGTCGAAGGCGCGTCGGCGCTGGTCGCGCGTGCCGTCACCGGCCCGTCGCTGCACCGCGACGACGGTGGCCGGTGGCAGTGGCACGTCGCGACCGCGCCGCACGCATCGCTGGCCGACGAGCTGGCGGTTCTCGTGGGAACCGGGCTGCTCGGCGCTCTGCGCGCGCTGGGGCGCGACCGGTTCCGGGACTGCGCTTCGCCGGTGTGCAACGGGGTTTTCGTCGACACCAGCCGGGCGGGCCGCCGCCGCTACTGCATGCCCGAGCTGTGCGGCAACCGCCTCAACGTCGCCAACCACCGGGCCCGCCGCCAAGCCGCCAAGCCCTAGCCGGGCGCCGGTGATGTGGGCGATCGGCCGCTCTTGGTAACCCGATCGGACGAGTAGTGGTTGTTAGTATGCCTGCGGTCTGGGCGCTGCCCGGCGGTTTCTCCCGCTACACCCGGAGGTTCGATGGCCCAGTCGCCCGGAGACGGCCCGAAGCGCGTCGCGATCATCGGCAGCAGCGGCGGAAACCTGCACAGCCACGGCGGCGACGACCCGGCCCGGCTGCTGGCCGACATCGCGCGGCAGCTGGACGCCGCGGGCATCGAGCTGGCCGCGGTGCAGTTCGTCGCCGCACAGTCGTCGATGGACCACGCCTCGGACGACACCGCGGCGACCCTGTGGACGCTGGAAACCGATGGGCCTGCGCCGGCCTTGCAGGGCTCGCTGGCCGAGGTCAACGAGGCGGCGGCGGAACACGACGAGCGCCTGGCGCAATCGCTGCGCTCCGGTGAGGTCGACGGCTTGATCCTGGTCAGCGCCGACCCGTCGGGTGCCAACGGCCAGGCGGTCGCCGCGGCGGCGGAGGTCCGCGCCCCGGCCAGCGGGACCGGCGGCACCTCGCTGGCCACCGCGCAGGCCCTCGGGGTTGACCTGGTCGCCGGATCCGGCACCACCGGCACGACCAGCGCCACCCGCGCGGTGTCCTACGTGTCCGGGCTCGCCCGCCGCTGGGGCCTGAAGTACCGGCCGGTCATCGGCAGCGGACCGTCCACTGTGGCCGAAGGCAGCCCGTGGCGGCGGATCAGCATCCGCGGGATCATGGTCGGCAGCATCCCGGCGTTCATCGCGATGGCCCTGGTGCTGGCGATCAGCAAGATCCCCGGTCTCGACTTCCTGTCGCCGGTCTTCGACACGCTCATGGAAGGGCTGCCGATCGTCGTGGCGGCCGTCGCCGCCCGCCGCGTCTCCGGGCTCGGCGAGGTCGGACTGGTCGCCGGTGCGGTGGCCGGCATCCTGTCGGCGCAGGGCGGCATCCTCGGCGGCCTGGTGGGCGGCGTGCTCGCCGGCGTGCTGGCGTCGTACCTGCTCACCTGGACGCTGGCGCGCCGGTTCCCGGCGACGACGGCGAACATCGTCACCGGCGGTCTCGCCGGGTTGCTCGGCGGGCTCGTCGTCCACTTCGCGCTCGCGCCGCTGACCAGCGCGATCGGCGACGGTGTCAAGGCCGGCATCGAGGCGCTGGTGGAGTTCAACCCGCTGCTGGCCGGTGCGCTGGCCGGGCTGGTGATGTGGCCGGCGATCATCGGCGGCGTCTACCACGCGGTGATCCTGCCGCTCGTGCTGGTCGAAATGGGGGAGAAGGGGCACAGCTTCTTCGGCGCCATCGACATGGTGGGCCTGGTGATGGTCAGCCTCGGGATCACGCTGGCGAACGTGGTGCTGCCGCGCAGCAGTGGCGAGCGCGCGCTGGCGGCCTCGGGCGCGGCGGTCAACTTCGGCTTCGGCACCTTCGTGGAGGCGGCGTACCCGTTCCTGTTCGCCGACAAGCGGGTCTTCGCGGGCGCGCTGCTGAGCGCGGCGGCGGGCGGCGCGCTGGTCGGCTGGACGGGCTCGGAAGCGACGGCCTACCTGCCGGCGTTCGTGCCGCCGTTCATCGCGACGAACAAGCTCGGCATGGCCCTGGCGATGCTGGTGGCGTGCGCGTGCGCCTTCGCGGTGACGGCCCTGGCGAACCTCCACCACCGCCGGAAGCAACGCGCCTGACCCGGTGCTCCGCAGTTTCAATTGAAACCGCGGGAATCCCTTGGGAGGGCACAAGTTTCAATTGAGGTTTTTCCAATCTCGTTTTGCGTGGCGGTGCGGGTAGCGGAACCTCAGAGGCTCCCTGGACTGTGGATGCCCCTTCTGATGTATGTCCAATACACGGCGTCAGGGCCGTCCTCGCCAGGAAGCCTCTGAGAACCCGCGGCGGTGCCAGTGTCGTAGGTGGGCTATGCGCCTGCGGCGCATGCGACAGCCAATCGACGTGTGGCTTTACGACCCGCGGCTGCGGAACGACCAAGATGAAAAACGCTCAATTGAAACTGCGTTCTGGGGTCAGGCGGCGATGCGTTGCGGTGCCGGTGTTGGTGCCGTGGGCTTGGGCGCGTTGCGGGGGAGCGCCCGGTCGGCGGCCACCATCGCCAGGCCGAGGAGCCAGAAGGCTCCGCCGTAGATCACCACGTTGAGCGCCATCCCGTCGTAGCCGAGGGCGTTGACGTCCAGGAACGGGTACGGGTACCGGTCCAGCAGCGCGCCCCGGATCAGGGCGAAGGCCAGGTAGCCGAACGGGTAGGCGAGCCAGTGCAGCGCGCTGGCCCAGCGGAACCGGCGGTGCTCGTCGAACAGCAGCCAGTCGACCGCCGCCGCGATCGGGGTGACCAGGTGCACCAGCTGGTTGCCCAGTTCCCAGGTGCCGGACAGCGCCGCGGTCATCTGGAACGGCTGCCCGGCCAGCACCAGGTTGTAGACCAGCCCGGTGATCGCGATGAAGAGCGTCGTGCCGCCCTTGAGCCACTTCGGCGGGTGTCCCGCTCCGCACGCCGTCGCCACCGCGGCCCAGGCGAACACGATGGCCACCACGACGTTGCTCTGGATGGTGAAGTACACCAGGGCGCCGGTGAAGCTGCCGTCCTTCGTGCTCAGGTAGATCCCGACGACGGCCGCGAGCGCCACGGCGATCCGGAAGAGCGTTGCGGCCGGCCTGCGCATGTTGTCCCACCCAGAAACGCGAAGAATCATTCAAGATTCAGATTAACGAGGCGAACCGGGCGTGCCGACGTGATCTGCGGCGCATGGGAAACGGCCCGGCCCGAGGGGGAATCGGGCCGGGCCGTTCGGGGGCGCCGGATCAGTTCTGGGAGATCAGCGAACGCAGGAAGAAGACCAGGTTGGCCGGGCGCTCGGCGAGGCGGCGCATGAAGTAGCCGTACCACTCGTCGCCGTAGGCCACGTACACCCGCAGCTTGTTGCCCTCCGCGGCGATCCGCTTCTGCTCCTCGGTCCGGATGCCGTACAGCATCTGGAACTCGTAGCTGTCCGCGCTGCGCCCGGACCGGGCGGCCAGGTCGGCGGCGATCGCGATCATCCGCGGGTCGTGGCTGGCCACCATCGGGTAGCCCCCGCCCGCCATCAGGACCTTCAGGCAGCGGACGTACGAGCGGTCCACCTCGGACTTGTCCTGGTAGGCCACCGAGGCGGGCTCGGAGTAGGCGCCCTTGCACAGCCGGACCCGGGAGCCCTCGCCCGCCAGGTCGCGGCAGTCCTGCTCGGTTCGGTGCAGGTACGCCTGCAGCACCGCGCCGACCCACGGGAAGTCCACCCGCAGGTCGCGGAGGATGCCCAGCGTCGAGTCGGTGGTGGTGTGGTCCTCCATGTCGAGGGTCACCGTGGTGCCGGCGGCGGCCGCGGCCTCGCAGATCAGCCGCGCGTTGTCCAGGGCGATCTTCTCGCCGTCGTTGGGCAGGAACTGCCCGACCGCGGAGAGCTTCACCGAGACCTCGGCCCGGTCGGCCAGGCCCTCGGCGGCGAGCACCTCCAGCATCTGCTGGTAGGCGCGGACGGTGTCGGTGGCCTGCTGCGCATCGAGGGTGTCTTCGCCGAGGTGGTCGAGCGTGACGTACATGTTCTGGTCACGCAGGGCCCGGGTGGCCCGGACCGCGTCCTCCGGCGTGGTGCCGGCCACGAACCGCTCGACGACCGGCTTGGTCAGCGGGTTGGCCTCCACGAGTCGGCGCACGCCCTGGGAACGGGCGGCGGCCAGCAGGGTGCTGCGCAGCATCGTGGTCTCCTTCTTTGCAGCTGTGCTCGGGGGTTTCGGGGATCTCCTGCCTTCCGCGTTGCCTGCAGTCGAAAGTGCGTGCCGCGGTTCGCCGAACGGGGGCGAAGGGTTCGGAGTGGGGAACTGCTCAGGGGTTCGGGGCGCCCTCGGCCGAGGGCGCCCCGAACGCTCAGCCCATGTGCGGGTAGGAGATACCGGTGGGGGCGTCCCACGTTTCCTTGATCGCCCGCGGGCTGGTCCACCGCTGGATGTTCAGCAGCGAACCGGCCTTGTCGTTGGTGCCGGAGGCGCGGCTGCCGCCGAAGGGCTGGCGGGAGACGATCGACCCGGTGGGCTTGTCGTTGACGTAGAAGTTGCCGGCCGCGCCGCGCAGCTTCCGGTGCGCCAGCTCGATGGCGCTGCGGTCGGTGGCGAACACCGCGCCGGTCAGCGCGTACGGGCTGGAGGCGTCGACGACGTCGAGGATCTCGGAGTACTTGGCGTCGTCGTAGACGTGCACGGCGATGATCGGCCCGAAGTACTCGGTGGTGAACACCTCGTCGGCCGGGTCGTCGCAGACCAGCACGGTGGGCTCGACGAAGTAGCCGACCGAGTCGTCGTAGCCGCCGCCGGCGAGGACCTCGATGGAGTCGGTCTTGGCCGCGCGGTCCAGGGCCGCCTTGTGCTTGGCGAAGGCGCGGGCGTCGATGACGGCGCCGCCGAAGTAGGAGAAGTCGGTGACGTCGCCGTAGCGGACGGAGCGGGTCAGGTCGGCCAGCTCGTCGCGCAGGCCGCCTTCCCAGATCGAGCGCGGGACGTAGGCGCGGGACGCCGCCGAGCACTTCTGGCCCTGGTACTCGAACGCGCCGCGGGAGAACGCGGTCGCCAGCGGGACCGGGTTGGCCGAGGGGTGCACGACGATGAAGTCCTTGCCGCCGGTCTCGCCGACGATGCGCGGGTAGCTGCCGTAGCTGTCGAGGTTGTCGCCGATGGTGCGCCACAGCTTCTTGAAGGTGGCGGTGGAGCCGGTGAAGTGCAGACCGGCGAAGCCCGGGTCGGTCAGCGCGACCTCGCTGACGGCCTGGCCGTCACCGGTGACGAGGTTGATCACGCCCGCCGGGAGCCCGGCGGCCTCGAACAGCCGCATGGTGAAGTGCGCGGCGAACTGCTGCGAGGGGGTCGGCTTCCACACCACGGTGTTGCCCATCAGCGCGGGCGCGGTGGGCAGGTTGCCGGCGATGGCGGTGAAGTTGAACGGCGTGATCGCGGTGACGAAGCCGTCCAGCGGGCGGTAGTCCATGCGGTTCCACTCGCCGGGAACCGACCGCGGCTGCTCGGCGATGATCTGCCGCGCGTAGTGCACGTTGAACCGCAGGAAGTCGATGAACTCGCAGGCGGCGTCGATCTCGGCCTGCTGCACCGACTTGGACTGGCCCAGGATGGTGGCGGCGTTGATGGTGTCGCGCCACGGGCCGGCGAGCAGGTCGGCGACGCGCAACAGCACGGCGGCGCGCTCGTCGAACGGCGTCGCGGCCCACGCGGGGGCGGCGTCCTTGGCGGCCTGCACGGCGTCGGCGACGTCCTGGGTGGTGGCCTGCGCAGCGGTGCCCAGCACGTGCTGGTGGTCGTGCGGCTGGACCACGTCGAACTTGTCACCGCCGCCGAGGCGCTGCACGCCACCGATGGTCTGGGTGAGCTCGATGCGCTCGGACTCCAGCTCCGCGACCCGCTTCTGCAACGACTCCCGCTCCGGCGAGCCGGGCGCGTAGCCCTTGACCGGCTCGTTGTAGGGCACCGGGACCGAAGTGATGGCGTCCATGGCCAATTTCGCCTCCTTGCGAGAGTCGCTGTCTGGGACAAGGGTCCTGTTACTTGGGAGATTAAGGTTTCGTTAGCGCCCCGGGCTTGTCCATTCGGCTATCGTTGTCAATATCGGATTGTCCGCTTGAACAAGTGGGGTTCCTGGTTTGCACGAGGTCGAAAACGCCCCGGCAGTGGACGCGGTGGGCGTCGCCGTCGTGGGGGTGCCATTGCGCCAACTCCTGATCGCGGTGGGCGAGCCACTGGTCGACGTGCTCGCGGCGCCGCGCGGCTTCGAGGTCGAGGTGCGCGACGTCGTCATTGTCGACCCGGAGGAGGAGTCCGGCAGCGGGCGCAACGGCGACTTCGTGCTGGTCATCGGCGCACGGGGCCGGGCCGCCGCCCGGCTGGTGCGCGCGGCGGCGCGCGACGGCGCGGCGGCCGTGGCGGTGAAGGTCGACTCCGAATCCGACGCGCGAGCGCTGCGGGACACCGCGATCGACTGCCGGATCGCGCTGCTGGGCGTGCGGCCCGAGGTCCGCTGGGAGCGGCTGGAGTCCTTCGCGCGCTCGGCCGTCGACAACGCCCGCCTGACCACCGACGCGGACCTGGGCGAGGCGCTGGGCGACCTGTTCTCGCTGGCCCAGACGGTGGCGGCGATGACCGAGGGCATCGTCGCGATCGAGGACACCGCGAGCCGGGTGCTCGCCTACTCGCGCTCGGACGACGAGGTCGACGAGCTGCGCCGGCTGTCGATCCTGGGCAGGCAGGGGCCGGAGCCGTACCTGGCGATGCTCCGGGAGTGGGGCGTCTACCAGCGGCTGCGCGCCGGCGAAGACGTCGTGCGCATCGACGAGCGACCCGACCTGGGCATCCGCCGCCGGATGGCGGTCGGCATCCACGCGGGCACCCAGCCGCTGGGCACGATCTGGGTGCAGGAGGGCAAGCGGCCGCTGTCGGAGCACTCCGAGCGGGCGCTGCTGGGCGCGGCGCGGGTGGCGGCGCTGCAGCTGATCCGGCAGCGCACCGAGGCCACCGCCGGGCCGCGGTTCCGGGAGAACCTGCTGACCGGGCTGCTCGACGGCCTCATCGACGCCCAGTCGGTGGCCGACAACATCGGCGCGGACCCGGCGAAGCCCGCGGTGGTCGTGGTGTTCACGCTGCGCCCGCCGGACGCCAGCGCGGACCGCTCCGAACTGGAGCTGCAGCGCGCCGAGATGACCAGCCTGATCTCGGTGCACGCCTCGGCGTACCGCCGCAGCGCGCTGGTCACCACCATCGGCTCGCGGGTGTACGTGCTGCTGCCGGATCTGCCGGAACGCTCGGCGGTGGCGTCGGCGCTGAGCCTGACGCGGGAGATCGTGGCGGCGGCCAAGCAGCACCTGCGGGCGCGGGTGCAGGTGGGCGTGGGCTCGGCGGCGCGGACGCTGGACGAGGTGGCGGAGTCGCGCACCGAGGCGGACCGCATCCTCGACGCGATGACCCACGACCTGCGCGCGGAGATCGCGACGATCTCGGACGTCCGGGCGCAGGTGGTGATCAGCGAGATCCTGACGGTCCTGCAGGGCAACGAGCGCTTCCGCGACTCCCGCCTGGCGGCGCTGCACGAGCACGACGCGGAGCACGGCACCGATCTGGCCCGCTCGCTGCTGGCGTACCTGGAGGCGTTCGGCGACGTCCGGGGGGCCAGCGACGGCCTGCACGTGCACCCGAACACGCTGCGCTACCGGGTCCGCCGGGCCGGCGAGATCACGGGCATCGACCTCACCAACCCGACGGAACGCCTGAGCGCCCACCTCCAGCTGTTGCTGTCCCGCCGGGCCGCCCGCCGCTGACCGCTATTCGGTGGCGTCCCTGCGGGTGGTCGCCACCAGCGCGGCGAAGCCGTCGTGGGGCTCCGGGGCATCGCCGTCGCCGGGCCACCAGTCGTACGCGGTCCACTCGCCGTTCTCCGGGGCGCTGCCCGCTTCCAGCAGCGAGTAGTTGCCCGCGCCGCCGTCGTCGATCGACACCAGCAGGCAGCGTTCGACCAGCTCGACCCATTCGCCCATGTCGGCCGAACGCCAGGCCTCGACCAACTCGGGCTCCAGATCGGCGAACCACCCGACCTGCTTGGTGTTCAACAGGTCGACGGCGTAGGAGATGGTGCTCCAGCCGTTGCTGGCCAGCAGGAAGTTGCGGTAGCTCGGCGGCAGCCGAACCCCGAGGCGCGCTTCGGCGGCGCGGACGGCTTCCTCGCCGGCGGGCTCGTAACCGAGCCACCGGGCCTCGCGCTGGGCCTCGCTCACCAGCCACTCCGCCCGGCCGTCCGCCTCGGCTTCACGCAGGTAGGACGAGGCCAGGAACTCGGTGCTGTAGTCCTGGAGGAATTCGCGCCACTCGGCAATGGTCGAGGGCTGGGACGGATCCATGGGTGAAGCTCCTTCGGCGGTACGTGCGGGCCAGTCTCGCGGAACCCCGGGGCGTTCCGGGCGGATTTGCCCCTTCAGGCCCGGCATCGTGCCCACCCGTCCCCGGCGAGTCTCCCTCCACATAGGACCAGGAGATGCTGGAGGTATTGCCAGAGCTGATGACTGCAGCGGAGCCGACGCCTCTCACGCAAGGACGTGCGATCGTGCTGCGGAAAGATCTCCGAAGCGTGCCTGCCGGACCGGGGTGGGGGGCAGCGGCCGATCGCACCGCCTGAATCCCGCGGCGTTCACGACATTCGGCAATGCCGCCGAGATGCTCGGCACGCTCTCAGCGCGGCTCGGGGCGTTTCTCGATCCGTTGCTCCAGCGGAACTT
This sequence comes from Saccharopolyspora sp. NPDC045941, assembly GCF_056431445.1. Taxonomy (NCBI): domain Bacteria; kingdom Bacillati; phylum Actinomycetota; class Actinomycetes; order Pseudonocardiales; family Pseudonocardiaceae; genus Saccharopolyspora; species Saccharopolyspora sp. NPDC045941. The sequence continues at coordinate 19,030 of NZ_JBWKKU010000015.1, forward strand.
CCAGCGCTTTGCCGAGTTGTTCCCGCTTTCTTGCGGGTGGGAGATCGAGACCGCCGATCAGCGCCGTGAGTGTTTTGGGGCTGTGGCATCCCAAAGCACTCACGGGACCTGGCCGGTGTCAGAGCTTGCGGAGGCGGACCCGGTTGATCGAGTGGTCGATGTCCTTGCGCAGCACCAGGGTCGCGCGGGGGCGGGTCGGGAGGATGTTCTCCACGAGGTTCGGCTCGTTGATCGTGCGCCACAGGTGCTCGGCCTCGGCGCGGGCCTCCTCGTCGGAGAGCTCCGAGAAGTGGTGGAAGTGCGAGTCCGGGTTCGCGAACGCCGTGCTGCGCAGCGCCAGGAAGCGATCGGTGTACCAGCGGGCGATGTGGTCGGTGTGCGCGTCGACGTAGATCGAGAAGTCGAACAGGTCCGACACCGCCAGGCTCGGGCCCGGCTGCAGCACGTTCAGGCCCTCGATGATCAGGATGTCCGGCTTGCGGACCACGTTCCGCTCGCCGGGCAGGATGTCGTAGGCGACGTGCGAGTAGACCGGCGCGGTGACCTCCGGCGCGCCGGACTTCACCTCGGTGACGAAGCGCAGCAGCGCCCGCCGGTCGTAGCTCTCCGGGAAGCCCTTGCGGTGCATCAGGCCGCGGCGCACCAGTTCGGCCTTCGGGTGCAGGAAGCCGTCGGTGGTGACCAGGTCGACCCGCGGGTGGTCGGGCCAGCGCGCCAGCAGCGTGCGCAGGATCCGCGCGGTGGTCGACTTGCCGACCGCGACGCTGCCCGCGATGCCGATCACGAACGGCACCTTCGTGCCGTTCGTCTCCTCGCCCAGGAACGTCGTGGTGGTCTCGTGCAGCCGCTGGCGGGCCGCCACCTGGAGGCTGATCAGCCGCGACAGCGGCAGGTAGACGTCGGCGACCTCGGCGAGGTCGACCGGCTCGCCGAGCCCGCGCAGGGCGACGAGCTCGTCCTCGGACAGCGGTAGGGGCAGGGAATCGCGCAGCTCCCGCCACTGCGCTCGGTGCAGCTCGACATACGGGCTCAGTTCGCGAACGCGCGTCACAAGCACCCCTCGGCATTGAGGCCCGGCAGGAACTCCAACGCCCCCGGGAACTTCCGGCGGCGCCGGGAAAACCCTAGGACGCCGGAGCCCCGCCGCGCTGTGATCCAGTGCACGCTGAGACACAGCGAACACCCTTGATCGATCGCGACCCATTCCGCTTCGCGGACAAGAACTTCCATTTCCGCAATTTCAATGGAAATCGGACCTTCGATTTCCATTGAAATTGCGCCGGAACGCCGGAACGCCGGAACGCCGGAACGCCGGAACGCCGGAACGCCGGAACGCCGGAACGCCGGAACGCCGGAACGCCGGACGACGCAGGGGGAGGGGCGTCATCCGGCGTTCCGGGTCCGGTCGTGGACCGGGGTCAGCAGGTCACTTCGGCGGCTCGGTCGTGGTGGCCTCGTTCAGCTTCGACTTGCGGTAGCCGTAGGCGAAGTAGATCACCAGGCCGATGGCGAACCAGAGGGCGAACCGCAGCCAGGTCACCGGGTCGAGGAACGTGACCAGCCAGATCGAGAACACGATGCCGATGATCGGCACGATCGGCATGCCCGGGCACTTGAAGCCGCGCGGCAGGTCCGGCCGCTTGTAGCGGAGCACGATCACGGCGGCGCACACGATCACGAACGCCAGCAGGATGCCGATGTTGGTCAGCTCCGCGGCCTCGCCGATCGGCAGCAGACCGGCGATCCCGGCCGAGGCGATGCCGATGAGCCAGGTGAAGCGGCTCGGCACCTGCTTCACCGGGTGGGTCTTGGAGAACCACTTCGGCAGCAGGCCGTCGCGGCTCATCGCGAAGCCCACGCGGGTCACGCCGAGCATGAAGGTGAACAGCACGGTGAGGATGCCCAGGATGGCGCCGACCGCGATGATCGCGCCGAGCACCGGCAGGCCGACGTCGGCGAAGGCGGTGGCGAACGCGCTCTCGCTGCTGATCTGCTGGTACGGGACCATGCCGGTGAGCACCAGGCAGGCCAGCACGTAGAGCACCATCGAGATGGCCAGCGAGTACATGATCGCCTTCGGCATGTGCCGCTGCGCGTCCTTGGACTCCTCGGCCGCCGTGCTCATCGCGTCGTAGCCGAATACCGCGAAGAACACTGTTGCCGCACCGGCGAACGCGCCGCTGATGCCGAACGGGAAGAACGGGTTGTAGTTGCCGGCGTTGATGTGGAAGGCGCCGACGACGATCACGACCAGCACCACGGCGACCTTCAGGTACACCAGCAGCGTCTCGAAGCGCGCCGCGCTCTTCATGCCCTGGTTGAGGATGAAGGCGATCAGCAGGCACAGCAGCGCCGCGAACAGGTTGATCTTGTAGCTGCCCGCCGGCGCGTCACCGGCCTCGGTGCCCGGTGCGCCCATCATCCACAGCGGTAGATCGATGTGCAGGAAGCCGAGCAACTCGTTGAAGTACCCGGAGATGCCGATGGCGACCACCGCGACGATCGCGGTGTACTCCAGCAGCAGGTCCCAGCCGATCAGCCACCCGACGACCTCGCCGAGCACCGCGTAGCCGTAGGTGTAGGCCGAACCGGCCTTGGGGATCATGCCCGCGAACTCGGCGTAGGAGAACGCCGCGGCCGCGCTGGCGATGCCCGCGATCAGGAACGAGATCAGCACCGCCGGCCCGGCCTTCTCGTTGGCCACGGCGCCGGCCAGGGAGAAGATGCCGGCGCCGATGATGCCGCCGACACCGATCGCGGTGAGCTGCCACAGGCCCAGCGTTCGCTTGAGCCCGGTGTCGCCGCCGTCCTCGACGATCGAGTCGATCGGCTTGCGGCGGAATATCCCCCGCCCGGGTTGGAGGCTTGGTGTGGTCACGGATTCTCCCGATGCATTTGTTCTCGCGAAACGGTACGTACATGGCGTGATCCGGCCCGGTGGACGTCCCGCGCAACGTCGTCCGTGTCCTGCATCACCAATGGGTTTGCACGTTGCGGCGAAACCTACGCGTCGACGATGCGCAATCTGCTTGTGGGGTCGGATGAGAGTTTCCAGGCCGGTTTGGCCGACCGGACAAATTGGCCGGTGGGAGGTCGACGCCTGCCTCACAGCCGGGCTCTATCGGTAGCGACCCGTGACCCGCGGGCATCGCGATCGTTAGTGTTCACGCCGGAGTCCACCCGAGGCCAGCCCGCGGCGGAAGTGAGAGTTGTGATGTCCAGTTACCGAACCGTCGTCGTCGGGACCGACGGCTCGGCGCCCTCGTTGCGCGCGGTGGCCCGCGCCGCCGGGGTCGCCGGCGAATCGACGGCCCGGCTGGTGATCGTCTGCGCCTACTACCCGAGCAGCGCGCGGGAGGTGGAGGAGGCGAAGGACGCGCTCGGCGACGAGGCGTTCCAGGTGATCGGTTCGGCCCCGGCCGAGGACACGCTGCGCGAGGCGGCGGACGTCGCCCGCTCGGCGGGCGCGGCGGCGGTCGAGACGTTCGCCTCGGTCGGGGCGCCGGTGTCGGTGCTGCTGGCCGCCGCCGAGAAGGAGGTCGCCGACCTGCTGGTGGTGGGCAGCCGCGGGCTGAACACGTTGAAGGGGCGCATCCTCGGCTCGGTGCCGTCCGAGGTGTGCCGCCGGGCCGATTGCGATGTGCTCGTTGTCCGAACCGCGCGGTAAGCCGTCGATGCGCGGTCACGAGGTCGAGGAGACCATCCTCGGCGGGCCCGCGCGCTACATCAAGGACGAGGTCGCCGCGGCGGCCGGGGTGCCCGTGAGCCGCGCCGAGCAGCTGTGGCAGGCGATGGGCTTCGCGCACGTCGAAGACGACGCCGTGGTGTTCACCGACGCGGACGTCGCCGCGCTGCGCTCGCTGGTCGAGCTGGTCTCGGCGGAGGTGATCCCGCCGGAGCTGGAGTCGGCGGTGGCGCGGTCGCTGGCCCAGACCATGTCCCGGCTGGCGGAGTGGCAGGTCGGGATCTTCAAGTCGCTGCTGGGCGAGCAGTTCGCGCTGGACGTGGCGACCACCGCGCAGGTCGCCGACGTGATCCTGCCGGTGATGGAGCGGATGCAGGACTACGTGTGGCGGCGGCACCTGGCGGCCACCGCGGCGCGGGAGCTAGCCGAACGCGATCCCGGCGCCGACGAGCGGGTGCAGGTGATCGGCTTCGCCGACATCGTCGGCTACACCCGGTTGATCCGGGACTTCACCGAGCTGGAGCTGGCCCGGCTGATCGACGGCTTCGAGTCGCTGGCCGGCGGCGTGGTCGCCGAGAACTACGGCCGGGTGGTCAAGACGGTCGGCGATGAAGTGCTGTTCGTGACCGACAACGCGGCGGAGGCCGCCGAGATCGCGCTGACGCTGAACGAGGAGATCGCCAAGACCGACCTGCTGCCGCCGCTGCGGATCGGGCTCGCGATGGGCCCGGTGCTCGCGCGCTTCGGCGACGTCTACGGGTCGACGGTGAACATCGCGAGCCGGCTCACCTCGGTCGCCCGCCCCGCTTCGGTGCTGGTGGACCGGGAGGTGGCGGCCGCCCTGCGGGGGCGTGCCGGATACCGGCTGATCTCGGTGGGGCCGACGAAGGTGCAGAGCTTCCGCGCCCTGCGGGCCTGGGCGCTGCGCCGATCGGAGTGACGGCCACACGAACGGGCGCATTCGGTGTGACCTAAATCCTGTTTCTCTTGCATGCGACAAGCAAGCATGCTTGGTATAAGGCCGCTCGGCGTTGATCACCTGGCCTTTTGCGATCTCCGCTGGTCGGCGGCCTCGTTCCGGCCGGGTCGATTTGGCCTCTTTGTCCGCGTTTCGGTCGTGTTCGCGCCGCGTAAAGCGGGATGCCCGCGGGCTTGACCGGCAATAGAGTCGGGATATGGCCGATCGGGGAACAGTCGCGGCAGGAAGCCATTCCGACGAAGTATCCGCTCTGGTGGCGCGGTACGGCCGGTTGCCGGCCGGCGCGCCGGTGCGCCTGGCCAAGCCGACCTCGAACCTGTTCCGCTTCCGCGCGCCGTCGCAGGGGCCGGGGCTGGACGTCGGGCGGTTCAACCGGGTGCTGGAAGTGGATTCCGCCGGGCGCACCGCGCAGGTGCAGGGCATGGCGACCTACGAGAGCATCGTCGACGCGCTGCTGCCGTCCGGGCACATGCCGTTCGTGGTGCCCCAGCTCAAGACGATCACGCTGGGCGGCGCGGTCGCCGGGCTGGGCATCGAGTCCACCTCCTTCCGCAACGGCCTCCCGCACGAATCCGTGCGGGAGATGGAGATCCTCACGGGTTCCGGCGAGGTCGTCCGGGCCCGCCCGGACAACGAGCACGCCGACCTGTTCCGCGGATTCCCCAATTCCTACGGCACGCTCGGCTACGCGCTGCGGCTGGAGATCGAGCTGGAGCAGGTCAAGCCGTACGTCCGGCTGCGGCACGTGCGCTTCGGCTCCGCGCAGGAGTGCGCCGCCGCGATCGCCGAGATCTGCCGCGACCGCAGCTACGACGGGGAGCCCGTCGACTTCCTCGACGGCACCGTGTTCGGCGCCCGCGAGCAGTACCTGACACTCGGGTCCTATGTGGACAAGGCGCCGTTCGCCAGCGACTACACCGGCCAGCAGATCTACTACCGGTCCATCCAGCAGCGGCAGGTCGACTACCTGGGCATCCGCGACTACCTGTGGCGCTGGGACACCGACTGGTTCTGGTGCTCCCGCGCGCTCGGCGCGCAGCACCCGCTCGTCCGCCGGTTCTGGCCGCGGCAGTACCGCCGCTCCGACGTGTACCGCCGGATCGTGGCCTGGGACCGCCGCCACGCGGTCACCGACCGGATCGCGACGCTGCAGGGCAAGGGGCTCAACGAGCCGGTGATCCAAGACGTGGAGATCCCGGTCGAGCGGCTGCCGGAGTTCCTGGAGTTCTTCCACCGCGACATCGGAATCGCCCCCGTGTGGTTGTGCCCGGTGCAACTGCGCGATGACAAGGGCTGGCCGCTGTACCCGATGGATCCCGATGCGCTGTACGTCAACGTCGGCTTCTGGGCCACGGTGCCGCTGCGGCGCGGCGAGGCGCCGGGCCGGTTCAACCGGGCCATCGAGCGCGCGGTGACCGAGCTCGACGGGCACAAGTCGCTGTACTCCGACTCCTACTTCGAGGAAGCGGAGTTCTGGCAGCTCTACAACCGCCCCGCCTACCAGCAGCTGAAGGAGCGCTACGACCCGCAGGGCCGGCTTCCCGGCCTCTACGAGAAATGCGTGGGGAAAAAGTGAGCAGGAAGGAGATCCGCTGATGGGCTGGGCAGAGGTGTTCGCGCGCATCCTCGGAAGCGACCTCTCGGTGGAGATCCGCGCGTTCGACGGCAGCCGCGCCGGACGACCAGGGGCGGACGTGTGCGTGGAAATCCGTTCACCGCTGGCGCTTTCGCATCTCGCCGCCGCGCCGGGCGAGCTCGGCCTGGCGCGCGCCTACGTCACCGGGGCGATCGAGGTGCACGGCGACATGTACACCGCGCTGGCGGCGTTCCCGTCCGTCGCACTCAACGACATCCCGCCGAGCCTGCGCCGCGAGCTGGCGGTGAAGCTCGTCGGATACCGGCTGTGGTGGCCGGTGCGCCCGCCGGCGGTCGAGCACCGCCCGCGCGGCTGGCGGCACTCGAAGCGCCGCGACAGCACGTCGATCGCGTACCACTACGACGTGTCCAACCGGTTCTACGAATGGGTGCTGGGCCCGTCGATGGCCTACACCTGCGCCGTCTACCCCGAGCAGACGTCCACTTTGGAGGAAGCGCAGTTCACCAAGCACGACCTGGTGGCGCGCAAGCTCGGCCTGCAGGAGGGCATGCGGCTGCTGGACGTCGGCTGCGGCTGGGGCGGCATGGTGATGCACGCGGCCGAGCACTACGGCGTGCGCGCGCTCGGCGTGACGCTGTCGCGGCAGCAGGCGCAGTGGGCGCAGAAGGCCATCGCCGAACGCGGCCTGGCGGACCTCGCCGAGGTGCGCTACCTGGACTACCGCGACGTCGCCGAGACCGGCTTCGACGCGGTCAGCTCGATCGGGCTCACGGAGCACATCGGCCTGGCGCAGCTGCCGGGCTACTTCTCGCTGCTGGCGAGCAAGCTGCGTCCCGGCGGGCGGCTGCTCAACCACTGCATCACCCGGCCGGACGGCAGCCACGGCTCGCGGCCCGGGAAGTTCATCGGTCGCTACGTGTTCCCCGACGGCGAGCTGGAGCCGGTGGGCACGCTGGTGTCGGCGATGAACGACAACGGCTTCGAGGTGCGCCACGAGGAGAACCTCCGGGAGCACTACGCGCTGACGCTGGCCGGCTGGTGCACGAACCTGGAGGAGCACTGGGACGAGGCGGTCGCGGAGGCCGGGCTCGACCGGGCACGCGTGTGGCGGCTCTACATGGCCGCCTGCCGGCTGGGCTTCGAGCGCAACATCGTCCAGCTCCACCAGGTCCTCGGCGTCCGTCTGGACGACACCGACGCGCACTACCCGCTCCGCCCGGCCTGGTAAGCATCGTTTCCACTGTTCAGGGCCCATGTGTGCGTTGCGCTGCTACGGCGGCGCAAAGTACGCACGGGCCCTGAACCGCGTCCCGGGCGATGAGTTCTGCCGCGGTCGCCGGTCTACCCGTCCGCAGCCAGCATGGTGGCGACGGGACGGGAGACGGGCATGTACGAGATCAAGCAGAAGATCATCACCAACCTCTGGTTCGACACCCAGGCCGAGGAAGCCGCGCAGCACTACGTCGGCATCTTCGACGACTCGCGCATCGTGCGCGTCCAGCGCTACGGCGACGCGGGGCCGGGCGAGCCGGGAACGGTCATGACCGTGCTGTTCGAGCTGGCCGGGCAGCAGTTCGTGGGCATCAACGGCGGCCCGGAGTTCAAGTTCACCGAGGCGATCTCGTTGGAGGTCCTGTGCGACTCGCAGGACGAGGTGGACCGGCTGTGGCAGCGGCTCGGCGAGGGCGGCGAGCCCGGCCCCTGCGGCTGGCTGAAGGACAAGTACGGCCTGTCCTGGCAGATCGTCCCGCGCCGCCTGTACGAACTGATCGCCGACCAGGACGAGACCAAGGCGCAGCGCGCGATGAAGGCGATGCTGAGCATGGGCAAGCTCGACATCGCGGCCCTGGAAGCCGCCGCCGAGGGCTGACCCCGCCGATCCGCGCATTCCTCCCCCGGAATGGTGTTCGCTGCTGGCAAACTGCCGGTGGCCGACACGAGGTGAGGGATGAGCGAGATTTCCGGGGAAGTGCGCGATCTCAGCGACATCGATCTGCTCCGGCGCCGCTGCGAGTTCGACGCGGCGCAGCAGGCCGCCGACGCGGCCCTCGCCTTGGCGGACAGCGCCGAACTGCGCATCCTGCGGGGCCGGGTGGCGCTGGACCGGATCGCCGTCGGAACGGCGTTGATCGAGTTCGAGCGGGCGCTCGAACTCGACCCGGATTCCGAACGCGCGCACGCCTGGCGCATCGCGGCGTTGGCACGCGACTACCGCTACGACCAGGCGCTGGAATTCGCCGAATCCGGGATCGAGCGCTTCCCGGACGGCGTGGTCGTCCGCGTGGCGCTCGGGCGCCTGCTCGTGGCGATGGAGCGCCCGGACGACGCGATGCGGCACCTGGAGAAGGCACTCGCGATCGCCCCGGATGACGTCAACGCCATCGAATGGCGATGCCTGGCATTGCACGCGGCCGGCGAGCTCGACGCCGCCGTGGCGGCGATGCGCGAAGCGCTGCGACGGCTCCCCGACGAGGCGGATCTCCTGGATTCGCTGGCTTACCTGGAGATCGAGCAGCTCGGCTACGAGTCGGGGTTGCGCACCCTCGACCGCGCGCTCGAAGCGGACCCGTGGCACGCGCTCGCGCACGAGCGCAAGATCTCGCACCTGAGGGTGCTGACCAGGTTCGATGCGGCCGAACAAGCGGCCGTCGAAGCGCTCGCCCGGCTTCCGCGCTCGCCGGACCTGCTGATCGAGCACGCCCTGATCGCTAGCCGGCGAGGCCAGGACGAACTGGCCGTCGAGCGCATCGAGCGGGCGGTCGCGGTCGCCGCGGGCAACCCGCTCGTCGCGGACTGGCACGCGACGTTCCTCCGGGACGCGAAGCGGACCGAAGACGCCGAAACCGTCCTAGACGCGGCCATGGCCGTGAACCCGGAATCGCCCCGGCTGCTCCTGGAACTCGCGTGGCTGCGCACCTCCCAGGGCCGGCACGACGAGGCGGTCGAGTTGGCGCGGACCGCGGTGCGGATCGATCCGTACCGGAGGTACGCCCGCACTGTGGAGATCGGCGTGCTGCGCGGCGCGGGCCGGTTGGAGGACGCCGAGAAGGCGGCCCGGTCCGCACTGCGGCAGTTCCGCTCCGGCGAAGACATCCGGCTCGATCTGGTCAACGTGCTCGGTTCGCAGGGCCGGAACGAGGAGGCGTTGCAGGAGTGCCTGCACTTCCTGGACGACTGCCCGTACGACCTCGATCTGATCTTCGCCAGGTGCAACCTGCTTGACCGGCTGCGCCGCCACGACGAAGAGCTGGCCGCGGCGCAGGACGCGCAGCGCCGGTTCCCCGACGTACCGGCACTGCGCTACCTGGTAGGCCGGATCCACCGGTCCCGGGCGGACTACGACACCGCGCTCCAGTGGGTGGAGCGCACTCTCGACGTGGCGCCTGCCCATGTCGACGCACTGGAATCGAGGGCGTTGATCCTCCGCCTGATCAGGCGGTTCGACCAAGCCGAAGCGGCCGCCCGGGCGGGCTTGCGCAAGGTGCCGACCGCCCCCGAACTGCACGAGGAACTGTCCCTGGCCTTGTCTTGCCAGGGCCGGTACGAGGACGCGGTCGCCGCGCTGGAGGACGGCCTCAAGGCATGCGGTGAGACGTGGTACCTGTGCGAGGCACTGATCGCGGAGTACACCCGGCAGGGTCGTCACGAGGAGGCCCTCCAGACAGCCGATCGTGCCTTGCGGCTGGATCCCGGGAACGTGTCGGCCCTGTTGGAGCGCTTCGACGCACTGGTGGAGCTGCGCCGGTTCGACGAGGTCGACGCCCTCGCCGCCCGGCTGGCCGCGGAGTTCGGCGAGGACGAGGACGTCATCCGGAAACTCGGTTGGCGGGAGTTGGTCCTCGGCCGTGTCGATGCGGCGATCGAGTTCTTCCGCCGCAACCGTGACGGCGACAGTCCGATGGTCGCAGTGCAGGACGAGGTCAAGGCGCTGCGCATCGCCGATCGTTACGACGAGGCCGCCGCGTTGCTGCGCGAGGAGTTGGCGCAGGATCCGGAATCCCGGTTCCTCCTGCTGGAACTGAGCCGGACGTTCCGCCAGGCCGGCCGGTTCGAGGACGCCCTTCAGCTGGCACGCCGGGCGCAGCGGGTGGAGCCGCACTCCCGGGTCGCGGTGTGGGACGAGATCATCGCCCTGCAGCGGATGCGCCTGGCCGCGGAGGCCGAAGCGGCCACGCTGGCCGCGATCGAGCGATTCCCCCACGACCTGGACTTCCCGCGGCTGCTGAGCGAGATCTACGCCGACACCAACCGTCCGGAGCAGGCGCTGTCCTGTTTGGACAAGATCCTGGCGGTCAGCCCGTACAGCTCGGACGCCGTCGTGCTGAAGGCCGGTGTGCTGCGCAAGCAGCGCAGGTATCGCGAAGCGGAGCGCGTCGTCCTCGGCTACCTGCGGCGATATCCGCGTGACCGGTCGTTGCTGGTCGAGCTGGGCTGGATCCAGCTCGCGCAACGGCGTTTCACCGAGGCGGAGAAGCATTTCTCCGGGCTGCTCGGCGACGCGTTCAGGCCAGGCGAGCGGATCAACTCGCTCCTGGGCTTGGGCTGGGTCGCGTTGCACGGCAACGACACCCAGAAGGCGCAACGGCATTTCCGGGCGGCGCTGGAGATCGACCCGCGCGACGACGAGGTCAGGCTTTCGCTGGCCGCCGCCCTGCTGCGCGATGTGGGAACAGCGCAGCACGACGAGGTGGAGCGGTTGTGCCTCGGCGTTCTGGAAGACGACCCGTGCGACGACGAGGCGCATGCGCTGCTGGGCGTGCTGAACTTCCGGCGCGGCAACCACGCCGCCGCCGAACACCACCTGCGCACCGCCGTCGAACTCGTCCCCGGCGGCGGTCCCATCGTCGACCTGGCCGCGCTGTACAGCCAGCTCGGGCGCTTCGACGAGGCGGAGAAGCTGCTGGACCAGGCCGTCGAGCGGGACTGGTACGACGTGCAGGCGCACATCGAGCTGGGCAACGTCTACCTCCAGCGAGACGTCGACACCGGAGAGCCGGGCGAGTGGGCCGGGCAGGCGGCGCAGCAGTTCCGCCAGGCGACGGTCCTGGCTCCGGGCAACGGGACGGCCGTGATCGGCCTGACCCGCTCGGTGGTGCGGTCCTCCGGTGACCTGGTGAGCGCGGAGGAGCCGCTGCGCTACGCGCTCGACCGGTCGGACTGCGACCTGCCGAAATGGCGCCTGCAGGTCGAGCTGGCCCGGCTGCTGGTGCAGCGCGGCGACGCGACCGGCAGCGAGGACCTCTACCTGGAGGCGCTGGCGGTCGCCCGGGAGGCGATCGGCTCGGCTTCGGACCAGGCCGAACCGCACTTCGTGGCGGGTGTTGCCGCGTACAAGATCGGGGAGAGCGGCGACGTGCAGCTCTCGTCGCTGCACTTCCGCCGGGCGATGCGCTACCTGCGCCGGGTGGAGAAGTTCGACAGCCGGAACTCCGAGGCGCACCGGGTCCGGGTGCTCGCGCAGCAGCGCATCCGGCGGGCCCGCTCCAGCGTGGTCGGCAGCACCGCGCTGATCACCGTGTCGCTGGTCGTGCTGGCCATGCTCTGGAGCGCGTTCTTCCTGCGGTACCAGGTGCCGACCGTACTGCTCGGCACCTTGACGCCGGTGCTCGTCGCGATGGTGGCGATCGGTTTCCTGCTGCCGCTGCTGGTCCGGCTGAAGCTGCCCGGCGGCCTGGAGGCCGATCTTTCCGCGAGCCTGCACCAGGTTTCCTCCGGACCGACCGGCGAGGTCACCCTCGGCTCCGGGCGCTACGGGAGCCGGCCCAACGAACAGGCGCGGTCCCGCCCGGCATCGCTGAGCGAAGGCCCGCGCGGCGAACTCTCCGGCCGCAGCTGACTACTCCAGGTCCTCCAGGGTCAGGGGCGGGACGAAGTCGCCGATGCGGCTGCGGATCCAGAACGCGCCCGTTTCGCGGCGCTCGGCACGGGTCGCGAAGCGGTAGCGGTAGAACTGGGCCCGGACCAGCCGCGGCGGCGAATCCGGGAACGGGTTGTGCCGCAGCAGCCGGAGCACGTGCTCTTCGTTGCGCAGCAACGCTTTCACCAGGTTCGGCAGCCAGGACCGGCCGTAGCTGGGGGAGATCGCGAGGAACCACATCAGCCAGTCCAGGCGGAGGTGGTACGGCGCCACCTGCGGCGGCCGCCGGTGCGGGTCGCCGGGCTTGCCCTTGAACTCGTACGCCAGCCACTCGCCGTCCGCGGCCGCGCCCTCGATGATCACCTCGTAGCGGGTGCGCGTGACGCTGCCGAACGCGCCGTAGGTGTTGCCCAGGTGCAGCCTGTTGAAGCTGCGGTTCATCACCTGCCGCTGCCCCAGCATGTTCCGCACCGGCCAGTAGCTGAGGACGACGAACACCACCGCGACGACGAGCACCGCGGCCACGAACCACGGTGGCGGCGCGGTCGGCGGCGGCGGTTCCGGCGTCACCCAGCGCAGCAGCCACGAGCCCATCGCCGAGAAGGCCAGCGTGATGGTCAGCCAGTTCAGCCACGCGAAGTTGCCGCTGAGCACCAGCCAGCCCTGCGTGGCCACGACGACCAGCGCGGCCACCGTGGCGGCCGGCTGCGGCGCGAACAGCACGAACGGCACCACCAGCTGCGTGCCGTGGTTGGCCGCGACCTCGACCTTGTGCAGCCGGCGCGGCAGCCAGTGGAACCAGCGGCTGAGCGGGCCGGGCATCGGCTGCGTCTCGTGGTGGTAGTACAGCGCGGTGAAATCGCGCCAGCAGGCGTCGCCGCGCAGCTTGATCAGCCCGGCGCCGAACTCCACGCGGAACAGCAGCCAGGTGAGCAGCCACAGCACCGGCGCGGGCGGCGCGAGGGAACCGGGCCCGAGGAAGATCGCCAGGAATCCGGCCTCCAGCAGCAGCGATTCCCAGCCGAAGGAGTACCAGACCTGCCCGACGTTGACGATCGACAGGTACATCAGCCACAACACCAGCCACAGCACGATCCACACCCACAGCGGCGCGAAGTCGACGACCAGCGCCAGCACGCTGCCGGCGATCCCGGCCCAGCACACGCCCGCGAAGAACCGGTCGGAGTAGTGCAGGTGGAACAGGCTCGGCGCGCCACGGAACGGCACGCGCGCCAGGTACCGGGGGATCGGCGTGAGGCCGCGTTCGCCCAGCAGGCCGCGGAACTGGCGCAGCGCGCAGGCGAAGGCCACCAGGTATCCGACCGCGAGGAGGTGCTGCACCGCGAACCGCGCGGCCCAGTAGTCGGGAGCCGAGAACCAGTCCCACATCCTCCCCACCATCCCTGCCGGGGGACGGCTCCTAGAATCTCGTACCGAACGTGTGGAGGCGAGCTTGCTGGACGACGTGGTGGCGGTGCTGGCCTGTCCGCACTGCGGTGCGGACCTGAACAGGGCCGGGAACAGCCTGCGCTGCGCGGCGAACCACGTGTTCGACATCGCGCGCCAGGGCTACGTGAGCCTGCTGCCAGGCGGCACGAAGGTCGTCGGTGACACAGCGGCGATGGTCGCGGCGCGAGCGGAGTTCCTCGAAGCGGGTCACTACGCCCCGATCGCCGACGCGGTGGCATCGGCGGTGGCCCCGCTCGACGGCTGCGTCGTGGACATCGGCGCCGGTACGGGTTACTACCTCGCCCGGGCCCTGGCGGATTCGGACCGGGTCGGGGTCGCGCTGGACGTCTCCAAGTACGCCTGCCGCCGCGCGGCGAAGGCCCACCCGCGCATGGGCGCTGCGGTGGCCGACGTATGGCAAGCGCTGCCGCTGCGCAGCGGCGCGACGTCGGCGGTGCTGAACGTCTTCGCGCCGCGCAACGCGGCGGAGATGCACCGCGTGCTGCGCCCCGGCGGCCGGCTGGTGGTGGTCGTCCCGAACCCGGGCCACCTCGGCGACCTGGTGTCGGCGCTCGGCCTGCTCAACGTGGACGAGCGCAAGCAGGAACGGCTCACCGAACAACTGGCCGACCACTTCGACCTGGTGTCGCAGCAGACCTGCGAGTTCAGCCTGTCCCTGAGCCCGGAAGAAGCGGAGTCGGTGGTGGCGATGGGTCCCAGCGCCTGGCACGCCGACCCCGAAGACCTGCGCGCTCGCATCGCCGACCTGCCGACGCCGCTCGCCCCGGCCGCATCGGTCACGGTCGCCCGCTACGTGCGCCGAGGCTGAGCCCCGGCGCCGTTCAGCGGTCGGGCGAAGCTCCGCCGAGGCGATCATCGCTTCGGGTTGTACTTCGCCGCCGTCGTCCCGGTCGGCGACCAGGGAGCGCCGGACGAGGACAAGCTGCACGACCTCATCGAGCAGGACTGGGCGCCAATAGAAACCCACGTCTGCTGGTCCGGCGCCGGCGAACTCGTCGATGCTCCGTGACTCGCCGACTTTCAACGGACGGCGGGAATCGTCCGATCGGGGTAACTGATCGGAAGCAGCCGTGGAGGGTTGATCAATACGACATTCTCGGATCATGGTGGATGTTCCGAGTGCTCCTGATCCGTTGCCGGTAGCCGATGCGGCGATTGTGAATCCGGATGATGCTGCCGCGACCGAGCGAAGTTCGAGGCGTCGCTGGATGCTGGGCATCGTCCTGACGACCGCCCTGAACCTCGCGGCTACGGCGACCACCATCGGTGGGTTGTGGCTGCAAGGGCGCAGCGTCGATCTGGAATACTCCAAAGCAGTCCAAGAACAGATGGCCGCCGCGCAAGAGAAGATCAGCAGTCCGGAGGTCGGCGATCAGGTAGCCGGTTTCGGATTGTTGAGCGATGTCATGCGAAACTCGCCGGAAAGACAAGGTTATGTCCTCGCGAGCGCTGAAACGTACCTCCTGGGGCAGAAGGCCGTTGCCGAGAAGATCCCGGGCCTCACGGGCAAGCTCGACTTGTACGTGGCGAACCCGGGCACACAGGCCGCAGTGGACTTGATCAGGTCCCGCAACATCGCACAGGACCCGGGTGGGCCTGGTCAACGCGCCTTCAACCTCACCGGCATGCAAGTTGGCGCGGTGCGGTTCAACGACGTGGTAATGCGCAGTACCAGGGGCTCGGGTTGTCATGGTAACTGGACCCTTTGGGACAAGGCTGACCTTAAGGACAGCGAATTCCGGGAGTGCGATTTCGAAGCGGCGCGGTTTGTCGGCGCCAAGCTGCAAGACGTCAATTTTACGGGGGCATTCCTAAACGACGCGGATTTCACCGACGCTGACCTGACCAAAGCCGATTTCGGCCGCGCGGTGTTCAATTCCAAGACGAAATTTCAGGGGGCGGATCTCAGTGGAGCCACGTTCACAGGTAAATTGGGGACGACGAACTTCGTCGGAGTGAAGTCCATCGCTGGTGCGGACTTCTCGCAGGCGAAAGAGGTTGAGCGGGCCCAAAACCTGCGAAATGCACCAGGGCATGAATACGCGCGCTGGCCCGAGTCGCCGTGATCAAGCCTGTCCGCATGCACTCCGGTCGGAGTTGCCCTTCGCCCACCGTCGAACGCGGTGGGCGAAGGGCATCCGTCCGATGTGGATTACTTGGGTTCGTGGATGGTTTGGGGGACGTTCCAGGAGTTTTCGTCGCGGAGGGCTTCCGGGAGGAGGTCCTGCGGGACGTTCTGGTACGTCACCGGGCGCAGGAAGCGGTCGATCGACGCCGTTCCCACCGAGGTGAAGCGGGCGTCCGTCGTCGCCGGGTACGGGCCGCCGTGCTGCATCGCCGGGGACACCGCCACGCCGGTCGGCCAGCCGTTGAACAGCACCCGGCCCGCGCGCTCGCGCAGGCGGCTCACCAGGGTCGCCGCGAACTCCGTGTCGTCCGGCTCGGAGTGCAGCGTCGCCGTGAGGTTGCCCTCGAACGCCTCGGCCGCGCGCCGCGCGTCGTCCTCCGAGGCGTAGATGACCACAATGGACAGCGGGCCGAAGACTTCCTCGAGCAGCGCCTCGCGATTGGCCAGGAGCGTCTCGACGTCGGTGGCCAGCAGCGTCGGCACCGCGCCGTCGTCCACGCTGCCTTCGGCCAGCACCCGCACGCCCGGCACCTCGGTGACGGCTGCCCGCCGCCCGCAGTAGCCCTCGTGCAGCCGCTCGTTGAGCAGCTTGTGCGCCGCGACGGCCTTCGACTCCGCCGCCAGCGTCTCGTCCAGGCCGTGGTCGGCGGGCAGGAACAGCAGGCCGGGCTTGGTGCACAGCTGCCCGGCGTTGCCCGAGTACGACGTCACGTAGCCCTTGGCGATCTCCTCGCCGCGGGCGCGCACCGCGCCGGGCGTGACGAACACCGGGTTCAGGCTGCCGAGCTCGCCGAAGAACGGGATCGGCGTCGGCCGCGAGTTGGCGATGTCGAACAGCGCGCGACCCGCCGGGACCGAGCCGGTGAACGCCGCGGCCTTGATCCGCGGGTCCTGCAGCGCCGCGGTGCCGACCTCGAAGCCGAGCACGACGGCGAACGCACCGTCCGGTGCGCCGGCGGAGCGCAAGGCCTCGACGATGATCTCGCCGGTGCGCACGGACAACCGCGGATGTCCGGGGTGCCCCTTGAGCACCACCGGGCAGCCCGCCGCGAGCGCCGAGGCCGTGTCGCCGCCTGCGACGGAGAACGCGAACGGGAAGTTGCTCGCCGCGAACACCAGGACCGGGCCGACGGGCTGCAGGATCCGGCGCAGATCCGGCTTGGCGCCCAACGGGAATCCGGCGTCCGCGCGGTCCAGGGTGGCCTGCAGGTAGCGGCCCTCGTCCAGGACCTCGGCGAACAGCCGCAGCTGGAACGTGGTGCGCTTGAGTTCCCCGGTCAACCGCGCCTCGGACAGGTTGGACTCGGCCATCGCCAGCGGCACCAGCTCGCCGGCTGCGGCGTCGAGCGCGTCCGCGACGGCGCGGAGCTGCCGGGCGCGGGTAGCGGGCGGCTGCGTGCCGAAGGCATCGGCGGCGTCAGCGGCTCGCTGCAGGACGGTGTCGAGTTCGGCTCGGGTGGTGTCCGGGATCTCGGTCGCGGTCAACGTGCCCATCCTTTGCGCGTTGCGAGTGGCGTCTCCCGACACCGTAGTACGGCACACAACCGGCAGGTCGCACGCCGTTCGAAATCACGGCCGGTGGAAACGCGAAGGGCGCCCCCGAGCCAGTTGCTCGGAGGCGCCCTTCAACCCGAAAGATCACTCGGCGCGGGAGATCCGCACCATCTCCTCGCGCGGCACGACCTTGACGCGCTCGCGGCCCTGGACCTCGCCCAGCGCCTTCTCGTGCGCGTCCAGGCGGCCCCAGCCCTCCCACGTCGTGTACTCCACGCCGCGCTCTTCGAGCAGCCGCAGGATGCTGTCGTTCGCCGGCTCCTCCGCCTGCGGCATCGTCGGCAGGTCGGCGAGCAGGTTGTTGATCGTCTCCAGCGCGTCGCCCTTGGTGTGGCCGATCAGGCCCACCGGTCCGCGCTTGATCCAGCCGGTCGCGTAGACGCCCGGGATGTGCTCGCCGTCCAGGTCCAGCACCCGGCCGCCGGCGTTGGGCACCGTGCCGGTGCCGTGGTCGAACGGGATGTCCGCCAGCGGCGAGCTCAGGTAGCCGACCGCGCGGTAGACCTGCTGCACCGGGTAGGTCTCGTACTCGCCGGTGCCGCGCACGTTGCCGTCACCGGTGAGCTCCATGACCTCGACCTTGAAGCCCTCGACCCGGTCGGTGCCCTGCACCTCGACCGGCGAACGCAGGAAGTGCAGATGCAGCCGCCGCGCGGTGTCGTGCTTCGGGTCCCGCAGCGCCCAGTCCTGCAGCGTCTTGACGATCGTCTTCACCTGGTTGTTGGTGCGGATCGCCTCCTCGCTGGCCTCGTCGAGCTCGAAGCCCTCGGGGTGCACGATGATCTCCACGTCGGCCTGGTGGTCGAGCTCGCGCAGTTCCAGCGGGGTGAACTTCGCCTGCGCCGGGCCGCGGCGGGCGAACAGGTGCACGTCGGTGACCCGGGAGTCCTTCAGGCCCGCGTGCACGTTCTCCGGGATTTCGGTGCTCAGCAGGTCATCGGCCTGCTTCGCCAGCACCCGGGCCACGTCCAGCGCCACGTTGCCGGCGCCGATCACGGCGACCTTCTCGCCGTCCAGCGTCCAGTCGCGCGGGGCCTCCGGATAGCCGTCGTACCAGTAGACGAAGTCGGCGGCGCCGTAGCTGTGCGTCAGGTCGATGCCCGGGATGTCCAGCGCCCGGTCCTTGTCCGCGCCGGTGGCGAAGATGATCGCGTCGTAGTGGTGGCGCAGGTCGTCCAGCTTGAGGTCCACGCCGTAGTCGACGTGTCCGACGAACCGGATCTCGGGCTTCTCCAGCACCCGGTGCAGGGCGCTGACGATGCCCTTGATGCGCGGGTGGTCGGGGGCCACGCCGTAGCGGATCAAGCCGTAGGGCGCGGGCATCCGGTCCAGCAGGTCGATCTCGACCGGCGTCTCGGACTTGGTCAGGATGTCGGCGGCGTACACGCCGGCCGGCCCGGCCCCGACGATCGCTACCCGCAGTGGGCGAGTCATTCAATCTCCTCCTACGCCCGCTCCGGGCCGAACGGGGGTCGGCCGGATGGCGGCGCTTGACTTGCTGGCCCACGACTGGGCCCGGTGGCCGTCCACCAAGACCCCACCAGCTTAGGTATCCCTTACCCCGGATCCCGCGATGCGGACGGTGACAATGGTCATACCGGTTCCGCGGGCCCAGGGATGGCAACGCTGAGTACGTGACTAGACGCCCTGGGTGACAGTAAGATCGCCGCTTGATCAACGCTCCGGTCGCGGTGACGTCGGACTCGAACGTTCCAGATGATCCTGATCACGGCCGTGCCTAGGGGCGCCGGAAGACCGACCCCTGGAGGTCCCGCGGATGCAGCGGCCGGACTGGATACCCGAAGGCGTCGACCTGGAGAAGCCCAGCGCCGCGAGGTGCTACGACTTCTACTTAGGCGGGGCGCACAACTTCGCCGTCGACCGCGAGCTCGGCCGCAAGGTGATGGAGGTCGTGCCGAACGTGCAGGAGGTTGCGGTGAACAACCGCGCGTTCCTGCGCCGCGCGGTCCGGTACTGCCTGGACCAGGGTGTGCGGCAGTTCCTGGACATCGGCTCCGGCATCCCCACCGCGGGCAACGTGCACGAGATCGCCCAGGCCGTCGACCCGGGCGCCCGCGTGGTCTACGTCGACAACGAGCCGGTCGCCGTCGCGCACAGCCGGTCGATCCTCGGCGACAACGAGAACGCCACGATCGTGCAAGCCGATCTGGTCGACGTCGAGGACGTCCTGGACGCGCCGGAGACCCGGCGGCTGCTCGACTTCTCCCAGCCCATCGCGGTCATGATGGTCGCGCTCGTGCACTTCGTCCCGGACGACAGCAAGCCCCGGGAGGTCGTCCGCCACTACTACGACCGGTTGCCGTCCGGCAGCTACCTCGGCTTCTCCCACGTCACCGGCGACCACTACCCGGAAGGCGTCCAGGGGCTGGTCGAGCTGTACAAGAGCAGCACCAACCCCGTCACCCTGCGCACCCGCGACGAGGTGGCCGGGATGCTCGACGACTTCGAGATCGTCGAGCCGGGCGTGGTCTACGTGCCCGATTGGCGCCCCGACACCGAGGACGACGTGTGGGAGAACCCGGAGCGGTCGATCGTCTACGGCGCCGTGGGGCGCAAGGTGTGACCCGGATGCCAGGTATGGGGGGACCGGCGGACGGGCAGCCGCGAGCGGACGAGGTGGTCCGGCAGTGGGCCGGCCAGATCATCAACACCAGCTACGTCCCGATGGGCCGCCGCGATCTCGAAGCCTTCCTGGGCAAGTGCTTCGAGGAACTGGTGGGCGAGCTCGACGGCGGCGGGGTGGAGGCAGCGCGCGACGTCGGTGAGCGGCTCGTCGGCGCGCACCTCACCAACTCGACGGCCCTGGCGCGCACGCTGCGGCATCTCGCCGCGGAGCTCCCGAAGTTCCGCGAGGCCGAAACGGCGAGGCTGACCGCGGTGCTCGGCGAGCTGGCCGCCGGGTACGCCGGCGCGCTGCGGGAGCAGACGCTGTGCGAGCAGGAGGTGATCCAGCGCGCCGTCTCCGACGCCCGGGACGCGGCGGAGGAGGCACTGTGCGCCAGCGAGGCGCGTTCGCGGGCGGTGTTCACGGCATCGGCGCTGGGCATCGCGATCGTCACGCTGGACGGGGTGATCGAGGAGACCAACCCGGCGTTGACGCGGATCTTCCGGCGGCCGGCGGGTGAGCTCGTCGGCGGCACGGTGTACGAGCTGGCCGACGAGGGCTGGCTGATCAAGCTCGCCGACACCGTCGCCGCGCTGGCCACGGGCGACACCGACCAGGACTTCCTGGACATCCGCTTCACCGAGCCCAACGGCTCGCACGTGTGGACCCAGCTGTCCGGGTCGCTGGTCCGCGATGCCCGCGGCGAACCGGACTACCTCGTGCTGCTCTACGAGGACATCACCGACCGCCACATGCTCCAGGAGCACTTCCGCCGGCAGGCCGTCCGGGATCCGCTGACCGGCCTGGGCAACCGCACCAAGCTGGAGTCGAGCCTGGCCGCCGCGCTGGAACCGAACCGCCCCGGCCGCCGGGTCGGGCTGTGCTACTTCGACCTCGACGGGTTCAAGGCTGTCAACGACAGCCTCGGTCACCCGATCGGCGATAGGCTGCTGCGGCAGGTCGCGCAGCGCTTCGAAGCGCTGGCCGCCGAGGCCGGTGCGGAAGCGGTGCGGATGGGCGGCGACGAGTTCGTGGTGCTGGTGCCCGACTCGTCCGGTGCCGGGCCGGTGATCGACCTGGTGGAACGCCTGCTGCGGGAGATCACCCGGCCGGTGCTGATCGGCGCGCACGAGCTCCGCGCTTCGGCCAGCGTCGGCGTCGTCGAGAGCGAGGTGGCCGGCACCGACGCCGAGGCGCTGCTGCGGGACGCCGACATCACCCTCTACCGGGCCAAGAGCGACGGTCGCGCGCAATGGGTGCTGTTCGACCCCGAGCGCAACGCCGAGGCGCGTGACCGGTTCAGGCTCTCGGCGGAGCTGCCCGCGGCCGTGGACCAGAACGAGCTGTTCGTCGAGTACGAGCCGATCTTGGACCTGCCCTCCGGCGCGCTGGCGGGCGCCGCCGCGGCCGTGCGCTGGGACCACGCGGAGTTCGGCGAGCTGGGCGACGAGCAGTTCCTCGGGCTGGCCGAGGAGACCGGGCTGATCGTCCGGCTCGGCAGCTGGGCGCTGGAGCAGGTGTGCGAGCACGCGGCGCGCTGGGTGCGGCAGCTCGGCGCGGACGCGCCGGTGCCCACGGTGAACCTGTCGCTGCGGCACTGCCGCGACCCCGAGCTCGTCGCCGACGTGCAGGAAATCCTGCGGCGCACCGGGCTGCCGCCGGGCGCGTTGGCGCTGGGGCTGCCGGAGTCGGCCCTGTTCGACCACCAGGACGACCCGGTCGACACCCTGGAGATCTTCGCCGACATGGGCATCAAGCTGGTGGTCTACGAGTTCGGCGACGACTACGCGCGGCTGGGCCGGCTGCGCGGCCTGCCGCTGGCCGGGGTGCGCATCGACGGGCCGCACCTGGCGAGCCTGGCCGCCCCGGACGGCCCGGACCCGCTGGACCGGCACCTGGTCCTCGCCGCGGTCGGCGGCGCGCAGCTGCTGGGGCTGCCGGCGCTCGCCACCGGCGTGCGCACCGAGCTGCAGGCCGACCGGCTGCGCGAGCTCGGCGTCAGCGAGGTCCAGGGCCCCTACGCGGGGGACCGCGCCTCGGCCCTGGAGATCGAGCAGCTCGTCGCGACGAGGAGCTGAACGTCGCGGGCAGCCTGCTCGGCTGCGACCGCGCTCCGCTCCTTTTCCGCCACGCGCGCAACTCGCACCGCCGCGGGTTCTCAGAAGTCGTCTGCGCGGGCAGACGTGTGCCGGGGATCGCACCGCTACCTGCGCCGCTGCGGGGAGCGGCCGAAAACGGGTCGCGACTGGCCGATAGCATCGGTATCCGAGAAGTATCCGCGCCGGTCCACGGCCGGCCCAGCCTAGGAGTGATCGTGTCCGTACAGCCTTCCCAAGCTCAACAAGCTCTCCGGGTGAAGGTTCCGGCGGGCACTACTGCGGGCGCGGCGGTCGCCGAGGCAGGGCTGCCGTCGAAGGGACCGGACGCGATCGTGGTGGTCCGCGACGCCGAGGGCGACCTGCGCGACCTCGCGTGGGCGCCGGACGCCGACGTCGAGGTGGAGGCGGTCGCCGCCGACACCGAGGACGGCCGCAGCGTCATCCGGCACTCCGCGGCGCACGTGCTGGCCCAGGCGGTGCAGAACCTCTTCCCCGACGCGAAGCTGGGCATCGGCCCGCCGGTCCGGGACGGCTTCTACTACGACTTCGACGTCGACCGCCCCTTCACCCCGGAAGACCTGCAGGCGCTGGAGAAGCGCATGAAGCAGATCATCAAGTCCGGGCAGAAGTTCGCCCGCCGCCGCCTGGAGTCGGTCGAGGCCGCCAAGGAGGAGCTGGCGAGCGAGCCGTACAAGCTGGAGCTGGTGGACATCAAGTCCGATGTGGACACCAGCGAGGTGATGGAGGTCGGCGGCGGCGAGCTGACCGTCTACGACAACATCGACCGGCACGGCGAGGTCGCCTGGGGCGACCTGTGCCGCGGCCCGCACGTGCCGCACACCCGGTTCATCCCGGCGGTCAAGCTGATGCGGGTCGCCGCCGCGTACTGGCGGGGCAACCAGAACAACCAGCAGCTGCAGCGGGTCTACGGCACGGCCTGGGAGTCCAAGGAGAAGCTCGACGAGCACCTGGAGTGGCTGGCCGAGGCCGAGCGCCGCGACCACCGGCGGCTCGGCGCGGAGCTTGACCTGTTCTCCTTCCCGGACGAGATCGGCTCCGGGCTGCCGGTGTTCCACCCCAGGGGCGGCATCATCCGGCGCGAGATGGAGGACTACTCCCGCAAGCGGCACGAGCAGGCGGGCTACGAGTTCGTCAACACCCCGCACATCACCAAGGAAACGCTGTTCAAGACCTCCGGTCACCTGGACTGGTACAAGGACGGCATGTTCCCGGCGATGCACCTCGACGAGGAGCGCGACGCCAACGGCGAGCTGCGCAAGCCGGGCGTCGACTACTACCTCAAGCCGATGAACTGCCCGTTCCACAACCTGATCTTCCGCTCGCGCGGGCGCTCCTACCGGGAGCTGCCGCTGCGGCTGTTCGAGTTCGGGTCGGTGTACCGGTACGAGAAGTCGGGCGTGGTGCACGGCCTGACCCGGGTGCGCGGCATGACGCAGGACGACGCGCACATCTACTGCACCCCGGACCAGCTGCAGGACGAGTTGAAGTCGCTGCTGGGCTTCGTGCTGGACCTGCTGCGCGACTACGGCCTGGACGACTTCTACCTGGAGCTGTCCACCCGCAACGACGAGAAGTTCGTCGGCAGCGACGAGAGCTGGGCGGTGGCCACCGAGGCGCTGCGCACCGCCGCCGAGGACTCCGGCCTGGAACTGGTGCCGGACCCGGGCGGGGCGGCGTTCTACGGTCCGAAGATCTCCGTGCAGACCAAGGACGCGCTGGGCCGCAGCTGGCAGATGTCGACCATCCAGGTCGACTACCACCTGCCGGAGCTGTTCAACCTGGAGTACACCGCGCCCGACGGCAGCAAGCAGCGCCCGATCAAGATCCACCGCGCGCTGTTCGGCTCGATCGAGCGGTTCTTCGGCGTGCTGACCGAGCACTACGCGGGCGCCTTCCCGGCCTGGCTGGCGCCGCAGCAGGTGGTCGGCATCCCGATCGCCGACGAGCACGTCGAGCACCTGCAGCGGGTGGCGAAGGCGTTGCGCGCCAAGGGAATCCGCATCGACGTCGACACCAGCGACGACCGCATGCAGAAGAAGATCCGCACCCACACCACGCAGAAGGTGCCGTTCCTGCTGCTGGCCGGCGGCAAGGACGTGGAGGCCGACGCGGTGTCGTTCCGGTTCCGCGACGGCAGCCAGATCAACGGCGTGCCGGTGGACGCCGCGGTGGCCGCGCTGGAGGACTGGATCGGGCGCCGCGAGAACGCCTCGCCGACCGCGGAGAACTTCCAGGCGGAGCGGGCGTGAGCGGAGTTCGCGGCCCGGAGGGCGTCGAGCTGACCGAGCAGTCGGGCGTCGGGGTGCCGGACGCGTTGCAGCGGTTGTGGACCCCGCACCGGATGGCCTACATCCAGGGCGAGAACAAGCCGGAGGGCGACGACAGCGACGGCTGCCCGTTCTGCCGGCTGCTCGAGTCGGGGCAGCCGGACGACGAGACGCTGATCGTCGCGCGCGACGACCTGGTCTTCGCGATCCTCAACCTGTACCCGTACAACCCGGGGCACCTGATGGTGCTGCCGTACCGGCACGTGGCCGACTACACCGAGCTAAGCGCGGCGGAGACGGTGGCGGTCGCGGAGTACACGCAGCGGGCGATGCGGGTGATCCGGCGGGTTTCCGCGCCGCACGGGTTCAACATCGGGCTCAACCAGGGGCCGGTGGCGGGGGCGGGCATCGCGGCGCACCTGCACCAGCACGTGGTGCCCCGCTGGGGCGGCGACTCGAACTTCATGCCGGTCATCGGCCACACGAAGGTGCTGCCGCAGCTGCTCGGTGAGACCCGCCGGCTGCTCACCACCGCCTGGTCCGAAGTGGACTGATCGGGTGGTCCGCAGTTTCAATTGAAACTGCGGTCCCCTCGGGTCTCGCGGTTTCAGTTGAAACTGCTCCCGAACGGCGACGGGCCGAGGACGTGATCGTCCTCGGCCCGTTGTGCCGTCGTCGCTCAGCCGCGGAGCTTGGCCTCGATGTCGAGCGTGATGGTGATCTTCTCGCCGATCATCGCGCCGCCGGCCGGGCCGACGCCGAAGTCGGTGCGGTTGAGGACCACCTTGGCCGACAGGCCCAGCAGGCCGTCCTCGGTGAAGCCGCCCAGCTCGGTCTCCAGCGACACGGGCTTGGTGACGCCGTGCAGGGTGAACTCGCCGTCGATCACGAAGTCCTCGCCGTCCTGGCGGACGCCGGTGGAGCGGAAGGTCGCGGTGGGGAACTGCTCCACGTCGAGGAAGTCGGCGTTGCGCACGTGCGCGTCGCGGTCGGCGTTGCCGGTGTTGATCGACGTGGCGTCGATGGTGGCGGTGACGGTCGACTCCAGCGGGTCGGCCGCGGTGACGATCTCGCCCTGGAACGCGCCGAACCGGCCACGGGACTTGCCGACGCCCATGTGCCGCACGGTGAACTGGATGTCCGAGTGCACGGTGTCGATGTCCCAGGTGCCCGCGACGTAGCCGGGGATCTGCGCGGTTGCGGTCATGCTGCCTCCAGGGGAGAACGAAGTGGAAATCTCATCCGAAGAACCAGATTGAAAGCTCAAGTATTCCGCCTGTGTTCGCGGTCACGGCACCCGGTTGTTCCCGCACACCTGCCGTGCGATTGATCAGCTGCGGCTAATCTGCAGGAAACGACACTCGGTGCACAGGCGGCTGACACTTCACGCAATGCTCAACATCTTCGCGCGGGCTTCCATTTCGCGACTGACCGACCCGATCGGCGCGGGGTTGGTCCGCCTCGGGCTGTCGCCGAACGCGGTCACGGTGGCCGGCACGGTCGCCAGCGTCGGGGCGGCGATGTGGTTCTTCCCGCGCGGCCAGTTGTTCGTGGGCACCGTGGTGGTCGCGGTGTTCCTGCTCTTCGACATCCTCGACGGCGCGATGGCGCGGGCCGGCGGCAAGGCGACGCGGTTCGGCGGCGTGCTGGACGCGAGCTGCGACCGGCTGGTCGACGGCGCGCTGTTCGGCGCGCTGGTGTGGTGGGCGCTGGTCGTCGACGTGAACCACCTGCGCGGCCTGGCGCTGCTGATCTGCCTGGTGAGCGCCCAGGTGATCTCCTACGTGAAGGCGCGCGCGGAGGCCAACGGCCTCAGCGCCGACGGCGGCCTCGCGGAGCGAGCCGAGCGGTTCCTCGTGGTCCTGGTCGGCACCGGCCTGCACGGCCTGGGCGTGCCGTACGTCCTGGACGTCGCTGTCTGGCTGCTGGTGGCCCTGTCGCTGGTCACGATCGCCCAACGGCTGATCGCGGTGCACACCTCCTACCGCGACCGCTGACGCGCCCCCGCCGTCGGCGTTCCGCAATTTCAATGGAAATCGAAGGTCCGATTTCCATTGAAATTGCGGGACCGCGGGACCGGGCGCCCTGGTCACTTCTGCGGGATGAGGGACTCCGGCATCGGCTCGTAGCTCTCGAACTGCCGCGTGAAGGTCGCGCTGCCGGAGCTCAGCGACCGCACGTTCACCGTGTAGCGCACGAGCTCGCTCGCGGGCACGTGCGCGCGCACCACGGTCCACCCGCTGTCCTCCGGCTCCGTGCCGACGACCTTGCCGCGGCGGCTGGACAGGTCGCCCAGCACCGCCCCGAGGTGCTCGTCGGGAATGCGGACCGCGACCTCGTCGACCGGTTCCAGCGTGACCAGCCCCGCCTGCTCGGCGGCGGCCTTGAGCGCCAGTGCGCCCGCCGCCTGGAACGCCGCGTCGGAGGAGTCGACGCTGTGCGCCTTGCCGTCCACCAGCGTGACCCGCACGTCCACGAGCGGGGCGCCCTCGTTGATGCCCTTCTCGATCTGCGCCCGCACGCCCTTCTCCACGCTCGGGATGAACTGCCGCGGCACCGCGCCGCCGACCACGCGCTCGGTGAACTCGACGCCGGAACCGCGCGGCAGCGGCTCCACCTCGATGTCGCACACCGCGTACTGGCCGTGCCCGCCGGACTGCTTGACGTGCCGCCCGTGGCCCTTGGCGGGCTGGGCGAAGGTCTGCCGCAGGGGCACCCGCACCGGCACCGTGTCGACCTCGGCGCCGCCCTCGCGCAGGCGCTGCAGCACCACCTCCGCGTGCGCCTCGCCCATGCACCACAGCACCAGCTGGTGCGTCTCGCTGTCGCGTTCCAGCCGCAGGCTCGGGTCGGCGGCGATCAGCCGGTTGAGGTTGCGCGCCAGCGCGTCCTCGTCGCTGCGGGTGTGCGCGGTGACCGCGATCGGCAGCAGCGGTTCCGGCATCGGCCACGGCTTGAGCAGCAGCGGGTCGGACGGATCGGACAGCGTGTCGCCGGTCTCGGCCGAGCCGATCTTGGTCAGCGCGCACAGGTCGCCCGCGATGCAGTGCGACACCTCGCGCAGGTTCACGCCCAGCGGCGAGTAGAGGTGCGCGACCCGCTCGTCCTCGTCGTGGTCCGGGTGCCCGCGCTCCGCCATCCCGTGCCCGGAGACGTGCACCGGGCGCTCCGGGCGCATCGTGCCGGAGAACACCCGAGCCAGCGACACGCGGCCCACGTACGAGTCGACCGAGGTGTGCACGACCTCGGCCGCCAGCGGGCCCGCCGGGTCCGGGGTGAGCGGGTGCGGATCGCGGCCCTGCGGGTCGGTGAACTCCGGCAGCGGGTGCTCCAGCGGCGACGGGAAGCCGCGCCGGATGCCTTCGAGCACCTCGCGGATGCCGACCCCGGTCAGCCCGCACACCGGCAGCACCGGGTGCAGGCCGCCCTTCGCCACGGCCTTCTCCAGGTCGGCGATCAGCGTGTCCTCGTCGATCTGCTCGCCGTTGAGGTACCGGTCCATCAGCGACTCGTCCTCGCTCTCGGCGATGATCGCCTCGATGAGTTCGCCGCGCGGCCGGTCGATCTGCTCGCGCACCCGCGCATCGGCGGAGACGGTCCCGCCGAGCTCGTAGATCTGCTCGGTGAGCAGGCCGATCAGGCCGAAGAACTCGCCGTCGGAGTCGAAGTGCGGCAGGTACAGCGGCAGCACGCCCGAGCCGAACGCGTCCTGGCAGCTCAGCAGCGCGGTGTCGAAGTCGGCGCGCGGCTGGTCCAGCCGGGCGATGAGCACGGCTCGCGGCATGCCGACCGCGGCGCACTCCTGCCAGATCGCGCGGGTCGCGGCGTCGACGCCTTCGGTCGCCGAGACGACGAACAGGGCGGCGTCCGCCGCGCGCAGCCCGGCGCGCAGCTCGCCGACGAAGTCCGCGTAGCCGGGCGTGTCGATCAGGTTGATCTTGACGTCGCCGTGGTTCATCGGCGCGATGGCCAGGCCGATGGACCGCTGCTGCTCGATCGAGGCGGGCTCGTGGTCGCACACCGTGGTGCCCTCGGTGACCTTGCCCGATCTGGGAATCGTCGAGGTGGCGGCCAGCATCGCCTCGGCGAGCGTGGTCTTGCCGGCGGCCGACGGGCCGACCAGCACCACGTTGCGGATCTTCGCGGGATCTGAGGGGGCCGGTATCGCCGGCCCTCCTACTGTGCCGCTTTGCTTCGTGCCCATGAGTACCCCCTGCGAGCTCCCGGCGACCGACTGTGTCTCCGATCACACACCTCGCGTTCGGGTCGTGCAAGGCCGGTGGTCACCCGGCATGGGAGTGATGTCGCCGCTGGGCAAGTGGACTACCGGAAATCGCGGTTAGTGGACCGTGGAAATGGTCCAGTTCGGGAATAGCCTTGTCGCGGCAGAGCAGGACGACAGGAAGGCCGAAGGTGACTACCGTCGACGCCAAGGACACCGCCAACAACGCCCGGACCGGCACTGACGGGGTCAAGCGCGGCATGGCAGAAATGCTCAAGGGCGGCGTGATCATGGACGTGGTGACGCCCGAGCAGGCCAAGATCGCCGAGGCCGCGGG
Organism: Saccharopolyspora sp. NPDC045941; assembly: GCF_056431445.1. Taxonomy (NCBI): domain Bacteria; kingdom Bacillati; phylum Actinomycetota; class Actinomycetes; order Pseudonocardiales; family Pseudonocardiaceae; genus Saccharopolyspora; species Saccharopolyspora sp. NPDC045941. Next base: position 47,872 of record NZ_JBWKKU010000015.1, read on the forward strand.
TGCGGTCGCGGTGATGGCGCTGGAGCGGGTGCCCGCCGACATCCGCGTCCAGGGCGGCGTGGCCCGGATGTCCGACCCGGACATGATCGAGGGCATCATCGACGCCGTCTCCATCCCGGTGATGGCCAAGGCACGCATCGGCCACTTCGTCGAGGCACAGGTCCTGCAGGCGCTGGGCGTGGACTACATCGACGAATCCGAGGTGCTCACCCCGGCCGACGAGGTCAACCACATCGACAAGTGGGCCTACACCGTGCCGTTCGTGTGCGGCGCGACCAACCTCGGCGAGGCGCTGCGGCGGATCTCCGAGGGCGCGGCGATGATCCGCTCCAAGGGCGAGGCCGGCACCGGCAACGTCGTGGAGGCGACCCGCCACATGCGGCAGATCCGCGCCGACATCCGGCGGCTGTCGGTGCTCGGCGAGGACGAGCTCTACGTCGCGGCGAAGGAGCTGCGCGCCCCGGTGCAGCTGGTCCAGGAGATCGCCAGGACCGGGAAGCTGCCGGTCGTGCTGTTCACCGCGGGCGGCATCGCGACCCCGGCGGACGCGGCGATGATGCGCCAGCTGGGCGCGGAGGGCGTCTTCGTCGGCTCAGGCATCTTCAAGTCCGGCGACCCGGCGAAGCGCGCCGAGGCGATCGTCAAGGCGACGACGTTCTACGACGACCCGGACGTGATCGCGAAGGTCTCCCGGGGCCTCGGCGAGGCGATGGTCGGCATCAACCTCGACGACCTCACCGAGCAGCAGCGCTACGCCCAGCGCGGCTGGTGACCCCGGCGCGGCCGGGGTGCCTCCGGGTGCCCCGGCCGCGCGTCAGGCGTGCTCCATGACGAGGACCGCTCGGGTGGCCGGTTCGAGGGCTTCGTACATGTGGGGCACGTCGCCGGAGAAGGAGATGTAGTCACCCACGCCGAGCTCCACCGGGTTCTCCTCCGGGCCTGCCAGCAGGCGTCCGGAGGTGAGGACGACGTGTTCCACCGATCCTGGGATGTGGGCGTCCGCGTGCCGGACCCCGCCCGGCTCCAGTTCGAGGACGTAGAGGTCGCGACGGGCCCCGGAGCGGCCGGAGGACAGCAGTGCCGCAGCGTAGGTCGACTGCTCCGAGCGCACGAGCGGGACCTGCCCGGCCCGCACGACCCGCACCTGCGGCGTCGGTGGGTCGACGAGGCGGCTGAAGGGCACGCCCAGTGCCACGCCCAGTGCCCAGAGCGTTTCCACGCTGGGGTTGCCGGTGCCGGATTCGAGCTGCGACAGGGTGGATTTCGCGATCCCGGCGCGCCGGGCGAGTTCGGTGAGGGTCAGCCCGGCGCGGTCGCGTTCGCGGCGCAGGGAGGCGGCGATGGTCTCCAGCGGCGGCGCGGCCGCCGTGTTCTCGGTCTCACTCATGCCTGTTCGCTCTGTCGGTCCTTGGATTCGGTTTGACGAACAACGCCCTTGGTGTTCAGGATAACGAACGTGAGTACGTTAGAGCGAACACGAGCGGGATTCTGGCGGGACGCGCTGGTGCGCGACGTGCTGTCGATGGCCCTGGCGATGGCCATCGTCGGCGCGTCGCTCGGCGCCATCGCGGTGAGCAAGGGCGTGCCGCTGTGGATGATCACGCTGATGGGCGCGGTCGTGTTCGCCGGCGGCTCGGAGTTCATGGTGGTCGGCCTGGTCACCGCGGGCGCCGCCCCGGTCACCGCGGTGCTCGGCGGCCTGATGCTCAACGCCCGGCACCTCCCGTTCGGCATGGCGGTCGGCGGCCTGCTGGACCGCGGCTGGCCGAGCCGGCTGATCGGCAGTCACCTGATGGTGGACGAATCCGTGGCGTTCGCGCTGGCGCAGGACACCACGGCGCAGAAGAAGCGCGCGTACTGGCTGACCGGCATCGCCCTGTACTGCGCCTGGGCCCCCTCGGTGTTCCTCGGCGGCCTGCTCGGCCAGAGCGTCGGCGATCCGGGGGCCTTCGGCCTGGATGCGGCGATGCCCGCGGCCCTGCTGGCCCTGATCATGCCGTCGCTGCGGGAGTTCCGGACCCTGCGGGCGGTCGCGGTGGGCGCGTTCGTGGCCTTGCTGACCACGCCGGTGCTGCCCGAGGGCCTGCCGGTGATGGCCGCGCTGGTCGGCCTCGCCGCCGCGCTGCCGTTGCCGAAGCGACTGGTGGGGGAGGAGGCCCGATGACTCTCGGCGTGATCTTCGCGCTGGCCGCCGGCACCTACGCCATGCGGCTGGCCGGCCCGCTGCTGCGCGGCCGGATCCAGATCTCGGAGCGGTTGGAGCAGCTGCTGTCGATCGCCGCGATCGTGCTGCTCGGCGCCTTCGTCGCCACCAGCACCGCCTTCGAGTCCGGCGGCTTCGCCGGCTGGGCCCGCTTCGCGGGCGTCGCGGTCGGCGGCGTGCTGGCCTGGCGGCGGGCGCCGTTCGTGTTGGTGGTGGCAGCCGCGGCGGCCACCACGGCCCTGCTGAGGCTCACCGGCCTGGCGGGGTAGGTCGCCGCAATTTCAATGGAAATCGGACCTTCGATTTCCATTGAAATTGCGGCAGTCAGGCTGCCGGGGGCCTGCGGGCCGCGCATCCCGGCCTTCGGTTGTGGACGGAAGTGCAGGAGAATCGGAACCGTGACGAAACCCGTGATCGGAGTCCTCGCTCTGCAAGGCGGCGTCGCCGAGCACCTGGCCGCGCTGGAGCGCAGCGGGGCCGATGCCCGGCCGGTTCGCCGAGCGGAGGAGCTGGCGGCGGTGCAGGGCATCGTGCTGCCGGGCGGCGAGTCGACCACCATGACCCGTCTGCTCGACACCTTCGAGCTCTACGAACCGCTGCGCGAACGCCTCGCAGCCGGTCTGCCCGCGTACGGCTCGTGCGCCGGGATGATCATGTTGTCCCGCGAGGTGCTCGACGAGGACCGGGAACTGCCGGCGGTCCGCCCGCTGGGCGCGCTGGACGTCGTCGTGCGGCGCAACGCCTTCGGCAGGCAGGTCGATTCCTTCGAAACGGACCTGGAATTCGCCGGCATCCCGGACGGCCCCGTGCACGCGGTGTTCATCCGCGCACCATGGGTGGAGAAGGTCGGTGACGATGTCGACGTGCTGGCCGCGGTACCCGACTCGGGGCCCGATGACCCGGACACCACCGGGCGGGATGCGGCCGCCGGTAGGATCGTCGCGGTTCAGCAGGGACCGGTGCTCGCCACCGCTTTCCACCCGGAGCTGGTCGGCGGGGACGAGCGCGTGCACCGCTATTTCGTACAGATCGTCCGCGCGCGGCTTGGTTCCACGGCGCAGGCGTAGAAAGACGGAGGAGAGATGAGCGGCCACTCCAAGTGGGCCACCACCAAGCACAAGAAGGCCGCCCTCGACGCCAAGCGCGGCAAGCTCTTCGCGAAGCTGATCAAGAACATCGAGGTTGCCGCTCGTACCGGTGGGGGCGATCCCGAGGGCAACCCGACCCTGTACGACGCCGTCCAGAAGGCGCGCAAGAACTCGGTCCCGATGGACAACATCGAGCGCGCCCGCAAGCGCGGCGCCGGGGAAGAGGCCGGCGGCGCCGACTGGCAGACGATCATGTACGAGGGCTACGGCCCCAACGGCGTCGCAGTGTTGGTGGAGTGCCTGACCGACAACCGCAACCGCGCCGCGGGCGAGGTGCGCACCGCGATGACCCGCAACGGCGGCTCGATGGCCGACGCGGGCTCGGTGTCCTACATGTTCAACCGCAAGGGTGTCGTGCTGCTGCCGAAGAACGGGCTCAGCGAGGACGACGTGCTCTCCGCGGTGCTGGAGGCAGGTGCCGAGGAGATCAACGACCTCGGTGACAGCTACGAGATCCTGGCCGACCCGACCGACCTGGTCGAGGTGCGCAAGGCGCTGCAGGCGGCGGGCATCGAGTACGACTCGGCGGAGTCGAACTTCCTGGCCTCGGTCAACGTCGAGCTCGACGCCGACGCGGCCCGCAAGATCTTCAAGCTGATCGACGCCCTCGAGGACTGCGACGACGTGCAGAACGTCTTCGCCAACTTCGACGTGTCGGACGCGGTGCTCGAAGAGGTCAACGCGTAACCGGTGCACAGCGGTGGCATCGCCACCGCCAGTGACCGATGGAGCGACCGGCCCCCATCAGCGGGGCCGGTCGCTTTTGCCGGCCCGGGGAGCCGCGGCCACGCGGCGTGCCCGGCCCGCTCCCGCCGGTGTCCACAGTGGCCGACGCCCGGGTGGCGGCGGGAGCGGATCTGCTCCGCAGGCAGAATGGCGCCGTGGTCGACACGGATGAGGCTCTGCGCAAGTGGATGGTGAACACCGCGGACAAGCACGGTGCCGCGGTGATGCACGTGGCGGGCGACGACAGCGGCGCGGCATACGCGTTCTCGGTCGGCGCGTGGCGGCGCTTCGGCAAGCCCGAGGTCGTCGTGATCGGTCTGCCCAAGGAGGTCGCGCACGCGGTGGTCAACACCTACGTGCAGCGGGTCGGCGGCGGCGAGCGGTTCCAGCCGGGTCAGCTCTACGACGGCTTCCTGCAGGGCTGCCCGGTCACCTTCGAGAAGGTCGCGCTGCAGCACTACCCGGAGTACCTGGGCAGTGCGTTCCTGGTCTACAACGGGCCGGACTTCCCGGCGGTGCAGCTGATCGCCTCCAGCCCGGACGACGGCAAGTTCCCGTGGCAGCCCGACGCGCCGGGCGGTTTCCGCGAGTACCAGCCGGTCCTGACCGACAGCGGCCTCCCGGAATCCTGGACGCCCGGGACCGACGGCCCCTGACCGGCGAGGACGCCGCGCGATCTGACCCGGTCGGGTGAGGCGCGTGCGTGTCGGTGTGGTCGCGGACTCCGGCGGTTCGATAGGGTTCGAACGAGTGTTCATCAGGCGGGAGCAGGTGGCGTCGTGCGCGTGCTGGGAGTCGACCCCGGGCTGACCCGCTGCGGCCTCGGCGTGGTCGACGGCGGCCGCGGCCGCGAGGTCGCCTGCATCGCGGTCGGCGTGGCGCGCACCCCGCCGGAGGACGAGCTATCCAGCCGGCTGCTGGCGGTGTCCGAAGTGGTGGAGCAGTGGATCGACGCGCACCGCCCCGAGGTGGTGGCGATCGAGCGGGTCTTCAGCCAGCACAACGTGCGCACAGTGATGGGCACGGCGCAGGTCTCGGGCATCGTGGCGCTGGCGGCCGCCCGCCGCAAGCTGCCGGTCGCCTTCCACACGCCCAGCGAGGTCAAGGCCGCCGTCAGCGGTTCCGGCCGCGCCGACAAGCGCCAGGTCACCATGATGATCACCAAGATCCTCGGACTGGCCGAAGCGCCCAAGCCGGCCGACGCCGCCGACGCGCTGGCGCTCGCGGTCTGCCACATCTGGCGCGCCCCGATGGCGGCCCGGCTCGCCGAGGCGGAGGCCAGGGCGGCCGAGCTCGCCCGGAACCACCGCGCCAGGCTGAAGGCCGCTGCGCAAGCCAACCGAAGATCGTGATGTCGTCCCCGAAGCGGCGAAGCCGCTCGGCCCACGTGCGCAAGGTGACCACCGGCGGCGTTCCGCCGAGCGACCACCCGCGCAGAACTAGCCCATGAACAGGTTTGGAGGGATTTCCCGATGATCTCCACGGTCCGGGGTCCGGTGCTGTCCATCGGGCTGGACCACGCCGTGATCGAAGTCGGCGGCGTGGGCATGGCGGTGCACGCCACCCCGGTGACGCTGGCCGCCCTGCGCCGCGGCGAGGAAGCGCGGCTGTGGACGTCGCTGATCGTGCGCGAGGACTCGCTGACGCTCTACGGCTTCGCCGACGCCGAGGCCCGAGACCTCTTCGTGCTGCTGCAGACGGCCTCCGGGGTCGGCCCGCGGCTCGCGCTGGCCACGCTCGCGGTGCTCGCGCCCGGCCAGCTCTGCCACGCGCTGGCCGACGGCAACCTGACGGTGCTCACCCAGGTGCCCGGCATCGGCAAGAAGAGCGCCGAGCGGCTGATCCTGGAGCTGCGCGACAAGGTCGGCGTGGTGGCCGGGACCGCGGCCGGGCCGGCGGCCTCGGCGGATCGCGGCCGGGTGCGGTCCGAGGTCTCCGAAGCGCTGGTGGGGCTGGGCTTCTCGGCCAAGCAGGCCGAGCAGAGCGTCGAAGCGGTGCTGGCCGCCGGCAACGGTGACCTGGACACCTCGGCGGTGCTGCGCAAGGCGCTGGCCACGCTGGGCCCGAAGTGAGGCCGGCCTGATGCACGAGGACAACGACGAATGGCCGCCGTCCGCTGACGGCGTCGCCCTGACCCCGCAGCAGGACCTGGGCGATCAGGACGTCGAGACGACGCTGCGCCCGCGCAAGCTGAGCGAGTTCGTGGGCCAGTCCCGCGTGCGCGAGCAGCTGGAGCTGGTCCTGCACGGCGCGCTCAAGCGCGGCGAACAGCCCGACCACGTGCTGTTCTCCGGCCCGCCCGGGCTGGGCAAGACCAGCCTGTCGATGATCATGGCGACGGAGCTGGGCGCCTCGATCCGGGTCACCTCCGGGCCGGCGCTGGAACGCCCCGGCGACCTCGCGGCGATGCTGTCCAACCTCGCCGAAGGTGACGTGCTGTTCATCGACGAGATCCACCGGATCGCCCGGCCCGCCGAGGAGATGCTCTACCTGGCGATGGAGGACTACCGGGTGGACATCGTGGTCGGCAAGGGACCGGGGGCGACCAGCATCCCGCTGGAGCTGGCCCCGTTCACGCTGGTCGGGGCCACCACCCGGTCCGGCGCGCTGACCGGGCCGCTGCGCGACCGGTTCGGCTTCACCGCGCACATGGAGTTCTACTCCGCCGCGGAGCTGGAGCTGGTGGTGCGCCGCTCGGCCGGGATCCTGGGCGTGGACCTGCGCGACGATGGGGCGACCGAGATCGCCCGCCGGTCCCGGGGCACGCCGCGGATCGCCAACCGGCTGCTGCGGCGGGTCCGCGACTTCGCGGAGGTGCGCGCCGACGGCGTGGTCGACCGCGAGATCGCGCGCGCCGCGCTGGCCGTCTACGACGTCGACGAGATGGGCCTGGACCGGCTGGACCGGGCGGTGCTCACCGCGCTGATCAAGTCGTTCCACGGCGGCCCGGTGGGGGTTTCGACGCTGGCGGTCGCGGTCGGCGAGGAGCCGAGCACGGTCGAGGAGGTCTGCGAGCCCTACCTGGTGCGCGCGGGCATGATCGCCCGCACCCCGCGCGGCCGGGTCGCGACGGTCGCCGCGTGGCAGCACGTGGGCCTCACGCCGCCGCAGCATGCGCCCGGCGAGGCGCAGACCGACTTCTTCGCCGAGTGATCCAATAGTGACAAATCGCCGATACTGTGTGCGTCGCCCAGCCATCGGCTCGCAGCCGGGGCGCTGGTCCGTGCTTGCGGCGTGACGTTATCCTCCTCACGTCCCGCTCGGTGGTGGTGAACCGCGCGAGGCGGCACCGCCGGACGGGTGGTGTGCCGCGCGGCAGGCACGAACCGCGCCCCGCGCGAGAGCGGGGAGACTCTCCTGGTTCCCAGCGGGAGAGGACGTCGACCCGAGTTGACCTGGCACACTGGGGCAGAACATCCGAACAATTCGGGCGCAGTACTGCGAGGGCTGGGCCCCGAAGCGTCCGCTGAACGGAGCACGATGGACCTCCAATCCCTGATTCTTCCGCTGCTGATCGTCCTGCTGGCGGTGCCGCTGTTCCTGCAGGCCCGCAAGCAGAAGCGCGCCGTGGCCGAGCAGCAGAAGCTGCAGAACTCGATCGAGCCGGGCGACAAGGTGATGACCACCTCCGGTGTGTTCGGCAAGGTCGTCGCCACCAGCGACGACACCATCGACCTGGAGCTCGCCCCGGGCATGACCACCACCTGGGTGCGCGCCGCGGTCCGCGAGAAGGTCGCCACCGACAGCGCCCCGGCCGCCGAGGCGGTCGAGTCGACCGAGTCGGCGAAGACCGAGGAGGCCCCGGCCGAGGCCGAGGTCCCGGAGTCGAAGGCCGAGATCGCCGAGCCGATCGAGAAGCAGAAGACCAACTGACAGCAGGCGCAACGCCTCCCCCGGGCGCCGCAGGGCGCCCGGCGGGCGGGTTCGCCGCAGCCAGGTCGTGACGCGGGCACCGGGTTTCCGGGCCCGCGTCCGTGCGTAGTCGTCGATCAACGCACGGTCGCCACCCGGATCGCCGGAGCCTGTGCCCGGCCTGTCAGACTGGACCGAAGGAATTCGGCGATCCGCCGCCCGTTGGTGGCGAAGATCGCCAACAGATCGCGCCGATCGGGGAACCTGGCGAGCCCGGCTGTAGGTTGGCGTCGAGCGGGCGGAACCGCTCGTCACAGCTTGCGCAGTTCGGTAGGCGACGCCTACGCGAACCGACCGCGCACCCGATACGGACCGTGGACAGGAGACTGACGCACCGTGGCACCTCCGGCCGGGCAGATTCGCCCAGGGCGTTATCTGGCGATCTTCGCGCTGATCGTCGTGGGGCTGTACGCACTGGTGTTCTTCACCGGTGACGGCAAGCCGACGCCGAAGCTCGGGATCGACCTGCAGGGCGGCACCCGCGTGACGCTGACGGCCCGCACGCCGGACGGTCAGCCGCCCACCAACGAGGCGCTGAACCAGGCGCGGCAGATCATCGAGACCCGCGTCAACGGCATGGGCATCAGCGGTTCCGAGGTGACCCGGGACGGCAACAACCTGGTGATCACCGTGCCGGGCGAGGGCGGCGAGGAAGCCAAGCAGCTGGGGCAGACCGCCGAGCTGAACTTCCGCAAGGTCGTCAACGCGGTGCCCGCGGCGCAGCCGCCGGCGGGAACCACCCCGCAGGCCGCGCAGCAGCAGGGCCCTGGCGACCAGCAGAAGGCCATCGACGAGGCGAAGGCGCTCCGGCAGAGCACCGACCCGAACGTCCAGATGCAGGCGCTGCAGACGCTGAACTGCACCGCGGACGACCCGCTGCGCGGCAACGACGACCCGAAGCTGCCGCTGGTGACCTGCGACCGCGAGGGCCAGCAGAAGTACCTGCTGGAGCCGGTGTTCCTGCCCGGCAAGGAGATCGCGAACTCGCAGGCCGTGCCGCCGCAGCCGCAGGGCGGGCAGCCGGGCTGGACGGTGTCGCTGGACTTCAAGAGCGAAGGCGCCAAGGTCTGGGCCGACTTCACCTCCGCCAACGTCGGCCAGCAGGCCGCGTTCGTGCTGGACACCGAGGTGGTGTCGGCGCCGCAGATCCAGCAGGCGCTGCTGGGCGGCAACGCCAGCATCAACGGGCAGTTCAACCAGGAGAGCGCCACCGACCTGGCCAACATCCTCAAGTACGGCTCGCTGCCGCTGGCCTTCGACCAGTCCGAGGCCGAGACGGTCTCCGCGAGCCTCGGCGTGGCCTCGCTGGAGGCCGGCCTGATCGCCGGTGGCATCGGCCTGATCCTGGTCGCGGTGTACTGCCTGCTCTACTACCGGCTGCTGGGCATCCTGACCGTCCTGTCGCTGGTGCTCTCCGGCGGCGTGGTCTACGGCGTGCTGGTGCTGCTCGGCCGCTGGGTCGGCTTCACCCTCGACCTGGCGGGCATCGCCGGTTTCATCGTCGCGATCGGCATCACCGCCGACTCGTTCATCGTGTTCTTCGAACGGCTCAAGGACGAGATCCGCGAGGGCCGCACGTTCCGCTCGGCGGTGCCGCGCGCCTGGACGCGGGCCCGGCGCACGATCCTGTCCGCCGACGCGGTCAGCTTCCTGGCCGCCGCCGTGCTGTACGTGCTCGCCGTCGGCCAGGTGAAGGGCTTCGCCTTCACCCTCGGCATGTCGACGGTGCTGGACCTGGTCGTGGTCTTCCTCGTCACGCACCCGCTGGTGGTGCTCGCCTCGAAGAACAAGTTCCTGTCCAAGCCCTCGGTCTCCGGCCTGGGGGCGGTGCAACGACTCGGTGACCAGAACCGGGCCGCCCGCAAGGCCGCCGCGACCACCGCCAAGGAGGCGTGAAGGTGACGACTCCAGGAACCGAAGGCGCACGGCGCGAAAGCGTCTTTCAGCGCCTCTACACCGGTACCGGGGCCTTCGACATCATCGGCAAGCGCGCCCGGTGGTACATCTCGCTGGGCCTGCTCGTGCTCGTGTGCCTCGGCGCCATCGGGTTCAAGGGCTTCAACCTCGGCATCGACTTCGAGGGCGGCACCAAGCTCCAGCTGCCCGCCGTCGGCGCCCAGGGCCCGATCCAGACCGACCAGGTGCAGAACGCGTTCCAGGACGCGTTGGGTCACCCGGCCGAGACGGTGCAGATCGTCGGGGCCGGGGCCAACACGAGCATCCAGATCCGCTCCTCTGCGCTGACCCCGGACCAGGTGGCGGCCGTCAAGCAGTCGCTGTTCACCCAGGTGCAGCCGCTGGACGCGCAGGGCAACCCGAGCCAGCAGGTGATCAGCGACAGCGCGGTCAGCGGCACCTGGGGCGGCGAGATCACCCAGCAGGCGCTGATCGCACTGGGCGTGTTCCTGGTGCTGGTCACGATCTTCCTGGCGTTCTACTTCGAGAAGTGGATGGCGGTGGCGGCGCTGATCGCGCTGTTCCACGACGTCCTGGTGACCGCGGGCATCTACTCGCTGGTCGGCTTCGAGGTCACGCCGAGCACCGTCATCGGCCTGCTGACCATCCTCGGGTTCTCGCTGTACGACACGGTGGTGGTCTTCGACAAGGTCAAGGAGAACACCCGCGGCCTGCTCGGGCTGACCCGTCGCACCTACGGCGAGGCGGCGAACCTGGCGGTCAACCAGACCCTGATGCGCTCGATCAACACCTCGGTGATCGCGCTGCTGCCGGTGATCGGGCTGCTCGTGGTGGGCGCCGGGCTGCTCGGCGTCGGCGTGCTGCAGGACCTGGCGCTGGTGCAGATGGTCGGCATGATCGCCGGCGTCGTGTCGTCGATCTTCCTGGCCACGCCGCTGCTGGTGGACTTCAAGATGCGCGACCCGAAGTACCGCGAGCACGCGGCGAAGGTGCGGCAGCGCCGTGAGCGCGCCGCCGCCAAGGCAGCGGGCGAGGACGTCCCGGCCGAGCCGAAGCACGCGGTCGCGGCGGGCACGGGCCCGCGTGGTGGGCGTCCCGGCACCAAGGCCGGCCGCCCGTCCGGGAAACGGCGGCGTTGACCGCGATGGACGAGACGGCCATTTCCGTGCAGGTGACCGATGCGACCGATCATGCGCTCCGGCAGGCGGTCGAGCTGATCCGCGAGGTGCCGGACTTCCCCGAGCCGGGAGTCCTGTTCCGCGACATCAGCCCGCTGCTCGCCGACGGCTCCGGGCTCAACGCCGTGGTGTCGGCGCTGGGCCGGGACATCGAGTTCGACGTGGTGGCCGGCGTGGAGGCGCGTGGCTTCCTGGTCGGCGCGGCGGTCGCGCAGGAGTTCGGCACGGGCGTGATCGGGCTCCGCAAGCCCGGCAAGCTGCCGGTGGTGGCGGACCGGGTCGACTACACGCTGGAGTACGGCCACGCCACGCTCGAACTCCCGGCGGACACGCTTCGTGCCGGTCAGCGGGTGCTGATCGTGGACGACGTCTTGGCCACCGGCGGGACCCTGGGCGCGGCTTGCCGCCTGGTCCGGCAGGCCGGTGCGGAGGTCGCGGCGGCGGCCGTCGTGCTCGAACTCACAGCCCTCGAAGGCCGCGACAAGATCATGGGCGAATCCGTCCGGGCCCTGCTGCAGGCCTGATCCGACGAGGTGAGCGCCGCCCGCGACCCGGTCACCGGGACGCGGGCGGCGCTCTCGTCGCTGATCGGTGCGGCTGAAGTTCTCTCGTCCTTCACCTGCGCCAGGTGACCGCTGGGCGTATCACACCCATACCTGGGAAGGTCCGTCGCTCGGATGGCGTTATTCTCAGTGTCCGGGTCCCCCGGACCTGGGACGAGAGCAATACGAGCCCGGGAGCGTGCGGTGAGCCAACACGTCGAATCTCCTGCATCGGCAGCCGACCCGGCTGCCGAGCCGCGGGCGGCCTCTGCGACGCGTCGCGTCCGCGCCCGGCTGGCCAGGAGGATCACGGCGCAGCGGGCCGCCGCGGTCAAGCAGGTGCTGGAGCCGCTGGCGACGGTGCACCGGGAGCTGCACCCCCAGGCCGACCTCGCGCTGCTGCAGCGCGCCTACGACGTCGCCGAGGAGAAGCACCGCAGTCAGCGGCGCAAGTCCGGCGACCCGTACATCACGCATCCGCTGGCGGTCGCGACGATCCTCGCCGAGCTCGGCATGGACACCACCACCCTGGTCGCCGGCCTGCTGCACGACACCGTCGAGGACACCGACTACTCGTTGGAGAAGCTCGGCGCCGAGTTCGGCGACGAGGTGGCGCACCTGGTCGACGGGGTCACCAAGCTGGACAAGGTCAAGCTGGGCGCCGCCGCCGAGGCCGAGACCATCCGCAAGATGATCATCGCGATGGCCCGCGACCCGCGGGTGCTGGTGATCAAGCTCGCCGACCGGCTGCACAACATGCGCACCATGCGCTTCCTGCCGCCGGAGAAGCAGGCCCGCAAGGCGCGGGAGACCCTTGAGGTCCTGGCGCCGCTGGCGCACCGGCTGGGCATGGCCACCATCAAGTGGGAGCTGGAGGACCTGGCGTTCGCCATCCTGCAGCCCAAGAAGTACGACGAGATCGTGCGCCTGGTGGCCAACCGCGCGCCGTCCCGCGACACCTACCTGCGCACCGTCATCGACGAGCTGTCGCACCAGCTCGACACCGCCCGGCTGGCCGCGAAGGTGCAGGGCCGCCCCAAGCACTACTACTCCATCCACCAGAAGATGATCGTGCGGGGCCGCGACTTCGACGACATCCACGACCTGGTGGGCGTGCGGATCCTGGTCGACGAGGTCCGCGACTGCTACGCGGCGATGGGCGTGGTGCACGCGCTGTGGCAGCCGATGCCCGGCCGCTTCAAGGACTACATCGCGCAGCCCCGGTTCGGGGTCTACCAGTCGCTGCACACCACGGTGATCGGCCCGGAGGGCAAGCCGCTGGAGGTGCAGATCCGCACCCACGAGATGCACCGCACGGCCGAGTACGGCATCGCGGCGCACTGGCGGTACAAGGAGACCAAGGGGCGCAACGGCGCCGCGCAGTCGGCCGTCGAGGTCGACGAGATGGCGTGGATGCGGCAGCTGCTCGACTGGCAGCGGGAGGCCGCGGACCCCGGCGAGTTCCTGGAGTCGCTGCGCTACGACCTGGCGACCAGGGAGATCTTCGTCTTCACGCCGAAGGGCGACGTGATCACGCTGCCGTCGGGCTCGACCCCGGTGGACTTCGCCTACGCGGTGCACACCGAGGTGGGCCACCGCTGCATCGGCGCCCGCGTCAACGGCCGGCTGGTGGCGCTGGAGCGCAAGCTGGAGAACGGCGAGGTCGTCGAGATCTTCACCTCCAAGGCGGAGGGATCCGGCCCGAGCCGCGACTGGCTGTCGTTTGTGGCCTCGCCGCGGGCCAAGGCGAAGATCAAGCAGTGGTTCGCCAAGGAGCGCCGCGAGGAGGCGATCGAGTCCGGCAAGGAGCTGATCGCCAAGGAGATCCGGCGGCTGGGCCTGCCGTTGCAGCGTTTCGTGTCGGCGGAAACGCTCGGCGCGGTGGCCCGCGAACTGCACTACGTGGACGTCACCGGCCTGTACGCGGCGGTGGGGGAGAAGCAGCTCTCGGCGCAGCACCTGGTGCAGCGCCTCGTGGCGTTCATCGGCGGCCCGGAGCAGGCGGCCGACGAGATCGCGGAGCGGTCGACGCCGTCGACGTTGCGCGGCAAGCGCCGCAGCAGCGGCGACTCCGGCGTCGTGGTCAAGGACGCCGGGGACGTGTGGGCGAAGCTGGCGCGCTGCTGCACGCCGGTCCCGGGCGACGAGATCCTCGGCTTCGTGACCCGCGGCGGGTGGGTCAGCGTGCACCGCACGGACTGCACCAACGCCGACGACCTGCGCCGCACGCCCGAACGGCTGGTCGAGGTGCACTGGGCGCCGTCGGCGTCGTCGGTGTTCCTGGTCGCGATCCAGGTGGAGGCCCTGGACCGGCACCGGCTGCTCTCCGACGTGACGAAGGTGCTGGCGGACGAGCGGGTGAACATCCTGTCGGCGTCGGTGACCACGTCGAAGGACCGGGTGGCGGTGAGCCGCTTCTCCTTCGAGATGGGCGACCCGAAGCACCTGGGCCACGTCCTCAAGGCGGTCCGCAACATCGAGGGCGTCTACGACGTCTACCGCGTGACCTCCGCGGCCTGACGGCGTTTCCGCTGCTCAGGGCCCGTGAGTACGTTTGGTCGCAAAGCGCTCGCGGACGCTGGCCCGGCCGGACGGCCGCCATTTGCGCAGCAAAAAGGAGCGCCACCCGAAGGCGGCGCCCCTTCTCGCGTTCGCGTCAGGCCTGGACGTCGACCGACTCGAACTTGACCTCCTGCTTCGGGTGGCCGCCGCCCGGCGACGGCTCGAACGCGCCGTCGTGGCCCGCGCGGGCGATGCCGTCGATGACCTTCAGGCCATCCTCCGAGATCGTGCCGAACACGGTGTAGTCCGGCGACAGCGGAGCCTCGCCGAAGACCATGAAGAACTGGCTCCCGTTGGTGTTCGGGCCCGCGTTGGCCATCGCGAGGTAGCCGCGCCCGTACTGCAACTCCGGGAACGTCTCGTCGTCGAAGCTGTAGCCCGGGCCGCCGGAACCCTTGCCGGTCGGGTCACCGCACTGCAGCATCTGCAGGCCCTCGGTGCCGATCCGGTGGCACGCGGTCCCGTTGTAGTAGCCCTGCTTGGACAGGCTGATGAAGCTGTTCACGGTGCACGGCGCCAGCGCGCGGTCGAGCGTCAGCGGGATCGCGCCCTGGCTGGTGTTGATGGTGGCCTGCACGGTGCCCTTGGAGGACACCTCGCCGTTGGCCGGCGGCTGCACGGGCTTGCTCGGCCCCTTGCTGTCCGGCCGGTACTGGCAGGACACCGGATCCGCCAGCGGCGTCGGCCGGGCCGGCGGCGGCGCGAGCTCGGCGGGGATCTGGACCTCCGGCTGCGCCTGCGGCGGCTGCTGCTGGGCGGTGTCGTCGCCGGTGCGGGTGAAGTAGAAGACGCCCACCACGACCGCGATGACCACGACGATCGTCGCGCCGATGGTGATCATCCGGCGTCGCTTGGCCTGCTCCGCCCGGCGCTGCAGTTGGCGTTCGAGCTTCCGCTTGGCCGCCTGGCGACGTTGCTCGTTGCTGGGCACCTGCTCCCTCCCCGGATTCGGTGAACCTGATGTTGTTCCGGGGAGTTTATGGGGTCGGTCGCGGACCGTTCCTGAGAGCCTGCGCATCGTGCCTGCCGCGCGCGAAGGCGCACGTGGGCGGGACGATAACCTTGGGGGACCGACCCGCCCCATCGGGTGTCGCCGCAACGAAAGGTCGCGCTTCGTGCTTGTCCTCGGGTTCCCGGTAGGACCGCTGCAGGCGAACTGCTACGTGCTCGCGCGCGGGGAAGGCGAGCCCTGCGTCGTCGTGGATCCCGGCCAGGACGCCGTGGCGCCGCTGGACGAACAGCTGCGCAAGCACCGCCTCGCGCCTGCCGCCGTGCTGCTCACCCACGGGCACTTCGACCACGTCTTCTCCGCCGGCGAGGTCTGCGCCGCGCACGACGTGCCCGCCTACGTCCACCCGGCCGACCGGTTCATGCTCGCCGACCCGGGCGCCGCGCTCGGCCCGGCTGGGCGGCAGCTCTTCGGCGACGGCCCGGTGATGGACGCGCCCGCCGACGTCCGAGACCTCGCCGACGGTGACGTGCTGGAGCTCGCCGGGCTGCGCTTCGACGTCACGCACACCCCGGGCCATACCGGCGGATCGGTGCTGTTCGGCGTCGGGACCGACGAGGGTGGGCGGCTGCTGCTGTCCGGCGACACCCTCTTCGCCGGCGCCATCGGGCGCACCGATCTGCCCGGCGGCGACCACGGCCGGATGCTCGAGTCGCTGAGCACCAAGGTGCTGCCGCTGGACGACGAGATCGTCGTGCTGCCGGGCCACGGACCGACCACCACCATCGGGCGCGAGCGCGCGGGCAACCCGTTCCTGCAGGGCCTGCCGGCTTCCGACGCCATTTCCTGACGAGGACTGAACCACCACTCATGAGCACGTTCACCGCACCCAAGGGCATCCCCGAGTACTACCCGCCGGAGTCGGCGGGCTTCCTGGCGGTCCGCGACACCCTGTCCGACGCCGCGCGCCGCGCCGGCTACGGCTACATCGAGCTGCCGGTGTTCGAGGACACCACCCTGTTCGCCCGCGGCGTCGGGGAGTCCACCGACGTCGTCAGCAAGGAGATGTACACCTTCGCCGACCGCGGCGGCCGGTCCGTGACGTTGCGCCCGGAGGGCACGGCGGGCGTGATGCGCTCGGTCATCGAGCACGGCTTGGACCGCGGCCAGCTGCCGGTGAAGCTCTACTACAGCGGCGCGTTCTTCCGCTACGAGCGGCCGCAGGCCGGGCGGTACCGGCAACTGCAGCAGGTCGGCGTGGAGGCGATCGGGGTCGACGACCCGGCGCTGGACGCCGAGGTCATCGCGATCGCCGACGAGGGCTACCGGCGGCTGGGGCTCAGCGGGCACCGCATCGAGATCACCTCGCTGGGCGACAACACCTGCCGCCCCGCCTACCGGGCGAAGCTGCAGGAGTTCCTGCGCGGGCTGCCGCTGGACGAGGAGACCCGGCGCCGCGCCGAGCTCAACCCGCTGCGGGTTCTCGACGACAAGCGGCCGGAGGTGCGGGAACTCGTCGCCGACGCCCCCTTGATGGTCGACCACCTCTCGGCGGAGTCGGAGGAGCACTACGAGCAGGTCAAGGCGCACCTGCTCGACCTCGGCGTGGCGTTCGTGGAGAACCCCCGCCTGGTGCGCGGCCTCGACTACTACACCAAGACCACCTTCGAGTTCGTCCACGATGGACTCGGCGCGCAGTCCGGCATCGGCGGCGGCGGCCGCTACGACGGCCTGATGGCCGAACTCGGCGGCCAGGAGTACTCCGGCGTCGGCTTCGGGCTCGGCGTCGACCGGACCCTGCTGGCCTGCCAGGCAGAGGGGCTGCAGGTCGGCGACCAGGCGCGCTGCGACGTGTACTGCGTGCCGATGGGCGAGACCGCCAAGCGCCGCTTGGTGGCGGCCGCGGGCGGGCTGCGAGCGGCCGGGGTCCGCGTCGACGTGGCCTACGGAGGCAAGGGCCTCAAGGGCGCGATGAAGGCCGCCGACCGCTCGGGCGCCCGGTTCGCGCTGGTCCTCGGGGAGCGGGACCTCGAAGCCGGCACCGCGCAGCTGAAGGAGCTGGCCAGCGGCGAACAGCGCGCGGTGTCGCTGGAATCGCTGGAGGCCGAGGTCCGGGACGCGGTCGCGGAGCCGAGATGACCGAAGCAGAGGCGGTTCCGCTGGATCTGCTGGACCGCAAGACGGTCCGGGCGCGGGCTCGCAACGTCGCGATCGCCGCGCTGATCGTCGCCGCCGCGATGGGCGGCATCGTGAGCCTGTTCGCGGGGCCCACGGGCTTCGCGATCACCGCGGCGATCGTGGGAATCTCCTTGCTGCTGCTGGCTTTCGCGGAGTCCCGCAAGACCATCGAGCTGCGCAGCGGCGAGCTGGTGGCCCGCGCGATGGGCACCCGCGTGGTCGACGTGAAGAACGCGGATCGGTTCGACCTGTTCGTCACCGACCTGCGCGGCGCCCGGACGGTCAACCTGCTGGTCGGCGGCCCGCCCAAGGGCAAGGCGATCAGCGTGTCGCTGGCGCTCTACGCGGGCACCGGCGGCCGGGAGCTCGGGATCTACGCGCTGCGCAGGCTGGCGGACACGCTGGCCGGCTCGGCCGACACCCGGGCCCTGGTGCTGTCGCAGCTGATCGTGGCCCAGCTGCGAGCGGAGGCGCGTGGCGACGCGGCCCCGGACCGCCCGCTGTACCGGCTGGCATCGGTCGCGCCGGTGGGCAGGATGGCGCAGCGGCTGCATCCCGACGCGGTCGCGAGGTTCGTCGCCGCACTGGGCTAGGAGCGCGGCTCACCGACTGCTCAGGTCCGCAATTTCACTGAGGTTTTCCAACCTCGCTTTGCGTGGCGGTGCGGGTGGCGGGCTCTCAGAGGCTCCCTGGTCTGTGGGTGCCCCTCCTGATGTATGTCCAATACACGGCGGAGGGGCCGTCCTCGCCGAGGGAACCCCGGAGGGGTGGGCATCGTGAACCCGCGGCGGTGCCAGTGTCGTAGGTGGGCTATGCGCCTGCGGCGCCCCATCGACGTGCAGCTTTGCGGCCCGCGGCTGCGGGCCGACCAGGATGAAAAACGCTCACTCGAAACGCGGACCACCGGAGTGCCGGGGCCCGACACACCGGAGCCTGTGGACAACTTCCGCAATTTCAATGGAAATCGGACCTTCGATTTCCATTGAAATTGCGGACCACCGAGGCTGAGGGCGGACGGTTCAGCGGCCGGGTCTGAGGTGCGGTGGCCGTCGGCGCACCGTCGGGGTTTCCGCGCTGGTGGCGGCCGCTCGCCCCACGCGGTCCGCGACCGAGCTCCCGCTGCGGCCCGAGCTCTTCGCGGGCTCCCGGACCGCCACCGCGGCGGCGATCGCCGTGGTGATCGGCACCGCGGCGACCAGACCGATGCTGCCGACCAGCGTGCGCACGACCTCCTGCGCCACCGCCTGCGAACTCACCACCTCGCCGAAGGTCCGGCCGGAGAGCGTGTACGCCAGCAGCAGCGGCAGGGCCGCGCCCGCATAGGCCAGGACCAGCGTGTTCACCGCCGACGACACGTGGTCGCGGCCAATCCGCTGGCCCGCCTTGTAGAGCTGCCGCCAGGACAACGAGGGGTTGGCCTTGCGCAGCTCCCACACCGCGCTGGTCTGGGTGACGGTCACGTCGTCGAGCACGCCGAGCGCGCCGATCACGATCCCGGCCAGCAGCAGGCCGCGCGCATCGATCGGCGTGCCGAGCACTCCCATCAGGCTCGACGTGTCCTCGTCCAGCCCGGTCAGGCTGGTGGCCGCCGAGAAGACCACGCTGAGCAGGCCGATCAGGGCGAGGCTCAGCAGGGTGCCGAGCACCGCGGTCGAGGTCCGCGCGGAGAAGCCGTGCGTCAGGTAGAGCACCACGAACATGATCAGCCCGGCCCCGACGACCGCCACCAGCAGCGGGTCCTCGCCGGCGAGGATGGCGGGCAGCACGAAGCCGATCAGCACGACGAAGCTCAGTCCGAGCGCGACCAGCGCGGCGACGCCCTGCCAGCGGCCGAGCACGATCACCGCGGCGGCGAACACGAGGGCCAGGACCAGCAGCGGCGTGCCGCGCTGGAAGTCGACGACCTGGTAGGACGTCGGGTCGTCGGGGTTGGCCCCGGCGTAGCTGAGCACCACGTGGTCGCCGACGGCGAATCGCGGCGTGCCGGGGTCCGTCGGCACCGTCTGCTCGATCGTCCGGTCGGCGCGCGGCCCGTCCTGCATCTGGACCCCGAGCACCACGCAGCCGCTCTCGTCGGGCGAGCCCTGGGTGCACGAGCCCGCGGCGGCGGAGACGATGACGGCGTTGACCGGGTACTGGCCGAAGCCGAGGTCGGCGCCGGTGCGCTGCTGGTGGTCGAACGGGTAGAGCAGCAGGAAACCGACGACGGCGGCCAGCGCGAACGGCGCCAGCGCGATCGCGAGCACCCGCTTGACCTGTCTGGACGCCGGTTCGGCGGGGCCGTGGCCGTGCCCATGGCCGTGACCGTGCCCGGTCGCGGGGCCGTCGTCCCGTCGAGGGTCTGGGTCTGCGCGGCGAGCGCCCGGCGGCCGGTCCGCGGCCGGTCGGGCGGGCGGTTGGGCCTGGTCGGCGGCGCGACGGTGGCGAGCACGATGGCCGCCTCCGGGCTCGGGAGGCTCTCCGGTGGGGCGGCGGTCGGTCACCGGGCAATTATGCGGACCGCCTGCCGCGGCCCGAAGTGGGGCGTTTGGCCGGGCTCGCGCACCCGCGCCACTCGATCGGCGGACATGCGGAAACGGCGCTCGACATGGTGTCGAAAATATGTTCGAATTGAATCATGCGATGGGAACAGCAACGGGTCAAGCCGCCGGTCGGGGGTGCGCCGGAGCTCCCGCTCGCGCTGCCGGAGCCGCCGCCGCGGTCCGGCGGGCGCGCGGGGCTGCGGTTGCCGGATCCGGTGCCGATCGAGGCGGGCACCGAGGAGGCGTACGCGATCGAGATCCACGCGAAATCGATCATCAACCGGGTGCCGGGGGAGTCCCAGGTGCCGTTCCGGTGGACCGTGAACCCGTACCGGGGATGCGGTCACGCGTGCCGGTACTGCTTCGCGAGGCGCACTCACACGTACTTGGACCTGGACGCGGGGCACGACTTCGACAGCAAGATCGTCGTGAAGGTCAACGCCGGGACCTTGCTGCGCAAGGAGTTGGCCGGCCCTCGCTGGGCGGGCGAGCCGATCGCGATGGGCACCAACACCGACCCGTACCAGCGCGCCGAGGGGCGCTACCGGCTGATGCGGGAGATCATCGCCGAGCTGCGCGACCGGGCCAACCCGTTCTCGATCCTCACCAAGGGGACGCTGATCCTGCGGGACGTGGACCTGATCGTGCAGGCCGCAGAGGTGGCTCCGGTGTCGGTGGCGGTCTCGGTGGGCTCGGTCGACGAGCGGCTCTGGCGGGCCGTCGAGCCGGGCGCCCCGTCGCCGCAGCGGCGGCTGGACGTGGTGCGCCGGTTCGCCGACGCGGGGATCGGCTGCTCGGTGCTGATGGCGCCGATCCTGCCGGGGCTCAGCGACGCGCCGGAGCAGATCGACGCGACGGTGCGGGCCCTGGCCGAGGCGGGTGCCGCGAACGTGACGCCGTTGCTGCTGCACCTGCGGCCGGGGGCGCGCGAGTGGTTCCGGGCCTGGCTGCAGCGCGAGCATCCGAAGTTGGTGCCGAGCTACGCGCGGCTCTACCGGGAGGGTTCGTACCTGCCGCAGTGCTACCAGCGCGACGTCCTCGCTCTGGTGGCCGATGCGAAGCGCCGCCACGGCATCGGCTCGTCGCGGCAGCCGGCGTTCCGCGACGTCGGGGCCGGTGCCGCCCGGTCCGCCGCCGAGGAGGAGGGGGTGCGCCAGCTCAGCCTGTTGTGAGCCCGGTCGGCGACGATCGGGAGTGGTTCCGGGAAATGCACATCATTTTCGATTGGGATAGGACAATGTTAAGGAAAACGATTTCTGGCAAGTCCGGAAACTTCGCCGTTCCTTTCGGGGTTGTAAAAGCGCCGATGATGTCGATAATTCGGTCGCGCCTCGGTACGCCGCCGATTCATGGTTACCTACCGTGCTTGAAGGCGATCGGCGTGTCCCTGGATCGGGTCAACGTGTCGTGGTGCGCGAAGAGGTGCTGGAGCCCAGCTGCTCCTCGGGCTGCCATCGAACGCCGAAGACGCCCATGCCGAAGTCCAGCGCCACCGCGTGCGTGCGGCCGAACCGGTCGACGGTCAGCGGCTTCGGGGGCTCCACCTCCTGCGTGGTGGAGTCGCCGACGTAGCTCTCGCACCGGGTCGGCGGGTGCGCCGGATCGAACTGCAGCTCCACCACGTACTGGCGCACGGGCAGCCGGAACAGCCGGCAGAAGCTGTGCTCGGCCTCGTTCGGGCCGGTCGGCGGGTCGATGATCTCGTACTCCAGCAGCAGCGTCTCGCCGCGCGCTAAGGCCCGGTCGAACAGCAGCTCCGCCACCACCAGGTCGCGGGCGTGGTCGGTGAGGACCTGACCTAACCGGCAGGACCGGATCGGCCGGATGATCGGGGGCGTTTCGCCGGAGGAGGCGCCGTCGAACATGATCACCCAGCGGTCGACGCCGTTGGTCTCGGCCCGGACCAGCTTGCGGGTGCGGATCTTGCGCAGCTCGCCGCGCTGGTCGACGTGCACGACGTCGTGGTGGCTCAGCCGGGCGAGCTTGCTGTCGTGGCTGGTGTCGATCTTGGTGAGGAGCTCGGCGGCGGACTCGTTCTCCGACCAGAGCGCGCTCAGCGGCGGCGCCTCGGCGGGGGCCTGCCGGGTGCGGCCGCGCGGGCGCGGCGGGCCGAGCAGTGCCGACAGCGAGCTCTCCGGCACGCCCAGCACCTGCTCCAGCTGCTGCAGGGCGAGCAGCGAGTCGGGGCGCTCGGGGCGTCGGCGGCCGGACTGCCAGTAACTCAGCGCGGTGATGCTGACGGGGGTGCCGCGGGCGCGCAGCCGGTGCTGGATGCGTTCCAGGCTCAGCCGGCTGGCCCGGATCGCGGTGCGCAGCGCGGCCTCGAACGGACCGGTTCGGAGCAGTTCGGAGAGTTCGGCCGACAAAGCGTTCGCTCCTTGCTGCGTGCCGCGGACGGCCGGGTGGGTGGCCGGGCGAGCCTCGGTTTTCGGGCCGGTCATCGTTACTCCTCGTGTCCGCCGAATTCCGAACTTACGCTAATCAGTGGGGTCTACGTTGCGCAACGACCGAGTTCCGGTAGGCGTCTACGACTAAAGGAGGAACTCGGGTGTGCTTAAGGCGGGAATCAACTCCTTCATCGCTTCGTAGACGCCTGGCAATGCCGCTGCGTGATCGTCGGTCGTGCCTCGAATCAGTTGAATTGTGGACCAGCTGCGGCAAAATTGGTATCGACCATTTGGTGTCGCTCCGGCGAACGGGCGAA
Organism: Saccharopolyspora sp. NPDC045941; assembly: GCF_056431445.1. Lineage (NCBI taxonomy): Bacteria > Bacillati > Actinomycetota > Actinomycetes > Pseudonocardiales > Pseudonocardiaceae > Saccharopolyspora > Saccharopolyspora sp. NPDC045941. Next base: position 70,413 of record NZ_JBWKKU010000015.1, read on the forward strand.
CCAAGGGGCGTGAGCAGGCGGCCGGGTGGGGGAGGCCGCGGCCGGGAGGTGCGGTCACGCTCCGCGGCGGTGGCCGGACGCGCGGCACCTGCGCGATGCGCTCCCAGGTTCGTTGGCTAGCCTTAATGTCTTGCGTCCCAGCTGCTGAACACCCTGATCGACAGACGTCCTGCCGATCGGGAGCGGCGGGGATCGCCGACAGCTACACCGTCCATACCGTCAAGCGCTGAACAGCGGAAGAAGGAGCTCAGTACCCGTGATGCGCACGCACGAGGCCGGATCGCTTCGCTCCGGTCATGCCGGGCAGACCGTCACCCTCGCCGGGTGGGTGGCGCGCCGTCGCGATCACGGCGGGGTCATCTTCATCGATCTGCGCGACGCCTCGGGCGTCGCACAGGTCGTCTTCCGCGAAGGCGAGATGGCCGAGCGCGCCCACCGGCTGCGCGCCGAGTTCTGCGTCCGGGTCACCGGCGAGGTGATCCGCCGCCCGGCGGGCAACGAGAACGCGGAGATCGCGACCGGCGAGATCGAGGTGACCGCCACCGAGCTGGAGGTCCTGTCCGAGGCCGCGGCGCTGCCGTTCCCGCTGGACGAGCACCTGGAGGTCGGCGAGGAGGTCCGGCTCAAGCACCGCTACCTGGACCTGCGGCGCGCCGAGCCCGCCCGGATCATGCGGATGCGCAGCGACGTCAACCGGATCGCCCGGGACGTGCTGCACGGTCGCGACTTCGTCGAGGTCGAGACGCCGACGATGACCCGCTCCACGCCGGAGGGCGCCCGGGACTTCCTCGTCCCGGCCCGCCTGCAGCCCGGCAACTGGTACGCGCTGCCGCAGTCACCGCAGCTGTTCAAGCAGCTGCTGATGGTCGGCGGCCTGGAGCGGTACTTCCAGATCGCGCGCTGCTACCGCGACGAGGACTTCCGCGCCGACCGGCAGCCGGAGTTCACGCAGCTCGACATCGAGATGAGCTTCGTCGAGCAGGACGACGTGATCGAGCTCGGCGAAGCGCTCCTGACCGCGCTGTGGGGCAAGCTGGCCGACCACGAGATCCCGCGCCCGATCCCGCGGATGACCTACGCCGATGCGATGGCCAAGTACGGCACGGACAAGCCGGACCTGCGCTTCGGTCTCGAACTCACCGAGATGACCGAGTACTTCAAGGACACCACGTTCCGGGTGTTCCAGGCGCCCTACGTCGGCGCGGTCGTGATGCCCGGCGGCGCCGACCAGCCGCGGCGGCAGCTCGACGCCTGGCAGGAGTGGGCCAAGCAGCGCGGGCACAAGGGCCTTGCGTACGTGCTCATCGGGGCCGACGGCACGCTGTCCGGCCCGGTTGCGAAGAACCTGTCCGACGCCGAGCGCGAAGGGCTCGCCAAGGCGGTCGGTGCCTCCCCGGGCGACTGCGTGTTCTTCGCGGCCGGTCCGCGCTCGGCGGCCCGCGGCCTGCTGGGCGCGGCGCGGCTGGAGATCGGTGAGCGCTGCGGCCTGATCGACCACGACGCCTGGTCGTTCGTCTGGGTCGTCGACGCCCCGATGTTCGAGCCGGTGGACGAGACCGACGACGTCGCGGTCGGCACCGGTCGGTGGACGGCGGTGCACCACCCGTTCACCTCGCCGAACGCCGACTGGATCGACACCTTCGACCAGGACCCGGAGCACGCGCTGGCCTGGGCGTACGACATCGTCTGCAACGGCAACGAGATCGGTGGCGGCTCGATCCGTATCCACCGCTCCGAGATCCAGGAGCGGGTGTTCGAGCTGCTCGGCATCTCGCAGGACCAGGCGCAGGACAAGTTCGGCTTCCTGCTCGACGCGTTCAAGTTCGGCCCGCCGCCGCACGGCGGCATCGCCTTCGGCTGGGACAGGATCTGCATGCTGCTCGCCGGTGCCGACTCGCTGCGCGATGTCATCGCCTTCCCGAAGAGCGGGGGCGGGTTCGACCCGCTGACCGGTGCGCCGTCGCCGATCACCATCGAGCAGCGCAAGGAGGCCGGGATCGACGCCAAGGCTGCGGCGCAGGTCGGCGACCAGAGCATCTCGGTGTTCCCGCCCGGCGTGGTGGAGAAGCAGGGCTGACCGGAGCGCGGCGGGCACGACGTGCTGCACCTTCGGGTCATCTGTCCGGCCGAGCACACCGATCGGGTGCTCGCCGATGCCCGGTCGCACCCGGGTACGGCGCACTTGGTCGTCGTGCGCGGCGGCGCGCTCGATCCGGCAGGTGATCTCGTCGAGTTCGACGTGGCCCGCGAGGCCGCCGACGACGTGCTCGCCGCGATCGGCGCTTCCGAGTTGGCGGCGGTCGGCGCGGTGACCATCTCCGAGGCGGGCACCATGCTGTCGCAGCGCGCCGAGCGGGCCGAGGAGGCGGCTCCCGGCGATGGCGACGACGCGGTGGTCTGGGACGAGCTGATCGCCCGCACCGGCGAGGAATGCCGGCTGAACGCCACGTTCCTGGCGTTCCTCTCCATCGCGTGCGTGCTGGCGGCGGTCGGCGTGGTCACCGACTCGCCGGTGACGATCGTCGGCGCGATGGTGGTCGGCCCCGAGTTCGGGCCGCTGGCCGCCATCGCCGTCGGGTTGGTGTCCCGCCGCTGGCTGCTGGTGCGCCGCGCGTCGGTGGCGCTCGCGGGGGGCTTCCCGGTGGCGATGGTGGTGACCGCGGCGGCCGCGTTGCTCGGCGAGTGGACGGGCCTGATCGACCGGCTCAGCCTGCCCGCCGTCAGCCAGGTGGCGTTCGTGTACCAGGTCGGCTGGTCGTCGCTCATCGTGTCGTTGCTGGCCGGTGCGGCCGGGATGCTGTCGCTGACCTCGGCCAAGTCGGCGGTGCTGGTCGGCGTGTTCATTTCGGTCACGACGGTGCCCGCCGCCGGCTATGCGGTGGTGGCGGCGACGCTCGGCGACTGGGCTCAATGCTTCGGCTCGGTCGCGCAGCTCGTGGTCAACCTGGTGGGCATCGTTGTGTCAGCGGCCGCGGTGCTCGTGTTGCGGCGCAGGCGGGCCGGCCTGGCCGACCGGGTGCCGACGCGGGAAATGCGGTGAGGAAGCCCAATCTTCGCCGCCGTGCAACGCCGCCGCAGCTTTGTTCCGTCAGCGTCTAGGAGGCGACTGACGTTCGGCGGATCGTCGAGGGTGGGAGCGTGTTGAGCCCAGGTGAACACGCTGCGATTACGGGTGTTGACCGGTTGCGTGTCACTTGACCGGTAATGCCCTATCAGGTTCATGTTGTGGGGGTAGTGTCTGGAGACGATGAGCGTGGAGATCACCACCGGTCCCCCGGAGGTTCGCATCCCGGTCAGCGCCGAGGCGACCGATACCGTAGGGACCGCGGAAGCCGTGCTGAGCAAGCGGACTGGAGCAACTGTCCGGCTTGCCGATGCGGAGGATCTCGGTGGCAGCGACCGCTCCGTCGTGATGCGGGTCCGGATCGCCGAATCGCCGTTCGAGCTGCCCCGCACCGTCGTGGTCAAGCACTACGGCGAGTGCCCGGAAGAAGCCCGGTCTGACCCGTTCGCGCACGAGGCGGCGAGCTGCCAGCTCACCACCGCGCTGCCGCCCGAGGCCCGGATCGGCCCCGAACTCATCGCGCACGACGCCACCGAACGCCTGCTGGTGCTGGAGGACCTGGGCCGCGGCTCCACCCTGGCCGACGTGCTGTTCGCCGACGATCCGCGGATGGCGGAGCGGGCGCTGCTGGCGTGGGCGCGGGCGCTGGGCCGTCTGCACAGCACCACGGCGGGGTGCGAGGCGGACTTCGACGCGCTGATGCGCCGGCTGGGCGCGAGGTCGTGGACCGATCCGGTCGCCGACGACATCACGCGATCGGTGGGCGAGCTGCCGGAGCTGCTGTCGCAGACCCTCGGCGTGGACACCCCGCCGCGCATGGTCGAGCGGCTGACCGGCGCCTCCGAACTGCTGGAGTCGAGCCGGTACCGGTCGTTCAGCCCGTCGGACATCTGCCCGGACAACAGCCTCGTGACGGGCAGCGGCGTGCGGTTCATGGACTTCGAGTGGGGCTGCGTGCGGGATGTCGCGATGGACGCCGCCTACCTGCAGTACCCGTTCCCGTCGTCGTGGTGCTCGTACGCGCTGCCGGACAACCTGGCGGAGAGCATGTTGTCGACGTGGCGTTCGGAGATCGTCGAGGTCTGGCCGGAGCTGGACGACGACGAGGTGCTGATGCCCCGGCTGTTCAACGCCCAGCTGCTGTGGGTGTGGGTGTCGACCTGGTGGTTCCTGCCGCGGACCGGCGAGACCGACCGGCCGATCGACCTGCACATGCCCTCGCCGCGCCGCAGCACGGCGCTGGTGGACCGGTGGCGGCACCTGCGTTCGGACGCGGAGAAGGCCGACATGGCCGACGTCGCGGAGTTCGCGGACCGGGTGGTCGACGCGCTGGTGGACCGCTTCGGTGCCGGCGCGCTGCACCTGCAGCCGTACCCGGCGTTCCGCACCGCGTAGACACACCGGCCGAAAGCCGTTGAGGGCCCGCCCGTCCCGTGGTTGGATGCATATACGAGTTTTTGCATGGTATGCATCGGGAGGCGTGGCGTGAGTTCCGTCGAGTCGGAGATCGAGCGGGCCGCCGTCGCCACCTGGCCCGCTTCGACGGTCGAGCACGCCGATGGCTGGGTGCTGAGGCACTGCGGGCTGCTGAACCGCAAGCGCTCGAACTCGGCGCTGCCGCCGGAGGTCGTGCCGGATCCCGAGACCGCGGTCGAACGCGTGGAGAAGTTCTACGCGGCGCGGGAGGCGGCGCCGATCGTGCAGGTCAGTCCGCTGGACCGGCACGCCGAGCTAAACGCGTTCCTGGCCGGCCGGGGCTATCGCGTGGTCGGCCGCACGTCGGCCATGTTCGCCGACTGCGATCGGGTGCTCGGCGCGCCGAAGGACTTCGAGGTGCGGCTGGAACCCGGCCCGCAGCCGTCCTGGCTCGTCGCCGCCGAGGTGGCGGGCCGCAAGCCGGAACCGAGCCTGGATCGCATCTCGCAGCCGGTGCGGTTCGCCATCGCGCTTCGCGACGGCGTCCCGATCGGTGTCGGGACGTTCGCCGTCTCGTCGGGCTGGTGCGGGATCTACGGCATGGCCACGAGTCCCGACTGGCGGCGTCGCGGCGTCGCCGGCGCGGTGCTGCGCGCGGGCGCGCGGTGGGCATCCGGTGCGGGGGCGACGCGGCTGTTCCTCCAGGTCGAGGACGACAATCCCGGAGCGCGGTCGTGCTACGAAGCGCTGGGCTTCATCCCCTCGCACGGCTACCACTACCGGGTCCGCTAAGCTTTCCTGTTTCCGGCGCGTTGCGTGGGCGAATATATTTCAGGTTTCAAGCTAACTCGATGCGGTAATTCTGATCACATCTCGAGCACTTTGCGTAGTGAACATCGTTTACGCAACGCAGTGACGGGCCTCCTGTCCACCCGGCATACGGGTGAATTACCAGGTCGAACCGAGTTGCATTAGAACATCTTCATTTGTTTCCCGGTCGACTCCACCGGATCTGCGACTTGCGCGTGCACCGCTGTTGTCGGATACCTTGAGTTCAGCGTTTCGCTACTTCTCCCCGCTACCGTCGATGCCGCCGGAAGGGGATCGGCTGCTCTATTACAGGAGGCATTCGTGCGCGGCAAGGCGTGGCAGATCACGAGGGCGGGCTTGTTCCTGCTCTTCGCGGTCCTGCTCGCCGTGCTGGGCCCGCTGAGTGCCGAAGCCGGCCCGCAACTGCGCACCGGACCTGCGGAAACGAAGTCCGAGACCAGCGAGCACCGGGACAGCGAGAAGCTGCGCGAACGGATGCCGGGAATCGCGCTGCACCGCCGCAGCTTCGAACGGCGGGAAGACCGCCGCCCGCTGTTGCCGCGCAGCTTGCAGGGCATCCCGCGCCTCGAAAATCAGGCAGAGGCCGAGCAGCTCCCAAATGCTGGGAGCAAGCCGCACCCTGCATATGCCAAGCTCAAACATTCTCCCGCCACGCTCCAGGTCATCCGCCACTGATCGGCGGCTCGCGACGTATTCCGAGCCGACGACCAGAGAGGCGACAATGAGCTTCGAACATTTCGTGCGACACGCTCGGCGACACCCGAGCATGCTTTCCGCTGACCGCCGCCAGCAGCTCGCCGCAGGTCAGAAACCGGCCGCGCTGTTCATCGGGTGCTCCGATTCGCGGGTGGTCCCATCGCAGATCACCGGTGCCGAACCGGGCAATCTGTTCGAACTGCGGACCGCGGGCAATGTGGTCCCGAAATACGCGCCGGATTCGGCGTCCAGCGAAATGGCCACCATCGAGTACGCCGTGCTGCAGCTGCGCGTGCCGGAGATCATCGTCTGCGGGCACTCGCACTGCGGTGCCGTGACGGCGTTGACCCTGGCCGGGCGCGGCCTGGAAGAGCTGCCGGCGCTGCGGGGCTGGCTCGGCACCGACGGCCTGAGCGGCGTCGAGCCGGACGATCCGAGCGTGCGCGCCGAGAGCAAGCGGCACATCCACGCGCAGCTGCAGACGCTGCGCGAATACCCGTTCATTCAGGACCGGATCGCCGCCGGCGAGCTGCGACTGCACGGCTGGTTCTACGAGATCGACACCGGTCTCGTCTTCGCCTGCCCGCAGGCGTCGGAAGCCACCGACTTCCTACCGCTCTAACGACAGTTTCCAAACTCGGCCTGCTCGGCGGTGCGGGTGGCGGAATCAGGTGCCTTCTCGCTGCGGGATCCCCGACCTCATATGCCGGTCGGGGCTGTCCTCGCGAGAAGCCTCCTGAGAACCCGCAGCGGTGCGAGCTGAGTCCCACACCGCAAGCGGCTGCCGCCGCTTACAAGAGCTGGCCCCAACACCGCCCACCGGGTCGACGCCCGCACCGCCAGGTGCGCGGCGCGATACCCGTTTCCCGCATTTCGACCTGCCCTGGAGGGCATCGTGATATTTCGACTCGAAACGCCTCGCCCGGCGCGCCGGAGGCTCGGCGCGCCGCGCTGGCCGAAGGCCACCTTCGGCGCCGACCTGGGGGCCTCGCTGGTGGTATTCCTGGTGGCGGTGCCGCTGTGCGTCGGCGTGGCCGTCGCCTCCGGCGTTCCCGCCGAACTGGGCATCGTCACCGGCATCATCGGTGGGCTCGTGGTCGGTCTGCTGCCCGGCAGCACGATGCAGGTGAGCGGCCCCGCCGCGGGCCTGACGGTGCTGGTGGCCTCGGCAGTGGACCAGCACGGGCTGGCCGCGCTCGGCGTGATCGTGCTCGGCGCCGGTGTCGTGCAGATCGTGCTCGGGCTGAGCAGGCTCGGCACCTGGTTCCGCGCCATCTCGCCGTCGGTGGTGCAGGGGATGCTCGCCGGCATCGGGCTGGTGCTCATCCTCGGCCAGATCTACCCGGTGGGCGGGCTCGCGCAGCCCGAGTCCACCTGGGCGAAGTTCGCCGAGATCCCGGACCTGCTGATAGCGGCGACGACCACCGCGGAGGGCATCAGCGGCCTCGTGCTCGCCGTGCTGGCCCTGGGGATCATGAGCGGCTGGAAGAAGATGCCTGCGCGGCTGCGGCTCGTGCCCGGCGCGCTGATCGCCGTCGTGGCCACCAGCGCGTTGGCGGTGATCTTCGCGATGCCGGTGCACAAGGTCGAGGTCGGCTCGCTGCTCGCGGCCCTGAACATGCCGACCACCGAGGCATGGGGCGAGCTCATGACGCCCGCCGTGCTCGGCTCGATCCTGACGTTCGCGCTGATCGCCTCGGCGGAAAGCCTGTTCAGCGCCGCCGCCGTGGACCGCATGCACGACGCCCCGAAGACCCAGTACAACAAGGAACTCGTCGCGCAGGGCGCGGGCAACGCGCTCTGCGGTCTGCTCGGGGCGCTGCCGATGACCGCGGTCATCGTGCGCAGCGCCACGAACGTGCAGGCCGGCGCCAAGACCAAGCTCTCCCGCGTGCTGCACGGGTTCTGGCTGCTGCTGTTCGTAGTGCTGCTGCCGGGCGTGCTGGCCTTCATCCCGACGGCGGTGCTTGCGGCGCTGCTGATCCAGGCCGGCTGGAAGCTGCTGGAGCTGCGGCAGGTCGTAGCGCTGGTTCGGGAGCACCGCTCCGAGGCGTTCGTGCTGGTGCTGACCGCGGGCATGATCGTGGCCACGGACCTGCTGATCGGCACGCTGGCCGGACTCGCGGTCGCCATCGTCAAGACCGCGATCGAGGTGTCCCGGCTGTCGGTGCGCGCCGAGCACGGCGACGAGCACGTGCGGGTCGAACTGGGGGGCAACGCGACGTTCCTGCGGCTGCCGCGGCTGCTGGACCACCTCGAACAGCTGCCGACGGGCAAGCACGTGCACCTGGACCTGACGATGGTCCGGCACCTCGACCGCGCTTGCCACCAGGCCGTCGAGCACTGGGCGGCGCAGCGCCGCCGCGGCGACTGCACCGTCGAGGTCGCGCTCCCCGCCCGCGTGGGCTGAGCGCAGCGGGCTGTTTTGGATGTGGCGGGTAGCGCGGGTTGTTGTTCTTTAAGCGGCGTAGCCGCTTAGTCCACCTTCGCAGCTTGCGCCGCCGCGGGTTCTCAGGCGTCTTCTCGTGTGCCGGGGATCCCACGGCGAGAAGGCGCGACAGCAATTCCCGCAAGGGGGGCCGCCACCCGCACCGCCACGCAAAACGAGTTCTCCAACAAGAAGGCCGCGCCTCCTGGCCGGTGGAGTGGTCGGTGGTGCCCGGTAGCGTCGGGGTGTGAGCGAGGGCTTGTTCGACGAAGGGCTGTTCGGCGCCGACACCGAGATGCGCGCGGGCGAGAAGTTGGCCGAGAACGCGCCGTTGGCGGTGCGGATGAGACCTCGTTCGCTGGACGAGGTCGTGGGCCAGCAGCACCTGCTGGGGGCCGGGGCCCCGCTGCGTCGCCTGGTGGAAGGCGCGGCGCCGGCATCGGTGCTGCTCTACGGGCCGCCGGGCACCGGCAAGACCACGCTCGCCAACCTCGTCTCGCTGGCCACCGGCCGCCGGTTCGCGGCGCTTTCCGCGCTGTCCTCCGGCGTCAAGGAGGTGCGTGCGGTCATCGAGGAGGCGCGTCGCCGGCTCGGCCGCTCGGGCGAGGCGACGGTGCTCTTCATCGACGAGGTGCACCGGTTTTCCAAGACCCAGCAGGACGCGCTGCTGGGCGCGGTCGAGGACCGCACCGTGCTGCTGGTGGCGGCCACCACGGAGAATCCCCACTTCTCCGTGGTGGCGCCGCTGCTGTCGCGGTCGCTGGTGCTGCAGCTGCGCAGCCTGGAGGAAGACGACATCCGGACGCTGCTTCGCCGAGCGGTCGGCGAGGAGCGCGGCCTGGGTGGGGCCTTGCGCCTGGAAGAGGACGCCGAGGCGCACTTGGTCGCGCTCGCCGGTGGCGACGCGAGGCGGGCGCTGACCGCGCTAGAAGCGGCGGCGGAGTCGGCGAGCTCGACCGGCGCGGACGCCATCGACCTGGCGACGGTCGAGGCCACCGTGAACCGCGCCGCGGTGCTCTACGACCGGGGCGGCGACCAGCACTACGACGTGGCGAGCGCGTTCATCAAGTCCATCCGCGGGTCCGATGTGGACGCCGCGCTGCACTACCTGGCCCGGATGGTGGAGGCGGGGGAGGACCCGCGGTTCATCGCCCGCCGGCTCGTCGTGCACGCCAGCGAGGACATCGGCATGGCCGACCCGACCGCGCTGCAGGCCGCCGTCGCGGCGGCGCACGCGGTGCAGTTCATCGGGATGCCTGAGGGGCGGATCGCGTTGGCGCAGGCCACGATCCACCTCGCCACCGCGCCGAAGTCGAACGCGGTGATCATGGCCATCGACGAGGCGCTGGGCGACGTCCGCGCGGGCAAGGCCGGCCCGGTGCCGCCGCACCTGCGCGACGGGCATTACGCCGGGGCGGAGAAGCTCGGCAACGCCAAGGGCTACCAGTACCCGCACAGCAAGCCGGAAGGCGTGCTCGCCCAGCAGTACCCGCCCCGCGAGCTGGTGGGCCGCGACTACTACCAGCCGACCGGCCGCGGCGCGGAGCGCACGCTCAGCGACCGGGTCCCGAAGCTCCGCAGCATCATCCGCGGCGAGGACTGAGCCCGCGGCTTCGACCGGACCTCGGCCCGCTGGACACCCGGCCCACGCCGTGGAGTCCGCGGTTTCAATTGACACTGCGAGGGGGACCGTGGAGATGGTGGCGGTCGACCGGTGAGCCCGGGGCGGGGCGGCAGGTAGATTCCGGCGGGGTTCTCGTCGCGAGGAGGTCGTTGTGGACAAGCGGATCGTGGTCAGCCGGGTTGTTCCGGAGTCCGCACTGGACGTGCTGCGCGAGGTCGGCGACGTGCACGTCTGCCCGCAGGACCGGCCGCTGACCGCGCCCGAGCTGCGCGAGGCGGTGCGCGGCGCGCACGCGATCGTCACGATGCTGCACGACCGGGTCGACGCCGAGCTGGTCGAGGCCGCCGGCCCGCAGCTGGAAGTGGTCGCCAACGTGGCGGTCGGCTACGACAACGTCGACGTCCCGGCCGTGACCGGGCGCGGCGTCACCGTCACCAACACGCCCGGTGTGCTCGTTGACGCGACCGCCGACCTGACCATCGGGCTGCTGCTGATGGCGACCCGCCGGCTCGGCGAGGGCGAACGGCTGCTTCGGTCGCGCCGGCCGTGGACCTTCCACCTCGGCTTCATGCTCGGCTCCGGGTTGCAGGGCAAGACGCTCGGCATCGTCGGGCTCGGCGACATCGGGCAGGCCGTGGCCCGGCGGGCCCGCGCTTTCGGGATGGACATCGCCTACACCGGCCGGCGTCGTGTCGCCGCGGACGTGGAGGCCGAACTCGACGCCCGCTTCCTGACCAAGGACGAGCTGCTGCGCACCGCCGACGTGTTGTCCCTGCACTGCCCGCTGACCGAGCAGACCCGGCACCTCATCGACGAGGCGGCGCTCGCGGCCATGAAGCCGACCGCGTTCCTGATCAACACCAGTCGCGGCCCGGTGGTCGACGAGGGCGCGCTGGCGAAGGCGCTCCACGAGCAGCGGATCGGCGGCGCGGCCCTCGACGTCTTCGAGCGCGAACCCGAGGTGGAGCCCGCGCTGCTCGACCTCGACAACGTCGTGGTGGTGCCGCACCTGGGATCGGCGACCACCGAGACGCGAACCGCGATGGCCGAGCTCGCCGCCCGCAACGCCGCCGCGGTCCTCACCGGCCGGGAACCGCTCAACCCGGTCCGCTCGTAACACGATCGGTTCGAGATGCGCGCCCTTCGCCAAATTGTTTGGCGAAGGGCGCCGCTCGTTTCGCCGATCGGAGCCCCGGTCCGGTGGGCGCGGCGCCCGGCGGTGCCCGCACGCGGGCCGGGCCGACCGGGTGCGGGAGTGAGGATCGGGGCCGGTAACCTGACGCACGATCAACGGACCGGGCCGAGAGCTCGGTCCCACCGAATGACGTGGACATACGGGAGGGCACGTGACGCCCACGCAGATCGCCGCGCTGATCGCCGCCGGAGCGTTCGTGCTGCTGGTCGTGCTGCTGGCGATCCCGCTGATCAAGCTCGGCCGCACGCTGGACGAGGCGACCATCGCGATCCGCAAGGCGCACGAGAACTCCGATCCGCTGTTCACCGGGGCGAACTCGACCATCACGCACGTCAACACCCAGCTGGAGCGCGTCGACGGGATCACCGCCAACGCCAAGACGATCAGCGGCAACGTCTCGGCGTTGTCTTCGCTGTTCACGGCTACACTGGGTGGCCCGTTGGTGAAGACGGCGGCGTTCTCCTACGGGGTCAGCAAGGCGCTGCGGGCCCGCCGGAAGCGGCGGCAGGAGCCCGCTGGCCGGCACTTCCGCCGCAAGGGCAAAGGGGGGCGCAAGTGAGGCGCCTGTTCTGGTTCGGCGCCGGCGTCGCGGCCGGGGTCGCGGTGGCGCGCAAGCTCAACGAGACCGCCCGCAAGGCGACTCCGAGCGGCATGGCCGAGCAGCTGGGCGGCGCGGTCCGAGAGCTGGCCGGAGCCGTCGGCTCGTTCGGCGCCGAGGTGCGCGCGGGAATGCAGGAGCGGGAGCAGGAGCTGCACGACGTCGTCGAGCGCGGCAGCGTCGTCGACACGGTGCAGTTCCGCCGGATCGACGCCCCGATCGCGGACGAGGGCGCGGCCGGCGGTCGGCGAGCTCGCCGGGCGGGCCGCTGACGCCGGCGCCGAAGCGCCGCCAGCCGTCCGCCGGTACCCCAGCCGTCTCCGTCACCCGAGTTCCGAGGACCCACCGTGCAGACCCACGAGATCAACAACCGGTTCACCGAGCACTTCCGCGGCCGCGGCCACACCGTGGTGCCCAGCGCGTCGCTGCTCCTGGACGACCCGACGCTGCTGTTCGTCAACGCCGGGATGGTGCAGTTCAAGCCCTACTTCCTGGGTGAGGCGCCGGCCCCGTACCCGCGGGCCACCAGCATCCAGAAGTGCGTGCGCACCGGCGACATCGACGAGGTCGGCAAGACGACCCGGCACAACACGTTCTTCCAGATGGCGGGCAACTTCTCCTTCGGCGATTACTTCAAAGAAGGCGCCATGGGGTACGCCTGGGAGCTGCTCACCAAGTCCCAGGCCGACGGCGGCTACGGCTTCGACCCGGAGCGGCTGTGGGTGACCGTCTACGAGAAGGACGACGAGGCGGCCCAGCTGTGGCAGGAGGTCGCCGGCGTGCCCGCCGAGCGGATCCAGACCCGCGACGGCAAGGACAACTACTGGGACATGGGCGTGCCCGGTCCCGGCGGCCCGTGCTCGGAGATCTACTACGACCGCGGCCCGAAGTACGGCCGCGAGGGCGGCCCGGTCGCCGACGAGGACCGCTACATCGAGATCTGGAACCTGGTGTTCATGCAGGACATCAGGGGTGAGCAGTCGCCGAAGCTGGGGCACCCGCCGATCGGCACGCTGCCGACCAAGAACATCGACACCGGCATGGGCGTCGAGCGGGTGGCGTGCCTGCTGCAGGGCGTGGAGAACGTCTACGAGACCGACCTGGTCCGCCCGGTGATCGCCAAGGCCGAGGAGCTCTCCGGCCGCCGCTACGGCGCGAACCACGAGGACGACGTGCGGTTCCGCGTCATCGCCGACCACGCCCGCTCCGGCGTGATGCTGGTCGGCGACGGCGTCACCCCCGGCAACGAGGCCCGCGGCTACGTGCTGCGGCGGTTGCTGCGCCGGATCATCCGCTCCACCCGCCTGCTGGGCGTGCAGGAGCCGGTGCTCGGCGAGTTCAGCAAGGTCGTGCGCGACGCGATGGCGCCGAGCTACCCGGAGCTGGTCACCGAGTTCGACCGCATCGACTCGGTGATGCGCAACGAGGAAGACGCCTTCCTGACCACCCTGACGGCGGGCTCGAAGATCTTCGACGTCGCGGTGGCCGAGACCAAGAAGGCCGGCGGCAAGCAGCTGGCCGGCGAGCAGGCCTTCCAGCTGCACGACACCTACGGCTTCCCGATCGACCTGACGCTGGAGATGGCCTCCGAGCAGGGCCTGACCGTCGACGAGCAGGGCTTCCGGAACCTGATGGCCGAGCAGCGCCGCCGGGCCAAGGAGGACGCCAAGGCGCGCAAGACCGGCCACGGCGACCTGTCGACCTACCGGACGCTGCTGGACCAGCACGGCACCACCGAGTTCATCGGCTACACCGATCTGCAGTCGCACAGCCGGGTGCTGGGCCTGCTGGTCGACGGGCAGCCGGCGAAATCCGCCGCCGCGGGCACCGAGGTCGAGCTGGTCCTGGACCGCACCCCGTTCTACGCCGAGGGCGGTGGCCAGATCGCCGACACCGGCCGGCTGGTCGGTCCGGGTGTGGCAGTCGAGGTGCACGACGTGCAGCGCGCGGTCCCGGGCCTGTTCGTGCACCGCGCCAAGGTCGTCGAGGGCGAGCTCGGCGTGGACACCGCGCTGGAGGCCGCCGTCGACGTCGCGCGGCGCCACGCGATCGAGCGGTCGCACTCCGCCACCCACCTCGTGCACGCGGCGGTGCGCAGCGCCTACGGCAAGCGCGCCGCGCAGGCCGGTTCGCTGAACTCGCCCGGCCGGATGCGCTTCGACTTCACCGCCCCGTCCGCGGTGTCGACCGCCGTCCTCAGCGGGGTCGAGGAAGAGGTCAACGACTACCTGCAGAGCGACGTCGAGGTGCAGGCCTACACCACGACGATGGACCGGGCCATGGAGCTCGGCGCCGTCGCGCTGTTCGGCGAGAAGTACGGCGACCAGGTCCGCGTGGTCGACATGGGCGACTACTCCCGCGAGCTGTGCGGCGGTACCCACGTGCCGAGCATCGCCCGCCTCGGCGTGGTCAAGCTGGTCGCCGACTCCTCCGTGGGTTCCGGCGTGCACCGCGTCGAAGCGCTGGTCGGCATGGACGCGATGCGCCACATCAGCAAGGAGCACCTGCTGGTCAGCCAGCTCGCCGAGCAGTTCAAGGTGCCGGCCGACGAGCTGCCGGAGCGCATCCAGGGCGTGGTGTCCCGGCTGCGCAGCGCGGAGAAGGAGCTGCACCAGCTGCGCATCGCGCAGGTCCTGCAGTCCGCGGGCGAGCTCGCCGACAAGGGCACCGACGTGCACGGCGTGACGCTGGTGGCCGAGCAGGTGCCGGACGGCGTGGACGGCAACGCGCTGCGCGCGCTGGCCGGTGAGATCCGCGGCCGGCTCGGCTCCCGCCCGTCCGTGGTGGCGCTGTTCTCCGCCGAAGAGGGCAAGGTCAGCTTCGTGGTCGGCGCCAACGACGCCGCGCGGGACAAGGGCATCGCGGCGGGCAAGCTGGTGCCCGGCTTCGCGGCCGAGGTCGGCGGGCGCGGCGGCGGCAAGCCGGACATGGCGCAGGGCGGCGGCACGAACCCCGCCGGCATCACCGCGGCGATCGCGGCGCTGCGCACGGCCCTGGACCAGGTGGTGGCTGGCGGGTGACCGAACACCGGCAGGCGGACCCCGGACCGGGACGTCGGCTCGGCGTCGACGTGGGTGCGGTCCGGGTCGGTGTCGCGCTCAGCGACCCCGCCCCGATGCTGGCGACCCCGCTGGTCACCCTGCGGCGGGATGCCGACGGCGACACCGATCTCGCGCAGCTGGCCGAGCTCGTCGCCGAGCACGAGGTGGTGGAAGTCGTGGTCGGCCTGCCCAAGACGCTGGCAGGCCGGCACGGAACCGCGGCGGAGACGGCGCAGTCCTACGGGGCGGCGCTCGCGGAGCGGATCGCGCCGGTGCCGGTGCGGTTCGCCGACGAGCGGCTGACCACCGTGACGGCCAGCCGGATGCTGTCGCAACGCGGAGTGCGGGGGAAGAAGCAGCGAGCCGTGGTCGACCAGGCGGCCGCGGTGGAGATCCTGCAGGCGTTCCTGGACAGTCGGGGGAAGACACGAGAGGACCTTTCGTGACCGACGATCTCGGATTGTTCGCGGACGAGCCCGACGAGCGGCAACGACGCGCCCCCGACCCGGAGCGGTTCCGCCGGCGCAAGCGGCGCCGCCTGGTGACCGCGTTGGCCAGCCTGTTCGTGCTGGTGCTGGTCGGTTGCGGCGTGCTGTACGCCACCAGCCAGCTGATGCAGATCGGTTCCTACGAGGACTACGCGGGCGAAGGCGCCGGTGACGTCGTCATCGAGATCAAGTCCGGGGAGACCGTCAGCGCCATCGGCCGCAACCTCGCGGAGAAGGACGTGGTGGCCAGCACCAAGGCGTTCACCAAGGCCGCGGAGCCCAACCGGCAGATCAACAGCATCCAGCCGGGCTACTACCTGATGCGCAACAAGATGTCCGGCGAGGCCGCCGTGGCGCACATCCTGTCGCCGGCGGCGAAGGTCGGCCGGGTCGACATCCGCGCCGGCATGCGGCTGGAGGACCAGCTGGCGCCCGACAACGGCCACACGCCGGGCGTCCTGACCAAGCTCGCCGAAGCCACCTGCGCCGGGGCCAACCCCAACTGCATCACCTCCGAGGAGATGCACCGGGTCGCCGCGACCGCCGACCTGGCCTCGCTCGGCGTGCCGCAGTGGGCGATCGCCGACGCCTCCAAGGCCGAGCCGAAGCGCCGGCTGGAAGGCCTGATCATGCCCGGCCTCTACGACGTGAAGCCCGGCGAGACCGCGGAGAACGTGCTGCGCGACGTGGTCACCCGGTCCGCGGCGGCGCTCGAGGTCGCCGGACTGCCGAAGGCCGCCGAGGGCAGCCGCTACAGCCCGTACGAGCTGCTCAAGATCGCGTCGCTGGTGCAGAGCGAAGGCATCACCAAGGACTTCGGGCAGATCTCGCGGGTGATCCACAACCGGCTCGCGCCGCCCACGATGCACCTCGGGCTGGACTCCACGATCAACTACCCGCTGGACAAGCCGTCGCTGCTGACCAGGCCGGAGGACCGGGAACTGCCGGGCGCGTACAACACCTACAAGAACTACGGCCTGCCGCCGACGCCGATCTCGGCGGTCAGCAAGGAAGCCGTCCAGGCGGCGGAAACGCCCGCCGACGGCACCTGGAAGTACTTCGTCAAGTGCTACCCGGACGGCACCTCCTGCTTCGCCAACACGCCGCAGGAGCACCAGGCCTACATCGACGAGGCGCGGGCCCGTGGCGCGTTCTGAGCCGCGGCGGGCAGCGGTGCTCGGTTCACCGATCGAGCACTCGCTGTCCCCGGTGCTGCACGGCGCCGCCTACGCCGCGCTCGGCCTGGACGGCTGGACCTACGAGCGGGTGGAGGCCGACGCCGACCGGCTCGTCGAGTTCGTCGCCGGGCTCGGCCCCGAGTGGGCCGGGCTGTCGGTGACCATGCCCGGCAAGCGAGCGGCGCTGGGCGTCGCGAGCGAGGTCAGCGAGCGGGCGGCGGCGGTCGGAGCGGCGAACACCTTGGTGCACCGGCCCGACGGCAGCTGGGCCGCGGACTGCACCGACGTCGACGGAGTCGTCGGGGCGCTGCGCAGCGCGGGCGGATTCACCACCGGCCACAGCGGGCTGGTCCTGGGAGCCGGCGGCACTGCCGCCGCGGCCCTGGCCGCGCTCGCGGAGCTCGGGCTCAGCGATGCGACGCTCGCGGTGCGCGAGCCCGCGCGAGCGCGCGACGCGGCCGAGACCGCGGAGCGGGTCGGGCTGCGGGTGCGCGTGGAGCGGCTGGACCGCGTCGCGCTCGCGGACGCCGCGGCAGCGGCGGACGTCGTGGTGTCGACGCTCCCGGCAGGGGCGTTGGACGCGCAAGCGGCGGAGCTGGCGAAGGCCGCGTGCGTGCTGGACGTCGTCTACCACCCGTGGCCGACGCCGCTGGCCGCCGCGGTCACCGCGGCCGGCGGGCGGATCGCCACCGGGCTGGACATGCTGCTGCACCAGGCCTTCGGGCAGGTCGAGCAGTTCACCGGGCGCCAAGCGCCCCGCGAGGCCATGCGCGATGCCCTCGCCGCCGCCACCGGCGGCGAACTCCCGCTCCCGCTCTGACCGCAATTTCCATCGAAATCGAAGGTTCGATTCCAATGAGGTTTTTCCAATCTCGTTTTGCGTGGCGGTGCGGGTAGCGGAACCTCGGAGGCTCCCTGGTCTGTGGGTGCCCCTCCTGATGTATGCCCAATACACGGCGGAGGGGCCGTCCTCGCCAGGAAACCTCTGAGAACCCGCGGCGGTGCAGGTGTCGTAGGTGGGCTATGCGCCTGCGGCGCATGCGACACCTCATCGACGTGTGGCTTTGCGACCCGCGGCTGCGGGCCGACCAGGACGAAAAACGCTCAATGGAAATTGCGGCGACGAACGGCCCCTCCCCGGGGTGGGAGGGGCCGTTCGCGTTCTTCGGGTCAGTTGTTGTCGAGGTCCGAGGCGACCAGCTGGGCGAGGTGGTCCAGCGCCGCTTCCGCGCCGTCGCCCTCGGCCGCGAGCACGACCTCGTCGCCGTGGCCCGCGCCCAGCGTCATCAGGCCCAGGATGCTGCCCGCCTCCACCGGCTCCGTGTCGTCCTTGCGGATCGTGATCTTCACGGGCTGCGCTGCGGCGGCCTTGGCCACTAGTGCCGCTGGCCGCGCGTGCAGCCCCACCTTGCTTGCCACGGTGACCCGTCGCTCGAACATGGCTCTCCGTTCGTCGGGGGAATGGGAAGCGCTGGCCGGGGATCAGCTCTTGTCGGGGCCCGACTTGGCTTCCTCACCAGCATTATCCGTGCTCGCCTCGGTGGTTTCCGTGTCGTCCTCCTCACGGCCCGGGGTGCGCAGGTTCCACTTCGTGATCACGAACCGGAACACGAAGTAGTAGATGACCGCGTAGCCCAGGCCGATCGGGATCAGCCACAGCGAGTTCTGCGAGATGCCGAAGTTGAGCAGGTAGTCGATGGCGCCTGCGGAGAACCCGAACCCGGAGTGGATGTCCAGGGCGTTGACCAGCGCCATCGAGGTGCCGGTGAGCACCGCGTGGACCAGCAGCAGCGGCCAGGCCACGAAGATGAACGCGAACTCCAGCGGCTCGGTGATGCCGGTGAGGAACGAGGTCAGCGCGACCGAGATCATGATGCCGCCGACGACCTTGCGCTGCGACGGCTTCGCCGTCTGCCAGATGGCCAGCGCCGCGGCGGGCAGGGCGAACATGAAGATCGGGAAGAAGCCGGTCATGAAGGTGCCCGCGGTCGGGTCACCGGCGAAGAAGCGGGCGATGTCGCCCTTCTCACCGTGGTAGTCGCCGAAGAGGAACCAGACCACGTTGTTCGGGATGTGGTGCAGGCCGAACGGCAGCAGCAGCCGGTTGATCACGCCGTAGATGCCGCCGCCGATCACCGCGTTCTGGGTGACCGCGTCGCTGAAGGAGGTCAGCGCGGTGTCGAAGATCGGGAACAGCAGGCCCATGATCACGCCGGCGATCACCATGGCGAACGCCGTGATGATGGGCACGAACCGCCGCCCGCCGAAGAAGCCCAGGTAGGCGGGCAGCTTGATGCGGTGGTAGCGCTGCCACAGCCAGGCCGCGGTCAACCCGGCGACGATGCCACCGAGCACGCCGTACGGGCCCTTGTTGAAGGCCTTGTCCGCCTCGGTGCCGGTGATCTCCCAGAGCACGCCCGAGAGCACCAGGTAGCCGACCGCGCCCGCCAGCGCCGTGGAGCCGTCGGCCTTCTTCGCGAAGCCGATCGCCACACCGATCGCGAACAGCAGCGGCAGGTAGTTGAACAGCGAGTTGCCCGCCGCGCCGATCACGCCGGCCACGGGCTGCATCCAGGGCAGCAGCGCCCCGAGGCCCTCCTTGCCGAGCAGGTCGTCCTGGCCGAGGCGGTTCAGCAGTGCGGCGGCGGGCAGGACCGCGATCGGCAGCATCAGGCTACGGCCGAGCCGTTGCAGCAGGGCGAATCCCTTTCTGTCGCCCTTCGCCGCGGTGGCGTTGGCACTCATCGGTTACCTCCTGTGTCGTGGACACCGGGTCGTCTGGCGGGATGTTCGCGTCCGGTCGGCCCGGTCGGCCGCCTGGACGGGCGGTGGTGGCCGGAGCCGCTCGGGATGCGGTCCAGCTGCATCGTCACCTGGTACAGGTCGCCGCGGTACCAGGAAGTCATGTCCTCGATCGGGCGGCCCTGGGCCGTGGAGATTCGGCGGAACACCAGGACCGGGCTGCCGGTGCGGACGCCGAGCAGCCGCGCGGTCTCGGCGTCGGCGCCCTCGGCGAGCACGGTCTGCGTGCCGCTTTCCAGCTGCACCTCGTAGTTGCGGGCCAGCAGGGTGTAGAGCGAGTCGGACAGGTCGTGGTCGAGCAGGCCGGGCAGCAGCCCGGCGTGGTACCAGCCGCGTTCCACCGCCATCGGCGCACCGTCGGCCTTGCGCAGCCGGTACAGCCAGTACGCGGGCTGGTCGGGCCGGAGGCCGAGCGCTTCGGCGGTGGTCGGCGGCGGGATCGCCTCGGTCGCGTCGAGCAGCACCGTCTCCGGCTGCATGCCGCGGCGGCGCATGTCCTCGGTGAACGAGGCGAGGTGCAGTTGGGAATCCACCCGGGGCCGGGTGGTGAAGGTGCCCTTGCCGCGGACCCGCACCAGCAGACCCTCGGCGACGAGCTGCCCGACCGCCTCGCGGACGGTGAGCCGGGAGACGCCGTAGCGCACCGCGAGGTCGCGTTCCGACGGCACCGGCGAACCGGGCAGCAGTTCTTCGCTCGCCAGCTCGCGCAGGATTTCCCGCAGCTGGGCGTGCTTCGGCGTCGGGCCGTCGCGCAGCACGTCAGTCACGCCCTCGGGGCGGGGACTGCCGTCCGCGGTTCGCCGTGCGGCCACGCTGCCTCCAACGGTCTTGCTGGACATCGACGTCCGGTGCCCGGGGCACCCGGCGCCGGTCGATCGCGAACGGATCGGATCCGGTGCTGTTCAGTGGTCCTGCCGAGTTGGTACTGTCCGGTCTAAACCAGTCGGTTGCGAACAATGCGCTTTCATGCGATCGGGTGTCAAGACGGCTCGCGATTCG
Source organism: Saccharopolyspora sp. NPDC045941 (assembly GCF_056431445.1). Lineage (NCBI taxonomy): Bacteria > Bacillati > Actinomycetota > Actinomycetes > Pseudonocardiales > Pseudonocardiaceae > Saccharopolyspora > Saccharopolyspora sp. NPDC045941. The sequence continues at coordinate 90,773 of NZ_JBWKKU010000015.1, forward strand.
TTGCCGCATCGACACCGAGTGGCGCAAGATCGTCGCGACGCGGTGCGCAACGCCCGCGTCGTCGGAGGACGAAGGGAGCACGGGGTGGCTCAGGACAAGGCCGCGGCAATCCTCGCCGCACTTGGCGGCGGGGACAACGTGGTGGAGATCGAGCCGTGCATCACGCGGCTCCGCTGCGAGGTCGAAGACGGTTCGAAGATCGACGAGACGGCCCTGAAGGCCGCCGGGGCGCACGGCGTGATGGTGCAGGGCTCCGTCGTGCAGGTCGTCGTCGGCCCGGAGGCGGACACGCTGGCCGAGGACATCGAGGACCTGCGGTGAGCACGGAGGTCGGCAGCCCGGTGGCGGGCCTGGCCACCGCGCTCAGCGAGGTGCCCGACCCGGTCTTCTCGCAGGCCATGGTGGGCCCCGGGGTGGCGGTGCAGCCGTCCGGCGGGCGGGCCGACGCGGTCGCGCCGGTGGCCGGCACGATCGCGACGCTGCACCCGCACGCCTTCGTGGTCGCCTCGCCCGGCGGCGCCGCGGTGCTGGTGCACCTGGGCATCGACACGGTGAAGCTGAAGGGCGAGGGCTTCGAGCTGCACGTCGCCAAGGGCGACGTCGTCGAGGCCGGCCAGCGCATCGTCACCTGGGACCCGTCCGAGGTGGAGTCGCACGGCTACTCGTCGATCTGCCCGGTCATCGCGCTGGACATCGCGCCGGAGGCCCTGGTGGACGTCCGCGAGGACGGCCAGGTCGTCACGGGCGACACCCTGTTCGCGGTGGACGTCTGAGCCTCGCGCGGGGCGCGTCAGGTTTTTGAAGTGAACGGCCTGTTCGCCTCGCTAGGTGGGGCGAACAGGCCGTTCGCTCGTTCGCAGCGGGTTCCCGACACGCGCGGTTTCGCGGATCGGGTGCGCGGGGTTCCGGAGCGGCGCGTCGATGCTGGTGCGATGGTCGTGTTGATCGGGATCGCCGGTGGCGCAGCGGGTTTCGGCGCGGGCCGGCTCGGGCGGCTCTTGTTGTGCTCGGCGCGCAGGGGTGTCCGGCCGCCCCGGATGTGGTGCGAGGTGGCGGTGGGTCTGCTGTGGACGGTGGTGGCCGTGCGCGCGGCGACCGGGATGCCGTTGTGGTGGGTGGCGGTACCGCTGTTGCTCGCCTGGCTCGCGGTGCTGCTGACGGCGTGCGATGTGCTCGCCTCGCGGCTGCCCGATGTGCTGACCCTGCCCGCGTATCCGGTCGCCGCGGTGCTGCTGGCCGTCGCGGCGGTGCCCCGGCCGGATGTGCTGCTCGGCGCCGCCGCCGGTGCGGTGGTGTTCGCCGGGACGTATTTGCTGGTGCGCGTGGTGTCGCCGGGGGCGATGGGGCCGGGTGACGTGAAGCTGGCGGGCAGCCTCGGCGCCGTGGTGGGCGCGGTCTCGTTGCCGGCGGTGCTGTTCGTGATGGCGGCTGCGGCGGCGTTGACGCTGGTGGCGGCGCTCTGGGCGAGGATCGGCGGCGTCCCACACGGCCCCGCGATGCTCGCGCCGGCCTGGCTCGTCACCACCTTCGCCCCGTGGCCGTGAGCCGATCGCCGGCGGCCGGCATCCGCACGCCGTTGCCGCTGATCATCGCGGCCGCGGTCGTTGCGCTTCCGCCGTGCGCGACGAGTTCGGAGCCGTCTCCAAGGTGAAAGCGCAGTGCAGGACCCCCGGGCGGGTTCAGCCGGGACTGAACGTGGCAGGATCTATGTGTGCTGCGTTGGATGACCGCTGGAGAATCGCATGGCCCCGCCCTGGTTGCGGTGCTGGAAGGCATGGTGGCCGGAGTCGAGGTGACCTCCGCCGACATCGCGACCCAGTTGGAGCGGCGCAAACTCGGTTTTGGCCGCAGCCCCCGGATGAACTTCGAGGCCGATGAGCTGGAGCTGATCGGCGGCATCCGGCACGGGCGGACCCAGGGCGGCCCGGTCGCGATCCGCATCGGCAACACCGAGTGGCCCAAGTGGGAGCAGGTGATGGCCGCCGACCCGGTCGACGAGGACGTGCTGTCGTCGCTGGCCCGCAACGCGCCGCTGACCCGTCCCCGGCCCGGGCACGCCGACATCGCCGGGATGCAGAAGTACGGCTTCGAAGAGGCCCGGCCGGTGCTGGAGCGCGCGAGCGCCCGCGAGACCGCCGCCCGCGTCGCCGTCGGCACCGTCGCCCGGCAGTTCCTGCGGCAGCTGCTCGGCGTGGAGATCGTCAGCCACGTCATCAGCCTCGGCGGCGTCGACGCCACGCACGACGTGCTGCCCGGCCCGGACGACCTGGACGCGATCGACCACAACCCGGTGCGCGCCTTCGGTGACGACGCCACCGAGAAGATGATGGCCGAGGTCGACGCGGCGAAGAAGGACGGCGACACCCTCGGCGGCGTCGTCGAGGTCATCGCCTACGGGCTGCCCCCGGGCATCGGTTCCCACGTGCACTGGGACCGCAAGCTCGACGCACGGCTGGCCGGCGCGCTGATGAGCATCCAGGCGATAAAGGGCGTCGAGATCGGCGAGGGCTTCGCCAACGCGCACCGGCGCGGCAGCGCGGCGCACGACGAGATCTACCCGGACCAGGGCGCCAAGTGGGTCCGGCGGGACAGCAACCGGGCCGGCGGCCTGGAGGGTGGCATCACCAACGGCGAGCCGCTGATCGTCCGCGCCGCCAAGAAGCCGATCTCCAGCCTGCCGCGGGCACTGGCCACTGTGGACATGGTGACCGGCGAGCCGGCGCAGGCGATGCACCAGCGCTCGGACATCACGGCGGTGCCGCGCGCCGCGGTCGTCGCCGAGACCATGGTCGCGCTGGTCCTCGCGGAGGCCGTGCTGGAGAAGTTCGGCGGCGACTCGCTGCCGGAGACCCGCCGCAACGTCGAGGGCTACCTGGCCTCGCTGCGCGAGCGCGCCGAGAAGCGGCAGGTGCGGTGATGGCGCCGCGCGCCGTCGTGATCGGCCCGCCGGGCGCGGGCAAGACGACGATCGGCAGGCTGCTGGCGCAGCGCCTGGACGTGCCGTTCCGGGACACCGACGACGACATCGTGCGGACCGCGGGCCGGCCCATCTCCGACATCTTCGCCAACGACGGCGAGCCCGTTTTCCGGGCCATGGAAGAGGAAGCGGTCGCCGCGGCGCTGCGCGAGCACGACGGCGTGCTGGCGCTCGGCGGTGGCTCGGTGCTCTCCGAGCTCACCCGCGAGCGGCTGGCCGGGCACCCGGTCGTCTTCCTGTCCGTGGGCCTGGCCGAGGGCGCCAAGCGCGTCGGGCTGTCCACCGCGCGACCGCTGCTGGCCGGGGTGAACCCGCGCGCCACCTTCAAGGCGCTGCTGGACGCGCGGCTGCCCATCTACCGCTCGGTGGCGTCCGTCGAGATCGCCACCGACCACGTGACGACCGGCGAGGTCGTGGAGCAGGTCGTCGCCGCGCTCGCCGCGAGCAGCACACGATCGAGTTGATCATGGTGCTGCCGCGGATTAGAGGTGAAATGCCTTTGACTGCACGTGTCGTCATGCAAGCGGCGCAGCCGCTTTCAGCCACTCTCGCAGCTTGCGCCGCTGCGGGTTCTCAGGTGTCTCGTCGGTGGTCATACATGAGCCGGGGATCCCGGACCGAGGGGGCGGCGGTAACTCCCGCAGGGGGGCCGCTACCGGCACCGCTACGCAAAACGAGCCATACATTCTCCGTGGAGAAGGGACGATGATGACCGAGCCGGTGCGGATCAGGGTGGCCAGCCAGCAGCCCTACGACGTCGTGGTCGGCCGGGGACTGCTCGGCGAGCTCGTCGACTTCCTGCGCGACGCATCGGTGGTGGCGCTGGTGCACCAGCCCACCATCACCAACACCGTGGAAGCCGTGCGCGACGAGCTGGCCGCGGCCGGCGTGGACGCGCACCGGGTGGAGATCCCGGACGCCGAGGACGGCAAGAGCCTGCAGGTGGCCGGGTTCTGCTGGGAGGTCCTCGGCAAGGTCGGCATGGACCGCAACGGCGTCGTGGTGTCCTTCGGCGGCGGTGCGGTGACCGACCTCGCCGGGTTCGTCGCCGGGACCTGGATGCGCGGCGTGCGCGTGGTGCACGTGCCGACGACGCTGCTGGGCATGGTGGACGCCGCGGTCGGCGGCAAGGCCGGCATCAACACCGACGCGGGCAAGAACCTCGTCGGGCTGTTCCACGAGCCGAGCCTGGTGCTGGCCGACCTGGCGACGCTGGAGGGGCTGCCGCACAACGAGCTCGTCGCCGGCATGGCCGAGATCGTCAAGGCGGGCTTCATCGCCGATCCGGAGATCCTGCGCCTCATCGAGGCCGACCCGGCGGCGGCGACCGACCCGGCCGGTGACGTGCTGGGCGAGCTGGTGCGCCGGTCGATCCAGGTCAAGGCCGACGTGGTCGCCGCGGACCTGAGGGAGTCGCACCTGCGCGAGGTGCTCAACTACGGCCACACCCTGGCCCACGCCATCGAGCGCCGGGAGCGCTACCGCTGGCGGCACGGCGCGGCGGTCAGCGTCGGGCTGGTGTTCGCCGCGGAGCTGGCCCGGCTCGCCGGGCGGCTGGACGACGAGACCGCCGACCGGCACAAGCGGGTCCTCGACCTGCTCGGCCTGCCCACCAGCTACGACCCGGACGCGCTCGGCCAGCTGCTGGAGGCGATGCGGGTGGACAAGAAGACCCGGTCCGGGGTGCTGCGGTTCGTCGTCCTGGACGGCCTCGCCAAGCCCGGCCGCCTGGAGGGCCCGGACCCGTCGCTGATCGCCGCCGCGTACTCGGCGGTCACCGGCGGCGAGGCCAAGTCGGGCTCGGAGGTGCTGCTGTGAAGGTGCTCGTCCTCAACGGGCCGAACCTCGGTCGGCTGGGCAAGCGGGAGCCGTCGGTCTACGGCAGCACGACCTACGCCGACCTGGTCGGGATGTGCGAGCGCGCGGGCGCGGAGCTGGGCGTCGAGGTGGAGGTCCGGCAGACCGACCACGAGGGCGAGATGGTCCAGTGGCTGCACGAGGCCGCCGACGAGCAGTGGCCGGTGGTGCTCAACGCGGGCGCGTGGACGCACTACTCGATCGCGGTGCGCGACGCGGCGGCGCAGCTCGCCGCCGACCTGATCGAGCTGCACATCTCCAACGTGCACAAGCGCGAGGAGTTCCGGCACGTCAGCTACCTGTCGGCGGTGTCCACCGCCGTCATCGCCGGGCTCGGCGTCGAGGGCTATCCGCTGGCCATCCGCTGGCTGGCCGACAAGGCGCGCGGCTAGTTCACCTGGTCCGGTCGTGAGTGCTTTGGGCTGCCATGGCGATCCAGAACACTCACGAACCGGACGTGCCTCGGTCCGTTCGGGACCTAAGTCGGGTGCAGGTGCCCTTCACCTCGGTGTTGGCGCGGGTCTGGGGGGAGCATCGGTGAGGGATCGGATCGGGCTGCGCTGGTTGGCCGCGCTGGCCGCTGTCGCGTTGCTGTCGGGTTGCACGCAGGTCGAGGGCGCGCCCGGCCCGACGCCGCAGGCGGAGAAGCAGGTCGAGCCGCCGAAGGACCCGGTCGAGCTGGATGTCGGCGGCGAGCGCGGCAGCGCCGGGGTGGTGGCGGCGGGCGGGATGCCCGCGCCGTACAACTACGGACCGACCGTGCTCGTGGAGGGCGGGACGTACCGCACCTGGTGGTGCAGCCAGCTGCCCGGGGTCGGCCCGCCCGGTGACGACATCCTGACGGCCGAGTCGGGCAGCCCCGACGGCCCGTTCTTCGCCGTCGGCGGCGCGCCCGCGGTGCCGGTCTTCACCGGCCAGCCCGGCGCGTTCGACGGCATGCACACCTGCGATCCGTCGGTGCTGCGGGTCGACGGCCGCTACTACCTGTACTACACCGGCGCGGCGGGGGATCACGCGCACGGCAACGCCATAGGGGTGGCCAGCAGCGAGGACGGCCTGGCCTGGCGGCGGGAGGCCGGCGGCAGGCCGATCGTCCTGGCTTCCCGCGAGGTGAACCGGGAGAACGTCTACGGCGGGGGCCAGCCGTCCGCGCTGTACCTGGACGGCTGGTTCTACCTGATGTTCACCGACACCACGGCGTCCGGCGCGGGCTGGAACGGCGCGGGCCAGTTCGTGCTCCGCGCGCGCAATCCCGAGTTCACCGAACAGTTGCAGGCGTTGACGGAGCGGGGTTTCCAGCCGGCGGGCGCGCAGCGTTCGCGTTCGGTGGTGGACGCCTTCAGCGCGGACTGGATGTGGGTTCCGGCGCTGGACGCGTTCGCGATCGCCCACCAGACCTCGGCGGGCACCACGATCACCTTCTGGGACCGGGATTTCACCCGCCACCCCTATGAGCCGGTGGTCGTGCCCGGCCCCTGGCGGGAGGGCCCGGGCCTGGTACGCAGCCCCGAAGGGCACGCTCCGGTGTCCACAGCGGACCCGTGTGGCACGGTGCCGGTGGACGTTCTCCGCGCCACTGCGGAATTTCCGTCGCCGACCGATATCCGCCACTTCGGCATCGATGTCGCCGGAGTCGACGGGTGCCGGACGACCGCGCAGGCCGCGGCGGTCCTCGACGGGTTCGCGGCGCCGTCCCCGGCTCGCACCGTGGACGTGGTGCGGGACGGCCGGCGGGTCCGCGTCGAGCGCCGCTCCGTCGCCGAGCAGCTGGTCACGAGGGTTCTCGACGAGCGGGTGCCCGCGCTGGACGAGCTCCCGGTGGCAGGCACCATCCGTTCCGCGGCGCCCGCCCTGCGGTCCCCGCAGGGCGCGGTCGGTCTGCTCGACGACAAGGGTCGACTGTGGACGGTGACCGCGGAGGTGGCGGCCGCGAACGGTTCGCCGGTCACCGACGTCTCCCAGCAGGAGTGGGACGCGCACACCCCGGCCGGCGATCTCCGCCGCTGATCAGCGCCCGGCGACCAGGTCCGCGACCCGCAGGTCGGTCAGGAACATGTAGCCGGGCGCGTGCGTGATCGCCAGCTCCGGGCGCGCCTCGGCGAGCACCGCCTGCGGGGTGACGCCGCACGCCCAGAACACCGGGACCTCGTCGGCTTCGAGCGGCATCGGGTCGCCCCAGTCCGGTGTGGACGGATCGGCGATGCCGATCTCCGCCGGGTCGCCGACGTGCAGCGGCGCGCCGTGCGCGAACGGCAGCTCGGCAGTCACGGCGACGGCGCGCTCCACCTCGGATCGCCTGATCGCCCGCATGGACACCACCACCGGCCCGTGGAACCGGCCGACCGGCCGGCAGCGCAGCGACGTGCGGAACATCGGCACGTTCCCGCCGGTTTCCAGGTGGCGCAGCCGGACCCCGGCGGCGAGCAGTCGTTCCTCCGCGCTGAAGCTGCAGCCGAGCAGGAAGCCGACGAAGTCGTCGCGCCAGAGCTCGCGCACGGAGTCCACTTCGGACTCGACGGTGCCGTGCCGGTGCACCCGGTACTTCGGCAGGTCCGTGCGGAGATCGGCGTGCGGCGCCACCCGCAGCCGGTCCGCGACCCCGGGCTCGGTGGCCTCCAGCAGCGGCAGTGGTTGCGGGTTCTGCCGGCAGAACTCCGCGAACTCGTCTGCGAGCTCGCCGGGGAGGACTGCCAGGTTCGCCTGCACGTAGCCGGCGCACAGGCCGGTCGTGACGGCGCTCCAGGCTCCGGCCCGGATGCTCTCCCGCGCCGCCGCCGGCTTCGATTCCGCTGTGATGGAAGGCATTTCGGCACCCTTCAGTCGAGGTCGGCGTCGCGGGTTTCCGGCCCGCGCAGCGCGCCGACCGCCGTCAGCACCCCACCCAGGACGATCAGCACGATCGGCGTGTACTCGTACGGCATGAGGCGCGCCAGGCCGAGCATGTAGAAGGCGTAGAACCCGGGAATGATCACGGCGAGGCTGTAGCCGATCCCGTACCCGGAGGCGCGGACGCCGGTGGCGAAGCGCTCGATGATGTAGGTCGAGACGATTCCCCACGGCGACACGGTGAGCACCAGCGCGGCCGTCGCGTAGACCATCACCATCAGTGTGCTCCCGTCGCCCGCGGCCGCGCCGGTGGCTTCGCGGACCATCGCGACGAACGCGACCGGTGCCAGCAGCACCGTCCAGATCCCGGAGAGCACGAGCATGCGGCGGCGGCCGAAGCGCTGGCCCAGCTGCGCCATCACCAGGTAGCCGGCGGCGACGAAGACGTTCGCGACGAGCAGGCCGGTGTTCACCTCGGTGCTCGGCAGGCCGATGACCGCGGACAGCAGTGCCGGGGTCGCCGACAGCGTGGCCTGGACGGTGAACCACATGCCCGTCATCAGCAACAGCACCTGCAGCAGCTTGCGCCGGTGCTCGCCGGTGAGCAGCTCCCGCAGCGGTGACTTCGGCTTCTCAGCCCGCTGGACCCGCTTGAACGCGGCGGATTCCTCGACCTTGCGGTAGTAGAGCAGGAACCAGGCGGACAGCGCCGCGCCGACGAAGAACGGGATGCGCCAACCCCATTGCACGTAAGGGGAATCCGGGCTGCCGGCCGGGGCGAACTGGAAGGTGATCGCGACGACGATCGAGATCGCGATGTAGCCCAGCGGGTAGGAGGCCGCGATCATGCCGCCGACGAGGCCGCGCAGGCGCTTCGGGCTCGCCTCCATCGCCAGCGGGTTCGCGCTGGAGTACTCGCCGCCCATGAACACGCCGCCGATGAACCGCAGCAGCAGCACCAGGATGATCGACAGCCGGCCGATCGTGGCGTAGCCGGGCAGCAGGCCCATCAGCAGGGTGCAGGCGCCGGCGCCGGCGACCGCGATCAGGGTGGCCCGGCGGCGGCCGGTGATGTCCGCGATCCGGCCGAAGATGATGGCCCCGACGGGCCGGCCGATCAGGGTGAGCGCGAGCGTCACGTAGGACAGCGTGGCCGCGACGGACGCCGGGGTGTGCTGGGCCTGGAAGTAGGCGATGGCGGGGGTCAGCGCCACCACCGGCAGGTAGATGTCGAAGTAGTCGACGAAGAATCCGAAGCAGGCGCCCTTCACGGCTCGCTTCGCCGGTGGGCTCAGCCGCTGCTGGTCGGAGTCGTTCGCGCGGTCGGAGAGGTCAGTGGGCATGGGGGAGCGCTCCTTGGCTCGGGCGAGCGAGGCGTGGCGCTTGCGCCGGTGTCTCGGACCGATCTGGATTGGTCCGGTGTGGACAGTCGACGCTCCGGTGCGCTCGCGGGGCGGCCGCGAGTGGCCCGACCTTAAGAGTTCGTCAGACGATAATCAAGGCGCGCCGCGTCATCGGCTCGCCGTTCGTCAGTCGACGAAGTGGTTCTGCAGCGCTTCTTCGGCGTCGATGAGGTAGGCGTCCAGCAGGGTCGCCGCGCCCTCCACGTCGCCGGAGCGCAGCGCGTCGGCGATCTCCTCGTTGCGCTTGAGGAACGCCGAGTGGAACACCTGGGTGTCCTTCATGTGCGCGTAGGCCAGCCGGAACTCGGCGAGGATCTCGCCGACCACCGCGTCCAGTCGCGCGCTGCCGGCCAGCGCGACGAGCGCCTCGTGGAACCTGATGCTGGCCGCCGCGACGTCGTCCCAGCGGCCCTTCTCGGCGGCCTCGCGGCCGTCGGAGATCGCGGCGGCCAGCCGGCGCAGCCCGGCCGGTTCGAGGCTGCGGATGTGCCGCAGGGCAGCGCATTCGATGACCCGGCGCACCTCGTAGAGGTCGGTGACGTCCTGCCGGGAGAGCTGCCGGACGAAGACGCCGCGGCTGAGCTCGTGGACCAGCAGCCGCTCCCGGATCAGCAGCCGGAACGCCTCGCGCAGCGTGCTGCGGGAGACGCCGTGCGCCTGCTTGACGCGCTCTTCGGACAGCCGCATGCCGGGCACGAGCTCGCCGGCGGCGATCTCGGCGCGCAGCGCGTCGGCCACCCGGCTCGCGGCGCCGCTCGTGTCGGTCACGTGGGTCCCCTTCGTCCGGCCGCGGCGGGCGCGCGCGGTTCGTGCAGTTTACCCGGCGGGCTCCGCAGTTCCCGGACGGATCGTCTGACGATCCGTTGCCAGATCGTCTGACGATCCGTACTGTCCCGGGTTGCGCGCTCCCCGTCGAACCGGAGGGTTCCCATGGCAGATTCACGTGCGCTGCGGGTCGGGGTGGACATCGGCGGCACCTTCACCGACCTGGCGGTCCTCGACGACAGCGGGATCGTCGCCGTCGGCAAGGCGCTGACCACCCACCACGAACCCGCCGCGGCGGTCGAAGCGGTGCTGCGGCAGGCAATAGCGGATCACGGGCTCGACCCGGCGGACATCGCGACCGTCGTGCACGGCACGACCCTGGTGACCAACGCGCTGATCGAGCGCCGCGGCGCCCGCACCGCGCTGCTCACCACCGAAGGCTTCCGCGACGTGGTCGAGATGGGCCGCGAACACCGGTACGAGCTCTACGACCTCGGGCTCGAACTGCCGCGCCCGCTCTTGCCCCGGCACCTGCGTTTCGGCGTGCGGGAACGGGTTCGCGCCGACGGCGCGGTGGTGACGCCGCTGGACGCGGGCGCCGTCAAGCAGCTCGGCGTCGAGCTCGCCGCCGCCGGGGTCGAGGCCGTCGCCGTCTGCTTCCTGCACAGCCACACCAACGGCGAGCACGAGCGGCAGGCCAGGGAGATCCTCGAAGCCGCCGCGACGGAGCTGCGGGTGGCGCTGTCCAGCGAGGTGAACCCGGAGATCCGGGAGTACGAGCGGAGTTCCACCACCCTCGCGAACGTCTACGTGCAGCAACTCGTCGAGGACTACCTCGCGGACCTGCGCGCCCGGCTCGGCGGGCTCGGGGTGCGCACCGATCCGCTGATCATGCTGTCCAACGGCGGCGTCGCGGCGATCGAGGTGGCGCGGCGGTTCCCCATCCGGATGCTGGAGTCGGGGCCGGCGGGCGGTGCGCTGGGCGCCGTCGCGTTCGGCCGGACCGCGCGGCGGCCGGACCAGCTGGCCTTCGACATGGGCGGCACCACCGCGAAGCTCTGCATGATCGAGCGGGACCGCCCGCTGATCACCCACACCTTCGAGGTGGACCGGGTGTACCGGCTGCGCGCCGGTTCCGGGCTGCCGGTGCGGGCGCCGGTGATCGACATGATCGAGATCGGCACCGGCGGCGGCTCGATCGCCCGCGTCGACCCGCTCGGCCTGATCACCGTCGGCCCCGACTCGGCGGGCTCGGAACCCGGGCCGGTGAGCTACGGGCGCGGCGGCACGCGGTGCACCGTCACCGATGCGGACGTCGTGCTCGGCTACCTCGACCCGGCCCGGTTCCTGGGCGGCGACATGCCGCTGGACGCGGCGGCCGCCGCGGCGGCGATCCGGGAGCAGGTCGCGGACCGGCTGGGCGTGTCCGTCCCGGAGGCTGCGTGGGGCATCCACACCACGGCGAACGAGAACATGGCCAACGCCGCCCGGGTGCACGCCATCGAGCGCGGCCAGGATCCGGGCCGGCTGCCGCTGTTCGTCTCGGGCGGCAACGGGCCGCTGCACGGCCCGGGCGTGGCGCGGGCGCTCGGGTCGCCGTCGATGGTCGCGCCGCCGGCCGCCGGGGTGCTCAGCGCGCTGGGCTTCCTGTCCGCGCCGATGTCGATCGACATCGTCCGCTCCCGGCACGCGCTGCTCGGTGAGATCGGGCTCGACGAGGCGCGGGCGCTGTTCGCGGAGATGGAACGCGAGGGCGCCGAGGTGCTGACCGCATCCGGTGTCGCTGCCGCCGACGTCGTCCACGAGCGGACGCTGGAGATGCGGTTCGTGGGGCAGGGCAGCGAGATCGAGGTGCCGGTCCCGCCGGTCGGCGACGGCTGGCGCGACGAGGTGCTGGAGAGCTTCCGGCGGCAGTACGCGCAGCGGTTCGGCACGGTGGCTCCCACCGGAGTCGAGCCGGAACTGCTCACCTGGCGGGTCACCGCGCGCGGCCCGGAACCGCCCGCCCGGCTCGGCTTCGAGTCCACTTCGGACGGCCACGACGCGCTGATCGGGCACCGCGACGCCTACTTCGCGCCGGAGGGCTACGCGCCGACGCCGGTCTACGACCGGTACCGGCTGCGCGCCGGCGCGGTGCTGACCGGGCCCGCGCTGGTGGAGGAGCGGGAAGCGACGCTGCTCGTCCCGCCCGGTGCGCGCTGCACCGTCGAGGCCGGCAGCAGCATCTTCGTCGAGTTCGCCGTGGGAGGTTCCCGATGAGCCGCGTCGATCCGGTGCTGGTCGGCCTGGTCGCCAACCGGCTGCACTCGCTGCTCGACGAGCAGCAGGCCGCCCTGGTGCACACCGCGTTCAGCCCGGTGGTGCGCGAATCCCTGGACCTGGCCTGCGCCGTGTTCAACTCGGCGGGGGAGATGGTGGGGCAGTCCAGCGGCGGCACTCCCGGGCACATCAACGCGATGGCCACCGGGATGCGGCACATCGTCGCCGAACACCCGCCCGAGGTCCTGGCCGACGGCGACGTGCTGATCACCAACGACCCGTGGATGACCTCGGGGCAGATCAACGACATCACCATCGCCACCCCGGTGTTCCGGGGCGGGGCGCTGATCGCGTGGTTCGCGAGTTGCTGCCACTCGCCGGACATCGGCGGCCGGATCCTGTCCGCGGCGGCCACCGAGGTCTTCGAGGAGGGGCTGCGGCTGCCGATCCTGAAGCTGCGGACCACGGAAGGTCCTAATAGGACGCTGGAGCGGTTGATCCGGGCGAACGTGCGGACGCCGAACGAGACGATGGGCGACATCTACGCGCAGGTGTCGGCCAACCAGGTCGGCATCCGCAGCCTCGACCGGATGCTGGACGAGTTCGGCCTCGACGGCATCGACGAGGTCGCCGCCGAGATCATGCTGCGCTCCGAGCAGGCGCTGCGCGCGGCGCTGCGGGAGATCCCGGACGGCACGTACTCGGCGAGCATGGACTCGGACGGCTTCGACGGCGACGCGATCCACCTGGCGGTCGCGGTGACCGTCGACGGCGACGCCGTCCGGGTCGACTACGCGGGATCGTCGCCGCAGTCCCCGCACGGCGTCAACGTGGTGCTCAACTACACCCGGGCGTACACGTCGTTCGCGATCAAGGCGGCGCTGGCGCCGGAGGTGCCGCACAACGCCGGGTCGTTCCGGCCGGTCGAGGTGACCGCGCCGCGCGGTTCGGTGCTCAACTGCGTCGAACCCGCGCCCGTCGCCTCCCGCCACCTCGTCGGGCACTTCCTGCCCAGCCTGCTCTTCGAGGCGCTCCGCCCGGCCGTGACCGGCGGTCTGCCTGCGGTGAGCGCGGACGCCCTGTGGATGACGGTGTGGCGCGGCGCCGGCATCGACGAGCCGCAGCCGTTCACGCTGACGGTCTTCGGCGCGGGCGGGACCGGCGCGCGGCCGGACAAGGACGGGCTGAACACCACCGGCTTCCCGACCGGGGTGCGCGCCGCGCCGACGGAGGTGCTGGAAACCCTGACGCCGCTGGTGCAGTGGCGCCGGGAGCTGCGGGCGGATTCCGGTGGTGCGGGGCGGTTCCGCGGCGGGCTGGGGCAGTCGGTGGAGGTGTCGCGGCACGGGCCGCACGGCTGGACCGTGAACGCGAACATCGACCGCGTCGACTTCCCGGCCGTCGGCGCCGAGTCCGGATCTGCCGGCGAGGCAGGGGAATTCGTCGACGCGAGCACCGGCCGGGAGCTGCCGCGCAAGCAGCTCGTCCGGCTCGGCGCCGACTCCCGGGTGCGGCTGCGCTTCCCGGGCGGGGGCGGCTACGGCCATCCGGAGGCCCGGCCGGTCGACCGCGTTCTCGACGACGTCGTCAACGGCTACGTGGGCATCGACGCCGCGCGCGAGCTCTACGGCGTGGAGATCGAGTACACCGGCGACCCGGACGCGCTGGTGCGGCCGCCCGATTCCTACCGCGTCCGGAGCGCGACGCCGCGCCGCTGACGGTGGGGCGCCTTCGGGATTGCTCGACGGCGCCCACCGCCCGCGGCTCACCGTTCGCCGCGGCCGGTCTTCATGGTCTGCACGGAGAGCTGGTGCACCTTGTCATTGGTGCAGCCGGTTTCGGCGTAGCCGAACTCGATGTACATCGACGCGGTTTCCTGCGGCGGGTAGATCCGCAGGCCGCGAACCGGCTCCGGCCGGCAGTTCTCGGGTTCGTAGTTCTCGACCGCCACGTATCCGATCACGGCGGAGGCCTGCTCGCCGGGCTGGAGGGTGATCGCCGACCCCTTCTCGTCGACCCGGGAGGCGGCAGCGCCGACCTGGTGCCCGTCGTTGCCGCCGACGTAGGACACGCCCGGGAAGCCCTGGATCACGCACTCGTCGCCGCTGGTGTTGGTGAAGATCAGCGGGCGGTAGGTGGTGCCGGCCGCCGCGCCACCCCTGCCGAACGACAGCTGGAGATCCGTTGCCTTGCAGAGCCCGTTGTCCGGCTTCTGCTCCGGCTTGGCGGTCGTCGAGCCGGCAGCCGTGGTCTCCGGGGCCGAGCCGGAACCGGTCGACTCGGCGGGGGCCGAGTTCGCGGGCGGGTCCTGGATGATCGATCCCGGTCCGTCCGCGTTTGATCCGCCGGGGCTGCAGGCCGCCAGCCCGACCGTCAGCGCAGCCGCCGCGACCGCGAGAATCCTCGCTCGAATCATCGATTCCGCCTCTCCGTGCACCAATGTCGGCCGTTGGACGCGCGGTCACCGGTGAGGTTGCCGGAGTTGTTCGATCTGTGATCAGCGGTCGCCGAGGAGCCCGGTCACCAGCCCGTGGGCGTAGGCGGTGTCGAGACCGCTGGGGCGGAACAGGATGCGGTACATCATGGGGGCGACGACGTGGTCGACGACCGCCTCCGTGCCGGGTGTGCTCTCGCCGCGTTCGGCCGCGCGGGCGAGGATGACGTCGATCTGCTCGGCCGCGTAGGCCGAGCACTGACCGGCGTTGCTGCCGTCCGGGTCGCCGAGCAGCGCGTCGCGGATGTAGGCGCGGCCCGGAGGAGAGGCCATCTCCTCCAGGAACTGCTCGGCCCAGCCCGTCAGGTCGGCGGCCAGGGCGCCCCGGTCCTCCGGCGGAGTCTCGGGGCGCAGCCGCTCGACCGCCACGTCCGACAGCAACTCCTGCAGATCGCCCCAGCGGCGGTAGATCGTCGACGGCGTGACCCCGGCGCGGGATGCCACCAGCGGAACCGTCAGCGCGTCCCGGCCCACCTCGGTCTCGAGTTCGCGCACGGCGTTGTGCACCGCCTCCTGGACCCGGGCGCTGCGCCCGCCCGGACGCACCATCGGCTTCCTACCCATGGCTCAACCTTAAAAGACGATTTCAGATTGGATTTGCGTGGCGGTGCGGGTGGCGGCCCCCCTGCGGGAGTTACAGACGCCGTCTGGACTGCGGGATCCCCGATTTATGTATGACCAATACGCGGCATCGGGGACTGGCCTCGCCCAGTAGCCCAGAAGGGCGGGCACGCCTGAGAACCCGCGGCGGTGCGAGCTGAGTCCCACACCGCATGCGGCTGACGCCGCATCCTGAGCAAAGTCATTGCTTCTAGCGGCGTCTAGGCCACCGGCGCGAGCTCGCGGGCGGGCTCGGTCTGCTCGTACGCGTGCCCGACCCGGAGCAGCAGATCCTCCGCGAAGGGCTTCCCGAGCAGCTGCATGCCGATCGGCATGCCCGCCTGGTCGCGGCCGACCGGCACGGACAGCGAGGGCACCCCGGTGACGTTGGCGGGAGCGGACAGGCGCACGTAGGCGTCGGAGGCGGTCTCGCTCGTGCCGTCGGGCCAGGTGATCGATTCCGCACCGGCCCGCACGGCGGTCACCGGCACCGTCGGCGCGGCGATCACGTCGACCTCCGCCAGCATGCGCGCCCATTCCCGGCGCATCAGCGTCTGCGCGCGCTGGGCGCGCAGGTAGTCCGCGGCGGACATCAGGGCGCCGGCTTCGAGGAGGACGCGGACATCGGGCCCGTAGGCGTCGGGCGCCGTTCGCAGGGTCTGCTCGTGGTACGCGGTGGCCTCGGGGACCATCAGGCCCCAGTGCGTCGCCTTGATGTAGCGCGTCATCGGGATCTCCACCTCGACCGGCCGGGCGCCGAGGCTCGCGAGGCGGTCGACGGCCTGCCGGACCGCGGCCTCGACCTCCGGGGCGACCCGGTCGAAGTAGTAGTTGCGCGGCACGCCGACGCGCAGGCCCGCCAGGTCGGTTCCGGCGGGCGGCCGGTGGTCCTGGTCGCGCCCGGCGAGGACGGCCAGGACCAGGGCCGCGTCCTCGACGGTGCGGGTGATGGGGCCGACGTGGTCCAGGGACCAGGACAGCGACGTGACGCCCTGCCGCGGAACGAGGCCGTACGTCGGCTTGAGGCCGACCACCCCGTTCAGCGCGGCCGGCACCCGGATCGAGCCGCCGGTGTCGGTGCCCAGGGCGAACGTCGCCGCTCCCGCCGCGACCGCGACGGCGGACCCGCCGCTGGAGCCCCCGGCGATCCGCTCCTGGTCCCAGGCGTTGTTCGTCTGCGGCGTGATCAGCCCGTAGGCGAACTCGTGGGTGTGGGTCTTGCCGAGCAGGGCGGCGCCGGCCGCTGCCAGGCGCGCGGCGACGGTGCTGTCGGCGTCCGCGCGGTGACCGGCCCGCGCCCGGGAACTCGCCGTGGTCGCCGTGCCGGCGACGTCGATGAGATCCTTGAGCCCCATGGGAATTCCGCGCAGCGGGCCCTGGGACAGGTCGGCCGCGCGCGCCTCCTGGCGCGCTCGTTCCGCCAGCACCGAGACGTAGGCCTGCAGGCGCGGTTCGACCTGCTCGATGCGGCCGAGCACCGAGTCCACCAGTTCGACGGGCGACAGCCGCCCGGCCCGCATCTCCGCGGCGGCGGCCGCGACGGTCAGCTCATACGGCTGCATCGGGCCGCTCCTCGTCTGCGCGGTGGGCGGGCGCGGTGTCCCCGAAGTCCAGCTCCCGGAGCAGCGAGACGACGGAGTGGATGCATTCGGCCGTGGCCGCGACCTCGGCGTGGCGGTCGGCCGCCAGCGGGAGCCCGGAGCGGTCGGCCCATCGGGCCGCCTCCGGCGGCGTGAGTCCGGCGGACATGAGTGCGCCCTCCTGTCGAATAAAAGCTAACGGTTTGCTTTAGTTGACTGTAGGGCCTATCGTGGCTTAAAGCAAACGGATAGCTTTTAGTTGGCGCGATCGGGCAGACGGAGGAAACGAAGGAACATGAGCGAATCCGCCGCGACGTGGACCGTGGGCGACACGACCGTCCACCGCATCGACGAGGTCCTCCTGCCGCCCGCGACCGGGCCCTGGCTGCTGCCCGACGCCACCCCGGACGTGGTCGCGCGGCAGGACTGGCTGCGCCCGGACTTCGCGGACCACGAGGGCGTCCTACGCCTCGACAGCCACAGCTTCGCGCTGGTCGTGGGCGGGCTGCGCGTCCTCGTCGACACCGGCATCGGCAACGGCAAGACCCGGGCGAACCCGGCGTGGCACGACCTGCGGACCGACTTCCCGGAGCGTCTCGCGGGAGCCGGATTCGCCCCGGACTCCGTCGATCTGGTCGTCCTCACCCACCTGCACGCCGATCACGTCGGCTGGAACACGCGCGACGAGCAGGGCGAATGGGTACCCACCTTCCCCCGCGCCCGCTACGTCGTCTCCCGCGCCGAGCGGGAGTTCTGGGCCGGGTACGACATGGACGAGCCGCGGCGGCAGATGTTCCGCGACTCCGTGCACCCGGTGGAGGACGCGGGATTGCTCGACCTGGTCGACGTCCCTGCGGAGGGCGCCGAAATCGCGCCCGGCCTGCGCCTGCTGCCGACTCCCGGTCATACGCCCGGCCACGTCGCCGTCCGGCTGAGCAGCGGCGGAGAGACGGCGCTGATCACCGGCGACTGCGTCCACCACCCCGTCCAGCTCGCCGAGCCGGACATCGGCAGCTGCGTCGACATCGACCCCGAACAGGCCGGAGCCACGCGCCGATCGGTGCTCGCATCGCTCGCCGACACCGGAACCCTGTTGCTGGGCACCCATTTCCCGCCGCCGACCGCAGGCCGGGTGATCGCCGACGGCGACGCCTACCGCCTCGTGCCGAACCCCGGCGGCCGCTAGTCGCCGGCCCACGACCGACCAGGGCCCCGGTCACCGAGCGCACGCACCTCCCCGGTCGACCGCAATTTCAATGGAAATCGGACCTTCGATTTCCATTGAAATTGCGGTCCACCTTCGGTGCCGGGGTGCAGGCGTTACCGGGCGTGGCTGCGGGCCTCACCCGTCGGTGGCGCAACTTCTCGCGAAGTCGCCCCGACCCGCCGCTGCGCGAGGTCGGGCGCTGCGCGAGGTCAGGCGCTGCGGCGGAAGGTGCGGCGGTAGACCGCGGGGCTGGTGCCGAGGCGCAGCCGCAGGTGCTTGCGCAGTGATGCCGCGGTGTTCAGGCCGGACTGCTCGGCCACCGCCTCGATCGGCAGGTCCGTGGCCTCCAGCAGGTGGCGGGCGTGCTCGATGCGCTGCTGCAGCAGCCAGTCCAGCGGGCTGGTGCCCGTCTCCTCCCGGAACCGGCGGGTGAAGGTCCGCACGCTCATCCCGGCGTGCGCCGCCGCGTCGTCCAGGGTGAGCGGCTCGGCGAGCCGCTCCAGCAGCCACGCCCGCGTCGGCGCGGTGCCGGAGCCGCTTATCTCCGGCAGCGGCCGCTCGATGAACTGGGACTGGCCGCCGTCCCGCCACGGCGGCACGACGCAGGACCGGGCCGCCCGGTTGGCCACCTCGCTGCCGTGGTCGCGGCGGAGCACGTGCAGGCACAGGTCGATCCCGGCGGCCACGCCGGCCGAGGTCAGCACGTCGCCGTCGTCCACGAAGAGCACGTCCGGGTGCAGCTCCACCTGCGGGTACAGCCGCCGGAAGCGCGCCACGTGCGCCCAGTGCGTGGTGGCCGGGCGGCCGTCGAGCAGGCCCGCCGCCGCGAGCACGAACGCACCGGTGCAGATCGACATGATCCGCGTGGTGCGGGGCAATCCGGCCAGGTAGCCGGCGAGTTCGGGGGACAGGCTGCCGTCCGTGCACGGCCCCTCGGCGTAGGTGCCCGGGATGATCAGCGTGTCCGGCGAGGCCAGGAAGTCCGGGCTGGCCCCGGGCAGGATCGAGAAGCCCTTGGTGGTGCTGATCGGGCCGCCGTCGAGGCTGCAGACCTGGATGTCGTAGAGCGGCTCGCCGCTCTCGTCGCGGGCTCCGGAGAAGATCTGCGGGGCGATCGCCAGGTCGAAGCCGACGACGTCGGAGAGGCCCAGGACGGCGATTCGGTGCGGAGAGGCCATGGCCGGATCTTCTCACATATTGTCTTCCCGGCCACTGGTTCCGGCCCGCCGTTTCGGCGAGGCTCTTCGATGTGATCAGTACTGGGACCGCGCGACGCGTCCACCCCGCCTGGTGGGTGGCGGCCGTCGCCTTCATCGCCCTGCTCGGATCTGCCGCCTTCCGGTCGATGCCCGGCGTGTTCATGAATCCGCTGCACGACGAGTTCGGCTGGCCGCACAGCGTCATCTCGGCCGCCGTGTCGCTGAACCTCCTCCTCTACGGCCTGACCGCGCCGTTCGCCGCGGCCCTGATGGCGCGCTTCGGCATCCGCCGGGTCACCGTCGCCGCGCTGCTGCTCATCGCGGCCGGCAGCGGGCTGACGGTGTTCATGACCGCCAGCTGGCAGCTGATCGTGTGCTGGGGCCTCCTCGTGGGCCTGGGCACCGGGTCGATGGCACTGGCCTTCGTGTCCACAGTGGTCGACCGGTGGTTCGTGCAGCGGCGCGGCCTCGTCAGCGGCGTGCTGACCGCGGGCAGCGCGACCGGTCAGCTGATCTTCCTGCCCTTGGCGGCCGTGCTCGTCGAGAGCGACGGCTGGCGCTTCACCTCGCTGGTCATCGCGGGCACCGCGCTGCTGGTCGGCCTGCTGGTGTGGCTGGTGATGCGCGATCACCCCCGCGACGTCGGCGTCACCGCCTACGGCGCGACGGGCGACGAGGCGGAGCCGGAGCGCGACCGCGGCAACCCGGCCGCGGTCGCGCTGCGCGCCCTTCGCGACGCGGCCCGCAAGCCCGCTTTCTGGCTGCTGGCGGGCGGATTCGCGATCTGCGGGGCGAGCACCAACGGGCTGGTGAACACGCACTTCGTGCCCGCCGCGCACGACCACGGCATGCCGACCACGACCGCCGCCGGGCTGCTCGCGGTGATCGGCGTGTTTGACGTGCTCGGCACGGTGTTCTCCGGCTGGCTGACCGACAAGGTCAACCCGCGGCTGCTGCTCGCCGCCTACTACACGCTGCGCGGCCTGTCGCTGTTCGTGCTGCCGCAGCTGCTCGGCCCCTCGGTGGAGGCGAGCATGGTGCTGTTCGTGGTGTTCTACGGGCTGGACTGGGTGGCCACCGTGCCGCCGACCATGGCGCTGTGCCGGGAGCACTTCGGGCCTCGCGCCTCGGTGGTGTTCGGCTGGGTGTTCGCCTCGCACCAGATCGGCGCGGCGGCCATCGCCAGCATCGCGGGCGTGGTGCGCGACCAGTTCGGCGACTACGCCGCCGCCTGGTACGGCGCGGGCCTGCTCTGCCTGCTGGCGACGGCGTTCTCGGTGTCGATCCGGGTCGCCGGGCCGCGGTCGAAGCCGGAGCCGGTCACCACGGGGTCAGCGTCACGGTGATCGACTTCGGCGCCCCGTCCTGGATGTAGGAGGCGAAACCGGCCACGTCGTCGAAGGCGAACCCGTAGGCCTTGCCGTCCTCGGTGTTGGCGTGCATCACCTTGGCGAAGTGGTTGGTGACCTGGTGCTGGTAGAACGCGCCGGGATCGGTGCCGGGCTGGTCGGCCGCGTCCAGCAGGATGGAGCGGTTGAAGCCGGCGCCCAGGATGGCCGCCACCGGACCGGTGATGCCGTCGTTCGGGGCGGCCAGCGCGCCGTCGCAGAACAGGACGTCCCTCGTGGACGGTCGGCCGATCGGCTGCACGCCGCCGTCGAAGTTGAAGGTGTCGCCGGAGATCTGGCCCGTGAAGATGCGGCCGTCGCCGGTGTTCACCTTCAGCTGGCTGCCCTGGTACTTGGCCCAGACCTCGTCGATGTAGGAGTCGTAGTAGCTGCCGGAGAACGCGCCGAGGTCGAGCCCGTGGCCCGGCGCGATCACCCGCAGGTCCTGCTGCCGCAGCCCGGCGAAGTCCGCGTTCTCGGTGACACCGCTGAGGATCTTCTCGCGGCCCCCTGCGGGCACCGTGCCCGTCGTCTGGTCCTGCGCGCCCTGCAGCCGGATCGACAGCGGCACGCTGAACATGTCGACCATCGTCGTGTTGCAGTACATCCCGTCGGGCTTGAGGGTGAATTCGACGGTGTCGTGCAGGATCGAGTGGTTCGGGTCGGTGTCGACCCAGCCCGCCGGGTACTGCAGCGCGGGCTTGCCGTCGCCGCCCGAGACGACCTTGAACTTCAGCTTCTCGCCGAGCGCGAAGTAGATCCGGCCGGACATGCTCGGCAGGTTCAGCGTCGTGTCGCCGCTGCCCTGCAGCGGGATGGCGTAGTCGGCGAAGCCGTCGGAACCGTTGTCGGACGGCGAAACCGGCACCAGCTGCCCGTCCGGCGCGACCCGGCACTGCTCGCCGGAGTCGAGGTTCACGCCGACGACGTAGACCCAGATGGATGCGTTGTCGAACTGGCCGCTGCGGTTGACGATCGTCAGCGGTAGCGGGACGTCGGGAGCGCGGCGGCCGGCGAAGGCCGGGGCGGCGGCGAGGCCGCCGATGGCGGGGACGGCTAGGGCTGCGGCGGAGACGCCGCCGAGGAAGGAACGTCTGCTGAGCACGGCGCTTCCCTTCGGGGTGGGGAATAAGTTTCGGGTCACAACAATTGTCGGAGCGGCCGCATCGGCCGCCAATACCCCGAAGCGCCGCCGCCGACTACCCGAACCGGCTCAGCACGCGAGCCATTACCAGGACAATCGGCAACAGCCCTGGTGAATACCGCGAAAAATTCCCGGTGCCGGGTGCCCGCGGATCGGCTGCAGTTCGGTGCCGCCGGCCTGGGGCGCCCCAGGCTGGCAGCGATCGCGGTCAGGCAAGAGTTGCGGAACCGTCAGGTGAGCGCGGCGATCACCTGTGCGGTGGCCTCGGCGATGAGGGCCGGTTTGTATTCGGCGTCTTTGGCGGCCTTGCCGGACATGATCGAGATGACGAGCGGCGCGGAGTCCGGGGGCCACACGATGCCGATGTCGTTGAGCGTGCCGTAGTCGCCGGTGCCGGTCTTGTCGGCCACGGCCCACCCCTGCGGTGTGCCGGCCCGGATGCGTTGGGCGCCGGCGCCGGTGGCGTTGCGCGCCAGCAGGTCGTGGAGGAAGGCGCGTTTGTCGGCGGGCAGGACGTCCCCGAGCACGATCCGCTGGTAGTCGGTGCCGATCGCGCGGGGCGAAGTCGTGTCGCGCGGGTCTCCCGGGACGGCGTCCGCGATCGTCGGCTCCATCCGGTCCATCCGGGTGACCGTGTCGCCGAGGCCGCGGGCGAACGCCGTGAGTTCGGCGGGCCCGCCGATGTCGCGGAGCAGGAGGTTGCCCGCCGTGCCGTCGCTGTAGCGGACCGCGGCGTCGCACAGCTGGCCGATCGTCATCCCCGTGGCCACGTGCTGCCTGGTGATGGCGGAGCTCTTCATGAGATCGCCCTCGGTGTACGTGACGACCGCGTCCAGGTGCGACATCGGGTTGCGCTGCAAGACCGCTGCCGCCGCAAGTCCCTTGAACGTGGAGCAGAACGCGAAGCGTTCGTCCGCTCGGTGGGCGATGGTCGCACCGGTGCCGGTGGCGAGGGCGTACACCCCCAGGCGAGCGTCGAACTTCCGCTCCAGCTCGGCCAAGCCGGCATGATGATCATCCGCGGCGGGCGAGGGCGTCGCCGTGGCGGGAGGAGGAGCGGGCGTCTCGCCGTTCGTGCAGGCGGCCAACGGCAGAATCGCCGCCATCCCCAGGAAAGCGCGGCGAGTTGTCGGCTGCGATGTCTCGCTGCGACGGCGATCCGAATGCTGTTGTCCGCTCGGGATCACCTGACATCCGATGCGGATTCCTGGGTGTTGCAAAGAAGTTCTCCGTTCGATTCCGAGGCCGGGGTCTCGGCCCGCCGCCAATCAAGCAGCACCCCGCCGGACAGCGCCAATCCGCGCCACGCCGCCACGCGATAGCCGTTCGAATGACCCCAGATGCCACCGGGTTCCGCCGCGAACGGGGAGCGGGAAAAACGCTCACCACCTTCCGGAACCCGGGACCGGAGAAGCCGCGACGGCCCGCGTGCCCGGCGCGGTACGGTACGGACGATGTCAAGTCTTGTCGCACGTTCTCGCACCGAGCGCGGGGAACTCGTGCTGCTCCGCCGGGGCGGCGCGCTGGAGCTCCGGGTCAACGGCGTTTTCGTGATGGACACGGTGCACACCGAGACCGAACGGCTGCTCGCCGGCGCTACCCTGCGGGCCGCCGCCCGGACCGACCGGGTGCTGGTCGGCGGCCTGGGGCTGGGGTTCACGCTGCGGGAAGTGCTGGCCGATCCGCGGGTCCGCGAAGCGCACGTCGTCGAGATCGAGCCGGACCTGATCGACTGGCACCGCCGCGGGCTCGTCCCCGAAACCGCCGACGCGATCCGGGACGACCGGGTGGTGTTCCGCGTCGGCGACGTCGCCGAGGTGCTCGACGCGCAACCACCAGGCAGCGTCGACGTCCTGCTGCTCGATGTGGACAACGGCCCGGACTTCCTCGTCTACGACGGCAATTCCGCTCTCTACCGGGCCGATTTCCTGGTCCGCTGCAGGGAGAAGCTCACCCCGGAAGGCACCGTGGCGATCTGGTCGGCCGACACCTCCCCGGACCTCAGCGCCGCCATGCGCGAGGTCTTCGGGAACTGCGAGGAGATCCCGATCCCGGTGACGCTGGGGCAGCGGGAGACGACCTACCACCTGTTCCTGGGCCGCCGGGCTCGTGGGTGAAGGTTCCGGTCCTCGCCGGAAACGATCGCTCACGAGAGCAGGTCGAGCTCCAGCAGGCTGGGCTCCAGGACCCCCTCCAGCACCAGCAGCCGCCGCTTGGCCTCCAGGCCCGGGCCGAACCCGCCGAGGCCGCCGCCGCTGGCCAGCACCCGGTGGCACGGCACCAGCAGCGGCACCGGGTTGCTGCCCATGATCGTGCCGACCGCCCGCGATGCCTCCGGCCGTCCGGAAAGCTCCGCCAGCCCCTTGTAGCTCACCGTCTCGCCGAAGGGCACCAGCTCGTGCAGCGTGCGCAACACGTGCAGCCGCAGGCCCTCCAGCGGCGCCCACGCGATCGGCACGTCGAATTCCCGGCGCCCGCGCGAGAAGTACTCGCAGAGCTGCCGCGCGGTCTCGGCCGCGACACAGGTGCCCCGGCTCGGCTCGGCGCCGTCGAACTCGCCGAGCACCCGGTCCGGCGCGGCGAAGGCGACCCGGCACACCTCGCCGGCGGCCGCGACGACCGTCAGCTCCCCGACAGGACTGTCCAACGCGCTCCACGTCAGCGACATGCCGGGAGGGTAGCGCCCTGCACCGACGAGCCGGGCCGCGCAAGCTCGTGGCGGCTTCCCGCCGACGTTGGCGTGACCAGGCCCGTTCCCCACGGCGCGAGCTAGGCTCCGAAACATGCCCGAAACGCACGCCCACCGACGCCACGCCCTCCGCGAACAGCTGCGCGAGCGGGACCTGGACGCGATGTTGGTGACCGATCTGCTCAACATCCGCTACCTGACCGGCTTCACCGGATCCAACGCGGCGTTGGTGGTGCACGCCGCCGACGAGCCGGGGACCGAGTCGCGGACGGTGTTCTGCACCGACGGCCGGTACCTGATCCAGGCCGGGTCGCAGGTGCCGGACCTGGAGCGGGTCGTCGAGCGGTCGAGCGATCTGGCGCTGGCCGAGCGGATCGGGGCCGACGCCGCCGGGCACCGCCGCGTCGGCTTCGAAAGCCAGCACGTCACCGTCGACGGCCGCGACGTGCTGGCCGCCGCGGCGGGCGAGGCGGAACTCGTGCGCGCGCCCGGCCTCGTCGAACAGCTCCGGCTGATCAAGGATGAGACCGAGATCGACGCGCTGCGAATGGCGTGCGCGGCCGCCGACCGGGCGCTGGCCGACCTCATCGCGCACGGCGGGCTGCGCCCCGGCCGCACCGAGCTGGAGGTCGCCCGCGAGCTGGAGACCCGGATGCTCGACCACGGCGCGGCCGGCCCGTCGTTCGACACGATCATCGCCGCCGGGGCGAACTCCGCGGTGCCGCACCACCGGCCCACTGACGCGGTGCTGGCGGTCGGCGACTTCGTGAAGATGGACTTCGGCGCCCTCGTCGACGGCTACCACTCGGACATGACCCGGACCGTGGTGCTCGGCAAGGCGGCGGACTGGCAGCGCGAGATCTACGAGCTGGTGCGCGCCTCGCAGGCCGCCGGCCGGGCCGCCCTCGCCGTCGACGCCGATGTGAAGGCGGTGGACACCGCGGCCCGCAAGGTGATCGAGGACGCGGGCTACGGCGAGCAGTTCCTGCACGGCCTCGGACACGGCGTCGGCCTGGAGATCCACGAGGCACCGGCGTTGTCGCAGCGGGGGGACGGTAGAATCGGCGCCGGGATGGCGGTCACCGTCGAGCCTGGTGTCTACCTGGCAGGGCAGGGCGGGGTCCGCATCGAGGACACGCTGGTCGTGCGTCCCAGCACGCCGGAGCTCCTCACCTTGACGACGAAGGAGCTCGTCGAAGTCTGACGCGCCGAGGTGCGCCGGTACGCCGGAATCCGGTTCGCGTCGGCAACACGCCCAAGCCATCACCACAGGAGAGACCCCCACCGTGGCATCCACGAACGACTTGAAGAACGGACTGGTGCTCAACATCGACGGCCAGTTGTGGACCGTCGTGAACTTCCAGCACGTCAAGCCCGGCAAGGGCGGCGCCTTCGTTCGCACCACCCTCAAGAACGTCCTCTCCGGCAAGGTCGTGGACAAGACCTTCAACGCCGGCGTCAAGGTGGACACCGCGAACGTCGACCGCCGCGAGATGACCTACCTCTACAACGACGGCACCGACTACGTGTTCATGGACCCCGACACCTACGACCAGGTCAACATCTCGGCCGACGTCGTCGGGGACGCCGCGAACTACATGCTGGAGAACAGCGCCGTCGTCGTGGCCCGCCACGACGAGGCCCCGCTGTACGTCGAGCTGCCCGCCTCGGTCGAGCTCGTCGTCTCGCACACCGACCCGGGCCTGCAGGGCGACCGCTCCACCGGCGGCACCAAGCCCGCCACCCTGGAGACCGGTGCGGAGATCCAGGTCCCGCTGTTCCTCAACACCGGTGACAAGGTGAAGGTCGACCCGCGCGACGGCCGGTACCTCAGCCGCGTCAGCAGCAAATGATCGCCTGCCCATCGGCCGCGGCATTCGGTCCGGCCGGAAAGAGGGTGTGAGGTGGGTTCTCGGAGCAAGGCACGCAAGCGTGCCGTGGACTTCCTCTACGAGGCCGATCAGCGCGGCGTCGACGCGGTGACCCTGCTGGCCGATCGCGTCGGCTCGCCGGAGGTCCCGCCGATCGGCGACTACACGATCGCCCTGGTCGAGGGCGTGACGGCGAACCGGGAGCGGATCGACGAGGTGCTCACGCAGCACGCCGAGGGCTGGTCGCTGGGGCGGATGCCCGCGGTCGACCGCTCGGTGCTGCGGCTGGGCCTGTACGAGCTGCTGTGGAGCGACGACGTGCCGCCGGCGGTGGCCATCGACGAGGCCGTGGAGCTGGTCAAGGCGCTGTCCACGGACGACTCGCCGCGCTTCGTCAACGGCGTGCTGGGCCGCATCGCGGGCATCGGCGACCGGCTCCGCAAGTCGGTCCGCCCGGAGCAGACCGCGGCGGAGTAGCCCGAACGAGTTACAAGCGAGGGGCGTCCCAGGCCAGGCGACTTGGCCGGGGACGCCCCTCGTCTCGTCATGCCCCCGAACGGGTGACGAGAGGTCCGCAATTTCAATGGAAATCAGAGCTTCGATTTCCATTGAAATTGCGGACCTCCGCGGGGCGGGGGTGGGGTGGGGCCGGTTGACCGGGGAAAACGAAGGGGCACCCGTTGCGGCCATTGGTCGCGGTGGGTGCCCCGTCACGTGCCCGGCCCACTCGAACGGGTGGGCCGGGTGTGGTGTCACTCCTCCCGGGCTGGGCGGGCCTCCGGGGGAAGCACGCCCCAGTCGATGAGCTGCTCGGTGAGCTCGCCTGGCGTCATGTCGTAGATGATGGCCAGGGATCGCAGGTCCTCGGTGCGGATGGACAGCACCTTGCCGTTGTAGTCACCGCGCTGGCTCTGGATGGTGGCCGCGTAGCGGGCCAGCGGGCCCACCTTCTCTGCAGGTAGCTGCTGCAGCCGCTCCAGGTTGATCACAACTTTGGTGGCAGGTTCGGCGCCGGAGGGCACCCGACCTTCGGGAAGCAGTTCCGCGACCGGAACACCGTAGAAGTCGGCCAGTTCGGCCAGCTTCTGCACGGTCACCGCACGGTCGCCTCGCTCATAGGACCCGACGACCACGGCCTTCCACCGCCCGCCAGACTTCTGCTCGACGCCGTGCAGCGACAGACCCTGCTGCTGGCGGATAGCGCGGAGCTTGCTGCCCAGCGCCTTGGCGTAGTCGCCCATGTGGCGTTTCTCCGTTCGTTCGCCCCGTTAGCCGATAACGGCGACCGGGGAGCAAAGCTCAGATCGATACGGAGAGTAATGTTCGCTCGCCAGCGTCACCAGGTCAAGTTGGTCTTTGCTGGCAATGCGGCGAACACCACCACACCACCCGGACGATTGACCTCGCAGCGCTGATAGCGTACAAGGCAGCCCGGCGGTCGGCAGTGGTTTCCGGCCCGGAGACTGCGGGGCAGCTCACACACCATCCTTTAAGGACCCGTCCCGTGAGGCGGGGAAGGAGGTCGCACCGTGGCGTCACGCCAACCGGCGGACGCGACGGATCCGGTCGGGCAGCGGGAGCTGCTTTCGGCCGGTGACGTTGCGCGCACGATAGCCCGGATCGCCCACCAGATCATCGAGAAGACCGCGCTGGACACCGGAAGCAGCGACGTGGTGCTGCTGGGCATCCCGACGAGGGGAACCTCACTGGCCCAGCGGCTGGCCGCGAAGATCAGCGAGTTCAGCGGCGTGACGGTGCCCACCGGCATCCTCGACATCACGCTCTACCGCGACGACCTGCGGCATCGCCCGAACCGTCCGCTGGAGCCCACCAGCCTGCCCGTGCAGGGCATCGACAACGCGCTGGTCGTGCTCGTCGACGACGTGCTGTTCTCCGGCCGGACCGTGCGGGCCGCCCTCGACGCCCTGCGCGACCAGGGCCGGCCGCGGGCGGTGCAGCTGGCGGTGCTGGTCGACCGCGGGCACCGCGAGCTGCCGATCCGCGCCGACTACGTCGGCAAGAACGTCCCCACCTCGCGCTCCGAGGGCGTCGCGGTCCAGCTCGCCGAGACCGACGGCACCGACCGAGTCGTGCTGCGCCGCCCGGGCACCACGCAGGACGAGGAGGTCCGGTGATGCGCCACCTGCTGTCCACCGAAGGTCTGGACGCCGCCACCGCGACGAGCGTGCTCGACACCGCCGACACCCTGAAGCAGACGCTGCTGGGGCGCGAGGTCAAGAAGCTGCCGACGCTGCGCGGCCGGACCGTGGTGACCCTGTTCTACGAGAACTCCACGCGCACCCGGGTGTCCTTCGAGGTCGCCGGGAAGTGGATGAGCGCCGACGTGATCAACGTCTCGGCCAGCAGTTCTTCGGTGAACAAGGGCGAGTCGCTGCGCGACACCGCGCTGACGCTGGCCGCCGCCGGGGCCGACTGCGTGATCGTCCGGCACCCCGCCTCGGGCGCGGCGCAACGGCTGGCCGGCTGGCTGGACGAGGTCGGCACCCAGGTCGTCAACGCCGGCGACGGCATGCACGAGCACCCCACCCAGGCGCTGCTGGATGCCGCGACGCTGCGGGAGCGGCTGGGCGAGCTGGCCGGGCGCCGCATCGCCATCGTCGGCGACCTGCTGCACAGCCGGGTGGCGCGCTCGAACGTGCACCTGCTGCGCACCCTCGGCGCCGAGGTGGTGCTGGTCGCGCCGCCGACGCTGGTGCCCGCCGGGGCGCAGCAGTGGGGCGCGGAGGTGCGCCACGAGCTGGACCCGGAGCTGCCGAAGCTGGACGCGGTGATGATGCTGCGGGTCCAGGCCGAGCGGATGCACGGCGGTTTCTTCCCGTCGGCGCGCGAGTACTCGATCGCCTACGGCCTCAACGAGGCGCGGCTGGGCAGGCTGCCCGAGCACGCGGTGATCTTGCACCCCGGCCCGATGCTGCGCGGCATGGAGATCGCGCCGGCCGTGGCCGATTCGCCGCGCGCCGCCATCACCCAGCAGGTCAGCAATGGCGTGCACGTGCGGATGGCGGTGCTCTACCACCTGCTCGCCGGAGAGGAGCTCGCGGCATGAGTAGCCCTGTGTCAGCCCCGGTCCTGCTCGACCGCGCCTCAGGGGACCGTGACGCGAGCTGGCCGCAGGAAACCGCGAAACGCGGGATTGGTCCTGGGCGTAACCACCACTGTGAATCGCGGAGAGGCGGAACGGGCATGGGTTGTGCTGTGTCGGCTCGAGTTCTGCTCGACCGCGCCTCAGGGGACCGTGACGCGAGCTGGCCGCAGGAAACCGCGAAACGCGGGATTGGTCCTGGGCGTAACCACCACTGTGAATCGCGGAGAGGCGGAACTGTGAAGCGCGGAGAGGCGGACCAGTCATGAGCCGGGTGCTGCTGAAGGACGTCCGCCCGTACGGCGAGGGCGAGCCGGTGGACGTGCTGATCGACGGCGAGGTGATCGCGGAGATCGGCCCGGCTCTCGAGGCCGATGCGGACGAGATCGTGCACGCCGGCGGGGCCGTGGCGCTGCCGGGCTTCGTGGACCTGCACACGCACCTGCGGGAGCCGGGCCGGGAGGACGCCGAAACCGTCGAGACCGGTTCGATGGCCGCCGCGCTCGGCGGCTACACCGCGGTCTTCGCGATGGCCAACACCGATCCGGTCGCCGACAACGCGGTGATCGTCGAGCACGTGTGGCGGCGCGGCCGCGAGGTCGGCCTGGTCGACGTGCACCCGGTGGGCGCGGTGACGGTGGGGCTCAAGGGCGAGAAGCTCGCCGAGCTGGGCACCATGCGCCGCAGCGTCGCCGAGGTCCGGGTGTTCTCCGACGACGGCCACTGCGTGCACGACCCGCTGATCATGCGCCGCGCGCTGGAGTACACGAAGTCCTTCGGCGGCGTCGTCGCGCAGCACGCCGAGGAGCCGCGGCTGACCGCGGGCGCGCAGGCGCACGAGGGTGCGAACGCCGCCCGGCTGGGCCTGGCCGGCTGGCCCGCGCCGGCGGAGGAAGCGATCGTGGCGCGCGACTGCCTGCTCGCCGGGCACACCGGCGGCACGCTGCACGTCTGCCACGTCTCCACCGAAGGCACCGCCGAGATCCTGCGCTGGTGGAAGTCCCGGAAGTCGAACGGGCGGGTGTCGGCCGAGGTCACGCCGCACCACCTGCTGCTGACCGACGACCGGCTGGCGACCTACGACCCGATCAACAAGGTCAACCCGCCGCTGCGCACCGACGCCGACGTGCTGGCGCTGCGCCAGGCGCTGGCCGACGGCACCGTGGACTGCGTGGCCACCGACCACGCCCCGCACGCCGCGCAGGACAAGGACTGCGAGTGGTCCGCGGCGAAGCCCGGCATGCTCGGCCTGCAGACCGCGCTCGGCATCGTCGTGCAGACGATGGTGCGCTCCGGGCTGCTGGACTGGCGCGGCGTGGCGCGGGTGATGAGCGAGCGGCCCGCCGAGATCGGCGGGCTGACCGACCAGGGCCGCCCGGTCGCCGCGGGCGAGCCGGCGAACCTGGTGCTGGTCGACCCCGACGCCGAGTGGACGGTGCGCGCCGCGGAGCTGGCCAGCCTCGGCGAGAACTCGCCGTTCGAGGGCATGCGGCTGCCCGGCCGCGTGGTCGCGACGCTGCTGCGCGGCCGGCTCACCGCGCACGAGGGCAAGGTGACGCGCTGATGGAACGCTTCCTGTGGGTGCTGGGGATGGCCGCGCTGGTCGCCCTGGTGTTCTTCGGCATGCGGCGGGGCTGGACCGGCCGGGCGCGCCGCCAGGCCGCCGAGCTGCCGGACTTCCCGGCGCCGCCGGCCGAACCGGGCGAGGAGCTGCTGCCCGCCGCGACCGGCATGTACGTCGGCACCACGAAGGCGACCGACTGGCAGGACCGCATCGCGGTCGGCGACATCGGGCACCGCGCCAACGGCACCGCGCACCTGCACGCCGCGGGCCTGCTGCTGCGACGAACCGGGGCCAGCGACGTGTGGATCCCGGCGGAGTCCATCGTGGACAGCCGCCTGGACCACAAGCTGGCCAACAAGGTGGTGCCCGGTGCCGGCCTGGTCGTGGTGACCTGGCGGCTGGGCGAGCAGCTGCTGGACACCGGGTTCCGCGGCGACGACAAGACAACGCAGACCGAGTGGGTCGAGGCGGTCCGGGCACTGGCGCCCGCTGACGAGCCGACGCAACACGAGACCGCGAGTTCGCGGCAGGAGGACAAATGAGCGACCACATCCCGGCCGCACTGGTGCTCGAGGATGGCCGGATCTTCCGCGGGGAGGCCTACGGCAAGGTGGGCCGCACCCTGGGTGAGGTCGTGTTCACCACCGGCATGACCGGCTACCAGGAGACCCTGACCGATCCCTCGTACCACCGCCAGATCGTGGTGCAGACCGCGCCGCAGATCGGCAACACCGGCTGGAACGACGAGGACGACGAGTCGAAGCAGATCTGGGTCGCCGGCTACGCCGTCCGCGATCCCGCCCGCATCCCGTCGAACTGGCGCTCCCGCCGGTCGCTGGTCGAGGAGCTGGAGCGGCAGGACATCGTCGGCATCGCGGGCATCGACACCCGCACCCTGACCCGTCACGTCCGCGAGCTGGGCGCGATGCGCGGCGGCATCTTCTCCGGGCCGGAACTCGGCTCCGACGACGAGATGGTCGCCGCGGTCAAGGCGAGCGCCGAGATGGTCGGCGCCTCGCTGGCGGGCGACGTGACCACCGCCGAGCCCTACGTCGTGCCCGCCATCGGCGAGAAGCGCTTCACCGTGGCCGCGCTCGACCTGGGCATCAAGTCCAACACGCCGCGGATGATGGCCGAGCGCGGCATCGAGGTCCACGTGCTGCCGCTGGTGTCCACCTTGGACGAGGTGCTGTCGGTCAAGCCGGACGGCCTGTTCCTGTCCAACGGCCCCGGCGACCCGGCCACCACCGACCAGCAGGTCGAGCTGACCCGCCAGGCCCTGGACCGCAAGCTGCCGCTGTTCGGCATCTGCTTCGGCAACCAGATCCTCGGCCGCGCGCTCGGCCGCGGCACCTACAAGCTGCGCTACGGGCACCGGGGCATCAACATCCCGGTGATCGACGTCGAGACCGGCCAGGTCGCGATCACCGCGCAGAACCACGGCTTCGCCGTCGAGGGCGAGCCGGGCGAGCGGTTCGACACCGACTTCGGCCGCGCGATGGTCAGCCACCACTGCGCGAACGACGGTGCGGTCGAGGGGCTCCGGCTGCTCGACGGCCCGGCGTTCAGCGTCCAGTACCACCCCGAAGCGGCGGCGGGCCCGCACGACGCCGCGCCGCTGTTCGACAAGTTCGTCGACCTGATGAGTGAGGCGCGCTGATGCCCAAGCGAACTGATATCAAGCACGTACTCGTCATCGGTTCCGGGCCGATCGTGATCGGCCAGGCGTGCGAGTTCGACTACTCCGGTACGCAGGCGTGCCGGGTGCTGCGCGAAGAGGGCATCCGCGTCTCGCTGGTGAACTCGAACCCGGCGACGATCATGACGGACCCGGAGTTCGCCGATGCGACCTACATCGAGCCGATCACCCCGGAGTTCGTGGAGAAGGTGATCGAGGCCGAGCGGCCGGACGCGATCCTGGCCACCCTCGGCGGGCAGACCGCGCTGAACACGGCGGTCGCGCTGCACGAGCGCGGGACGCTGGAGAAGTACGGCGTGGAGCTGATCGGCGCCGACTTCGAGGCGATCCAGCGCGGCGAGGACCGGCAGCGGTTCAAGGACATCGTGCGCGCCGTCGGCGGCGAGGTGCCGGAGTCGGCGGTGTGCAAGTCGATGGAGGACGTGCGGGCGTTCGTCGCCGAGCGCGGCCTGCCGGTGGTGATCCGGCCCAGCTTCACCATGGGCGGCCTGGGCTCGGGCATGGCGCACACCGAGGAAGACCTGGAGCGGATGGCCTCCTTCGGGCTGGCCGAGTCGCCGGTGCACGAGGTGCTGATCGAGGAGAGCGTCCTCGGTTGGAAGGAGTACGAGCTCGAGCTGATGCGCGACCACGCCGACAACGTGGTGGTCATCTGCTCGATCGAGAACATCGACGCGATGGGCGTGCACACCGGTGACTCGGTGACCGTGGCGCCGTCGATGACGCTGACCGACCGCGAGTACCAGCACATGCGCAACGTGGGCATCGCGGTGCTGCGCGAGGTCGGGGTGGACACCGGCGGCTGCAACATCCAGTTCGCCATCCACCCGGGCACCGGCCGGATGGTCGTCATCGAGATGAACCCGCGGGTGTCGCGGTCCTCGGCGCTGGCGTCGAAGGCGACCGGCTTCCCGATCGCCAAGATCGCCGCGAAGCTGGCCGTGGGCTACACGCTGGACGAGATCCAGAACGACATCACCGGCGAGACCCCGGCGAGCTTCGAGCCGACGCTGGACTACGTGGTCGTGAAGGTGCCGCGGTTCGCCTTCGAGAAGTTCCCGGGCGCCGACCAGGAGCTGACCACGACGATGAAGAGCGTCGGCGAGGCGATGGCCGTGGGCCGCAGCTTCTCCGAGGCGCTGGGCAAGGCGCTGCGCTCGATGGAGACGAAGGCGGCCGGTTTCTGGACCAAGGCCGACCCCGAGGGCGTCACCGCAGAGTCCACCCTGGACGAACTTCGCACGCCGCACGACGGGCGTCTGTACACAGTGGAGCGCGCGCTGCGGCTGGGCGCTTCGGTGGAGCAGGTGCACGAGGCCTCGGGCATCGACCCGTGGTTCGTCGACCAGATCGCGGCATGGGTCGAACTGCGCGGCGAGCTGGTCGAGGCGCCGGTGCTGGACGCGGCGTTGCTGCGGCGCGCCAAGCGGGCCGGCCTGTCGGACCGGCAGATCGCCGCGCTGCGGCCGGAACTGGCTGGTGAGGACGGCGTTCGCACGCTGCGGCACCGGTTGGGCGTGCGGCCGGTGTACAAGACGGTCGACACCTGCGCGGCGGAGTTCGCGGCCCGGACGCCGTACCACTACTCGGCCTACGAGTCCGACCCGGCGGCCGAGTCGGAGGTCACCGAGCAGCGCGAGCGGCCGAAGGTGATCATCCTCGGCTCGGGTCCGAACCGCATCGGCCAGGGCATCGAGTTCGACTACTCCTGCGTGCACGCCGCGATGGCGCTGCGGGAGGCCGGGTACGAGACCGTCATGGTCAACTGCAACCCGGAGACGGTCTCCACCGACTACGACACCTCGGACCGGCTGTACTTCGAGCCGCTGACCTTCGAGGACGTCCTGGAGGTCGTGCACTCCGAGCAGCAGTCCGGCACGGTGGCGGGCGTGATCGTGCAGCTCGGCGGCCAGACCCCGCTGGGCCTGGCGAAGCGGCTGGCCGACGCCGGGGTGCCGGTCGTGGGCACGCCGCCGGAGGCGATCCACCTGGCCGAGGACCGCGGCGCGTTCGGCGACGTGCTGGCCGGGGCGGGCCTGCCCGCGCCGAAGTACGGCACCGCGACGTCGTTCGAGGGCGCCAAGCGGATCGCCGACGAGATCGGCTACCCGGTGCTGGTGCGGCCGTCCTACGTGCTCGGCGGCCGGGGCATGGAGATCGTCTACGACGAGGCTTCGCTGGAGAACTACATCGCCCGCGCCACCGAGGTCACCCCGGAACACCCGGTGCTGGTGGACAACTTCCTCGACGACGCGATCGAGATCGACGTGGACGCGCTCTGCGACGGCACCGACGTCTACCTCGCCGGCGTGATGGAGCACATCGAGGAGGCCGGCATCCACTCCGGCGACTCGGCGTGCGCGCTGCCGCCGATCACGTTGGGGCGCCAGGACATCGAGCAGGTGCGGAAGTCCACTGAGGCCATTGCGCAGGGCATCGGCGTGCACGGCCTGCTGAACGTGCAGTACGCGCTCAAGGACGACGTGCTGTACGTGCTGGAGGCCAACCCGCGCGCCTCGCGGACGGTGCCGTTCGTGTCGAAGGCGACCGCCGCGCCGCTGGCCAAGGCGGCGGCCCGGATCATGCTCGGCGCCAAGATCGCGGACCTGCGCGCGGAGGGCATCCTGCCCGCGGAGGGCGACGGCGCGGACCTGCCGGTCGACGCGCCGGTCGCGGTGAAGGAAGCCGTGCTGCCGTTCCACCGGTTCCGCACCCGCGAGGGCGTCGGCGTGGATTCGCTGCTCGGGCCGGAGATGAAGTCCACCGGCGAGGTGATGGGCATCGACGTCTCCTTCGGGCAGGCCTTCGCCAAGTCGCAGGCCGGCGCGTACGGCTCGCTGCCCACCTCGGGCCGGGTGTTCGTGTCGGTGGCGAACAAGGACAAGCGCTCCCTGGTGTTCCCGGTCAAGCGGCTGGCGGACCTCGGGTTCGAGATCCTGGCCACCAGCGGCACCGCGGAGGTGTTGCGCCGCAACGGGATCCCGTCCACGGTGGTGCGCAAGCACATCGAGAAGAACGGCGATGGCCGCGACATCGTCGAGCTGGTCAAGGCCGGTGAGGTCGACATGGTGATCAACACCCCGTACGGCAACCCGGGCCCGCGCGTGGACGGCTACGAGATCCGCACCGCGGCGGTCTCCCGCGACATCCCGTGCATCACGACGGTGCAGGGCGCGGCGGCGGCGGTGCAGGGCATCGAGGCCGCCATCCAGGGCAACATCGGCGTCCGGCCCCTGCAGGCACTGCAGGCGGCCCTGCGGCAAGGCGGTGAGCAGCGATGACCGATCCGCTGCGGGCGAGCTTCGGGCAGCGGCTGACGGATTCGGTGCGGGCGCGCGGCGCGCTGTGCGTCGGCATCGATCCGCACCCGTCGCTGCTGCACGCCTGGGACCTCGACGAGAACCCGCAGTCGCTGGAGCGGTTCGCGATGACCGCGGTGGAGGCGCTGGCCGGTGAGGTCGCGGTGCTCAAGCCGCAGTCGGCGTTCTTCGAGGTGTACGGCTCGGCCGGGATCGCGGTGCTGGAGAAGACGATCCGGGAGGCACAGCAGGCCGGTGCGCTGGTGCTGCTGGACATCAAGCGGGGCGACATCGGTTCCACGATGACGGCGTACGCGATGGCCTACCTGGACGAGCACGCGCCGCTGGCGGCCGATGCGATCACGGTGTCGCCGTACCTCGGCTACGGCTCGCTGGCCTCGGCCATCGGCATCGCGGAGCAGACGGGGCGCGGGGTGTTCGTGCTGGCGCGGACCTCCAACCCGGAAGGCGCGGGCCTGCAGCAGTCGATCCACGGCAGCGGCGATTCGGTCGCCCAGTACATCGTGGACTCGGCGGCGGAGACCAACGCGGGGACGGAGCCGATGGGGCACGTGGGGGTGGTGGCGGGAGCCACGATCCGCCCGGAGGAGCTGGACTTCTCCCGCCTCAACGGCCCGATCCTGGCCCCGGGCCTGGGCGCCCAGGGCGCGACGGTGCAGAGCCTGCGGGCGGTGTTCGGGAAGGCGTTGCCGAACGTCCTCCCGGCGACGGCCCGCGACGTCCTGCGCCACGGCCCGACGGTCGACGGCCTCCGCTCGACGGCCCGCAGGATTCGCGACGAGGTGACCGAACTCCTCCAGGGCTGATTCGTTCCAGGTGAAGGGCGCCGCCGACCGGCCATGCCGGCGGGCGGCGCCCTTCGCGATCACGCGGCTCCGGACGTCGCCCGGCGGAGGGGAATCCGGCGGTTCGAGCCTCGGCCGCTCGGGAAACCGGTGTCTGGTACGAAGTTCGCGTGCATCCCGCAACGAATGGCGCTGTTGCGCAGAAGAAACCGCCTCGCGTGCTGCGGTGGATCGTCGTCCTGGTGCTGGTCTGGCTGGTCACCGGCGGCTACTTCCTGGTCTCCACCAGCGCCGCGATCTGGTCCGGCACCGTCGGCCAGGGCGAGGCCACGGCCGATCCGGTCGCGCGCGTGGAGCTCGATCGGGGGCAGCCGTTCGGGCTCGCCGCCCACCGGGACGAGTACGTGAAGTGCCAGGTGGTCCCGGAGGCCGGCGAGGCGCGCGAATTCGTCCCCGACCGCCCGGCGAACAGCCTCCGCAGCGCGCGGCTGCCGGGGCCGGAACCGGCGTGGTTCTCCGGTGCCGCCGAGGTCCGCTGCACGGGGCCGACGTCGGTGGTCCTGCCGGAGCGCTACGACAAGACCGGGCAGCACGTCCTGATGGGGCTGATGGCCGCGTCCAGCCTGATGATCGTGGTGGTCGTCGTGCAAATTGCGCGGCGTGTCCGTTTCGGCAACAGGCTGCACGCCCGCGGCTGATTTGCTCGCGGGAACGGATTTTCGAACGACACGAGGGGCTGTGGCCGGTCGGATAGTCTCGGCCCCAACGGATCGGAAGTTAAAGGGGGCAGACGGTGAACAGCGCGTCTGAGCGCATCCAGGAAATGATGCGCAAGTTCGAAGAGCAGGCGCAGAAGGCGTCGGAGCTGCAGTCCAAGATGCAGGACATGCAGGGCACGGCGAGCAGCCAGGACCGGTCGGTGACGGTGACCGTGGCGCCGTCGGGAGCGGTGCTGGACCTGCGCCTGGCGCCGAACGCGGTGCGCCAGTCCGCCAACGAACTGCAGCAGCAGATCATGGCCACCATCCGCCAGGCGACGGCGATCGCGGCGGAGCAGATGAACGACGTGGTGGCGCCGATCCTCGGCGACCAGTTCGACAAGTTCCAGGAGGCGTTCAACGTCGAAGGCGTGGCGATCAAGCCGACCGCCGTGGACGAGACGCCCGAGCAGGAAAGCCCCACGCCGCCGCCCGCCCCGACCCGCCCGCCGTCGGCGGGTCCGGCAACGCCACCGCAGCCGCAGCGGCCGCAGCGGAGCGCGGACTACGACGATGACGACTTCTCCTCGGGCTCCTTCCTGCACTAAGAGGGATTGTCTTGACTGACTTGAAGATGACGCCGGGAACCCTGACCGGCCACGGCCAGGGCTGCGAAAGCCTGGCCGACAAGTTCGGCCAATTGGCCGGACTGCTCCAGCAGGCCGAGGTCGACGACCAGTGCTTCGGCCCCATCGGCGACGCCGTCGGCCTGAGCGGCATCTACTTCGACAGCCTGCACGAATGCCAGGACCTCGCGTCCAAGGCGCAGCAATTCCTCGTCAAGACGAAGCAGTCGTTGGACGACACGGTCAAGGACTACGCCGAGACGGAGCAGCAGATCTCCGAGATGCTGAAGAAGGCTGGGGAGGGATTGGTCGGATGAGCGCGCCGGGGCCGGGCGACTTCCAGACCCTGAACAAGGGCGAGGGCGACCAGAAGAACTGGTTCGACCAAGCAGCCGGCCGCGGCTCGTCCCTGTGGGGTGCCAGCCAGGACGTTGCAGATGCCTCGGAGCCGCCCGAGTGGGGCGCGGCGATGGTCTCGATGCGGATGGAACAGCTGGAGCTGCTGACCAGTCCTGGCCAGGCACTGATGAGCAACGGCCTGGGGTTCCTGGTATCCATCGTGCTCAGCCCGCTGATCGAGCTGATCGAATGGGCGGTCGGCGATCCCGAGCAGATGAAGGCCACGGGCGAGGGCTGGGAGAACGTCGCGAAGTGGCTCGACCAGGTCGCCGAGCAGGAGCCGCAACGGGCGCAGGCGACGGCCGAAAGCTGGGTCGGCAAGGACGGCGACGCCTTCCGCAACCAGATGACGGAGTTCGGCGACGGAGTGAAGGCCCTGGCTGCGGACATCCGCGATCTCAAGGGCACCTTGGACATGATCGCGGACATCTTCGACATGGTCGTCGAGTTCTTCATCCAGACGGTCACCGAGCTGATCATCGGCCTGATCGTCCAGTGGCTGGCGGCCCTGGCTGCGTCGTGGATCACGGCCGGTGCCTCGGTCGGCGCGGCGAGCGCCGGGACCGCGGTCCAGGTCGGGGCCACCGGAGTTCGCATCACGATGCGTGTCATGCAGGTGCAGCGCAAGCTTTTCCAGATGTTCCAGAAGATCGAGAAGCTTCTGCAAAAGCTCCGTGAGGCGGGCAAGCTCCGCAAGGTCATCGACAAGATGAACGACATGCGCGACGGCAACATGATCCAGAAGGCGATCGCGCGGAAGATCGATTCAAACCCGGTGGCCAAGTTCCTCACCAAGGCGGACGGGAGTGACCTCACGACCAAGGGGGGCAAGTTCCTTCAGGACGTGGAGAAGCAGCACGCCGGTACGCTGCGGAACTTCGACGACCGCATCGCGAACGCGTCGGGTGATGCCAAGGCGGCGATCCAGGCGGAACGCGATCAGTTCGTGAAGGACCTCAAGGGCGTTCAGGGGCTGGCCAGCACGGCGACCTCGCATGTGCTGACCGGTGTCTTGGGTGGCAAGGCCACCTTCGGTCAAGCAGCGATGGCTGCCGGTACCGACGTGGTGACGGGCGCGGCGATCGAACAGGGTGCGAACGCGGTGTACGACACCGGCAAGGGCTGGTTCCGAGGGGATTTGTCGGACGAGCAACGTGACCAGGCTCAGGAGCGTGGGTTCTCGTGATAGACGTGTTGTCCGCCCGAGCGTTCTGGTGTTCTCCCGACGAACGGATCCTGTGGTGCCACCCCATGAAGTCGGTGGGAGCGAAGGCGAAGTACGTCTTCTACCAGGTTGCCGGACTCGATGAACGGGGCGACAAGCGGTGGACCGCGGGCAAGGTGCTCGGGGGCGTCGCGAGCGGTGTCGCAGGGCTCGCGCTCGAGGCTATCTCCCCTTCGGATGGAGATAGCGGCAACAACACGCCGAACGTTCCGACGGCGATCGTATCGGGTCAGAACCGGGACTGCTTCGCTGCTTCGCACTTGGGCCAGTGGCAGGCCAGTGGTGTGAACGACAAGGGCGGGCGCGAGTTCGTGTGGATTTTGACGTCCCATCGGCTCGGGCTGCTCGAATTCTCCGAGAAGAAGCCGGATGCAGGCGCCGAGGGCGGCTTGTTGGGTGGCCTGAAGAAGAAGAGCAGCGGTGATCCCGGCGATGGCGACGCGGCTGTGGATCAGCAGCACCGCACAGTGGAGCTGCCGGGGCTGACGGTGCACGCCGAGTTCCCCAGGAACATCATCTCGAACATCGACGCCGCCGAGTACAAGGCGAGGGGGCAGGAGCGGAAGTTCTTGCGCGTGGCCCTCACCGACGGGTCCACCATCGACCTTTCTTCGCCCGGAAGCAGCTCGTACAACGCGGGCAAGGTCGATCGCTTGCTGGCCATGACCTTCGGCCGGGAGTAGGTGTTGGGTATGAAATCGGAAAAGCAGCTCGTCAAGCTCGTGGAAGACGGGTGGCTGCAGCAGGGGGAGAAGCTGCAGCGGTACGGTGGCGGCAACCGAGAACAGCTGCACTTCGGTGCCACCATCGCCGGCCGCCACCAAGCCCCGTACCGCCCATCGCGCTCGCACGACTTCGACGTCGACTTCGGCGAAGTGCTCTACCCGACGGACTTGGTCCAGCAAGGGCGCTTCCACGGTGACGAGTGGGTACACGACCCGACCATCCGCGGCTGGATCCAGGCCGACTCGCCCGGGCGCGCGGCGGTCGAATGCGCCGACCTGTTGGTCGCGGCCGGACCGGAAGCCTGGTTCGTCGGTACCGATCGCCGCATCGCTGTCGTAGCCGATGCCGCCATCGTGGGCAAGCCGGGGCAGGAATCTGCCCTAGAGGCAGGGAATTCCGATGAGAGTGCCAAGGGTTTCGGGCGGTTGTTCGGCAAGGCTCGCTCCGCGATGAACGCAGTGGCAGAGCTTTCCGAGTCCTTGATCGGCGGAACGGAACTGGTGACACTCTGGGAGTGCCCGAGGGACCGCCTCGCGGAGATGACGGGAAGCCTCAAAGGGCGATCCACGGATGGGTCCGGTTTTTCGGTGAACCGGTTCGCGGACGGCTCCATCATCGAGGTGAGCGCCAAGGTCCACGTTAAGGGCTTCATTTAGCCACGGCCGAGCAGCCTTGCGGTGACACGTCTTTTGCGATGGCGGCCACCCATCCCAAGTGCGGAATCGGAAATTTGGTTTGTTTTCCGGCATTGTATCGGCTCGGTGTTGAAATTGTGCCCTAGTCGGAGGTGGACGACAGTGGCACGTTGCTGTCCGTTTTGTTCTGCTGATACTCGATCCCGTATCGAACAAATCGAACATTGAGGAAGAAGCGCCCATATCTTCTGAGTTGCGAAATTGATTACCATTGATTGGGAACCGTCTGCAGGTGCCGCAACGTCCAAGTGATCACCGCGGCGGAATTCCGATGACGACTCCTCTGCGGGCTCGTTTCTTCGCTGAGGGGGTGCTGTCTTGACTGATTTGAAGATGACGCCGGGCACGTTGACCGGCCACGGCCAGGGGTGCGAGAGCCTGGCCGACAAGTTCGGCCAGCTCGCCGACCTGCTCCACCAGGCCAAGGTCGACGACGAGTGCTTCGGTCCCATCGGCGACGCCGTGGGCCTGAGCAGCAAGTACTTCGAAAGCCTGGACTCCTGCAAGGACCTGGCGTCCAAGGCGCAGGAATTCCTGCAGCACATGAAGGAATCGCTGGACGAGACGGTCAAGGACTACGCGGAGACCGAGCAGCAGATCTCGGAGATGCTGAAGAAGGCCGGAGAGGGGCTGGGCGGATGAGCGCGCCGCAGGGACCGGGAGACCTCCAGAGCCTCAACAAGGGCGACGGGGACTCGAAGAACTGGTTCGAGCAGGCTGCGGGCCGCGGCTCGTCCTGGGTGTCAGCCGGCCAGGACCTCGCCGACGCGTCTTCGCCGCCGGAGTGGGGCGTGGCCACCGTGTCCGCGCGGGCGGAGGTGCTGCAGAGCCTGGCGAGCCCCGGCCAAGCGCTGATGGACAACGGCCTGGGCTTCCTCGTGTCGATCGTGCTCAGCCCGTTGATCGAGCTGGCCGAGTTCGCCATCGGTGACCCCGAGCAGATGCGCGCCACCGGCGAGGGCTGGGAGAACGTCGCGAAGTGGCTCGACCAGGTCGCCGAGCAGGAGCCGCAGCGGGCGCAGGGCACGGCGGAGACCTGGGTCGGCAAGGACGGCGACGCCTTCCGCAAGCAGATGACGGAATTCGGCGAAGGCACGAAGGCCCTGGCCGCGGACGTCCGCGACCTCAAGGGCACGCTGGACATGATCGCGGACATCTTCGACATGTTCGTCGAGTTCTTCATCTCCGTCGTCACCGAGCTGATCATCGGCCTGATCGTCCAGTGGCTGGCCGCTTTGGCTGCATCCTGGATCACCGCCGGTGCCTCGGTCGGCGCGGCCAGCGCCGGAACGGCTGCGCAGGTCGCCGGCCAGGGCGCTCGGGTCGGTGGCCGGATCGCTCAGATCCAGGGCAAGCTCTACAAGCTCTTCCAGAAGCTGGAAGAGCTGCTGCAGAAGGTGCGAGAGGTCGGCAAGCTCCGCAAGGTCATCGACAAGATGAACGAGATGCGCAACGGTGGGAAGGTTTCCCAGTTCGTGGCGCGGAAGCTCGACTCGAACCCCTTGTTCAACACCCTCACGAGGGCTGACGGGAGCACGTTCGCCACCACCACGGGCAACCGGTTCATGCAGGGTGTGACCGGCTCCGAGGCGCTGGCGGGCAACCTTTCCCAGCGGTTCCTGACCAGTACGCTCGGCGGGTCGACGCGGTTGACCGGAGCGATCTTCAAGGAAGGTGCCGCGACGGCAACGGACGCGGCGATCGAGCAGGGTGCCGAGTACGCCTACGGCAAGGGTGAGGATCAGGTCACCGGGCAGATGAACGAACAAGAGCGGAAATCGGCGCAGGAGAAGGGCTTCTCGTGATCGAAGTTCTGGCGGCTCGCCAGCAGTGGTGCCGGCCGGGGGAGCCCATCCTGTGGTGCCTCCGGTCGCAGCACAGCTACCTCTTCGACGTCGAGGGGCTCGACGAGAAGGGGAAGCCGAAGAAGGGGTGGGGCGCGCGCGCCGCCCTCGGCATCGGCGACGCCGCCGGAGGCGTCCTGGGCGGGGTCTTCGATGCGGTCACCGGTGGGGACACCGA
The DNA here is from genome assembly GCF_056431445.1 of Saccharopolyspora sp. NPDC045941. Lineage (NCBI taxonomy): Bacteria > Bacillati > Actinomycetota > Actinomycetes > Pseudonocardiales > Pseudonocardiaceae > Saccharopolyspora > Saccharopolyspora sp. NPDC045941. The sequence continues at coordinate 133,894 of NZ_JBWKKU010000015.1, forward strand.
CTCCGACCTGAAGACCTGGCCCGCGGGCGTCGTGTTCGGTCCGGCCCCGGACTGCATGGCGGTCGCGGAGCTGTCCCGCATTCCCGCCGAGGCCGTGCACGGCTTCTGGGTGTTGACCTCGAACCGGTTGTCCTGGCTGACCTTCCAGGAAGTCGTTGAGGAGGCCGCGGAAGCCGAGGAGTCGAAAGGCGTCCTCGGCGGCGCGCTCAAGTTCGGGAAGGGCGCGATGAAGTTCGCCCGCGACGTCCGGGACATCGTCGCGTCGAAGCCCGAGTACGAGCCCGGGGTCGCCGTCCCGGTGCCGGCGGCCAGCGCGCACTTGGAGATCCAGCGGCCTGCGATCGCCGACGTCAGCGCGTACCAGCGCAAACTCGGCCGCGGTTACACCTCGAACAAGGCCTGGTACCTGCGCGTGCAGTTCACGGACGGCTCGGGGATCGAGATCAGCCCGTCGCGCGATGAGAAGCCCGCGCAGCGGCTGGCGGCGATGTCCCACGGAAGAATCTGACGAGGGCCAGCGATGAGGGATCGGTCCAAAGTGCTACGCCTGCTCACCGACGGCTGGTGCGCGCCCGGCGAGCAGCTCATCTTCCTCGTGGGAGGCGAGCACAAGCCGGGTTGGTTCGGCGCCACGCTCGGCAACACCCGGCAGGTTCCGTACCTTCCGCAGCAGGACGACGGCTTGCAGCCGCCGTGGCCGCTGGTGAACGCCCGTCTGTCGGCGGGGGAGTTCATGGCGGACGAGTGGGTGCACGACCCGGCCGTGTGGGGCTGGTTCCACACCGACAACCCGGGGCGAGCGGCCGCGCAGTGCGGGGACGCGCTGAGTCGCGGGAAGCACTTCTCCTGGTTGGCGTGCAGCAACCGCCGGCTTGCGGTGATCGTGGAGGCGGATGCCCGCGCCGATGCGCTGAAGGCCGCTGAACAGCAGAAAGCACCGGAGGGCGAGGAGTCTTCCGGGCTGCTGGGTGGCTTGTTCGGCAAGGGCAGGGCGAAGGTCGAGGATGATCAGCCGCGAGCCCCGCAGCACCCGGCCGGCCCGATCGAAACCTGGTGGGAGATCCCGATCCCGCACGTCGGCCGGTTCACCTCGGCCGAGCGCGGTCGGGGCGGCGAGCCTGTGGAGTTCTTCGGAATCCAGTTCGCGGACAACTCGGTCCTCGAGTTCCGCCTGATCAACGCCCCGGATCTGGTCGAGACCGTGTACCTGAACCTTCGTTGAGGCGTGCCGTGCGCATCGTCGGCTACCTGATTTCGCTGGGCTTCGCCTTCACCGCGGTGGTCTTCCTGTTCGCCTGACCCCGATCGGCCTGGGCACTGCGGCCCGAACAGGCGCGGACCGTCGGTCCGTTAGGGTTTTCCCGGTGACCGGCTGTTCGGAGGGTTGATGGGCGAGGCACCTCTGCTGGGCGGGCGTTACCGGCTGGGCGCCCGCTTGGGTACCGGCGGGATGGCCGACGTGCACCGGGCCATGGACACCCGGCTGCAGCGCGTCGTCGCCGCCAAGGTCTTCCGCTCCGGTGCCGATGCCACCGGGCGGGAGCGGTTCGCCGAGGAGGCGCGGATCCTCGCCGGGTTGAGCCATCCCGGCCTGGTCACCGTGCACGACTTCAGCGCCAGCGAGGACGAGCTCTACCTGATCATGGAGCTCGTCGAGGGCCGGACGCTGGCCGACGCGATCGCCGCGGGCCCGTTGCCGCCGGAGCACGTCGCCGACCTCGGTGGGCAGCTGGCCGACGTGCTGGCGCACGTGCACGACAACGGGATCGTGCACCGCGACGTGAAGCCGTCGAACGTGCTGATCGCAGGCGACGGCACGGCTTTCCTGGCCGACTTCGGCATTTCCCGGCTGGCCGCCGCGGTCGCGCGGATGACCAGTTCCGGGATCATCGTCGGCACCGCCACCTACATGGCGCCGGAGCAGGTCAGCGGCGGCGAGGTCAGCTACCCGGCCGACGTCTACGCGCTCGGCCTGGTGCTGCTGGAATGCATCACCGGCCGGGTCGAATATCCCGGTGCGGGCGCGGAAAGCGCCGTGGCGAGGCTGGTGCGCGCGCCGGAGGTACCGGTCGGGATTCCCGCGCACCTGCACCGGGCGCTGATCGCGATGACCGCCGCCGCACCGGAGCGGCGGCCGACCGCCGCGCAGAGCGCGGACCTGCTCAGCGGCCGGTCGACCGAGGTGATCCCGCGGATTCCGGCCGCCCCGCAACGGCCGCCCGAGCCGCCGAACCGGCCGACGACCCAGCACCTCCCGGTCGCCGAGCCGCCGAACCGGCCGGTCACCCAGCACCTCCCGGTCGCCGAGCTGCAGAAGCGGCGGAACCGCCGGCCGCTGCTGCTGGCCGGCGGCGGACTGCTGGTGCTGCTGGTGGTGCTGATCGGGTTCCTCTCGCTGCCGGCAGCGCCCGTCGCACCGACGCTGCCGCCGGAATCGGGGCCGGCGGGGGTCGCTCGCCTGCCCGATGATCTCGCCAACCTGGAAAGGCTGGTCCGGGAATGAAACGCGCCCTCCTCGCCGCGCTCGCGCTGCTGCTCGCCGGCTGCGGTAGCGCGCCGGAGCCGGTCGATCCGCAGGTTCGCCGGCAGCTCATCGCGCAGGTGGAAGCGGTGAAGACCGCGGCACTGGCCAACGACCGAGCCGCCGCCGAGGCGGCCCTCGGCGAGCTGAACCGCGAGATCGCCACCGCGCAGGCGCAGGGCAAGCTCAACCCGGACAACGCCCGCGTCATCCTCGCCGCGGCGGACCGCGTCGCCGCGGACGTGCGCACCATCCCGCCGCCCGCGCCGCCGCTCCCGGTGATCGTGACGGTCACCCCGCAGCCGCCGCCTCCCGACGCCGGGCAGGAGGACGCCGGCCAGCCGGGCCAGCACTGGGAAGAGCGCCAGAAGCGCTGGGAAGAACGGCAGAAGAACTGGGAAAAGCGGCTGGAGAACAACGGCAACAACGACGACTGACGAGGAAATTCCCGGTTCCCGGCAGGCGGCGAACCGGATGGCGCAGCAATGGTTGTGCCAATTTCGGCTCCTGTGGCAGTGTTCCGCTCGCAGTGCAATCTCGGACTGGAGGCGGACCGTGCGCAAGGGAATCGCGGCCGGCGCGATCGCGACCGGATTTCTGCTGGCGGGCTGCAGCTCCGGCGCGACTCCCGCCGAGCAGCCGCCGAACGGCTCCACCCGCACCGCGGCGGCGAAGTCGCTCGAAGCCGGCGACCTGTGCTCGCTGCTCACCTCGGACCAGGCGAGAACCCTTGGCCTGGACCAAGAACCGAAGCCGGGGGAGAACGCGGGCAAGCCGGGCTGCCAGTACGGGTCGGGCACCCCCGGCGGCCCGGGCTGGGGCGTCTTCGTGGCGGCGGACCGGGAGCGCACGTTCCAGCAGTTCACCGAGGCCCAGCCGCGCGCCCAGAAGCTCGACATCGGCGGCTACCCGGCGGCGAAGGTCAACGACGCCACGGGCTGCACGTTCGTGGTCGACGTGGCGGACGCGGGATCGCTTCTGGTCAGCGCCCTCGTGCGATCGGGAGCGCCGATCGAGGTCGGCACCAGCTGCGACGCGGCGAAGCGAACGACCGAAGCCGCCCTGCAGACCCTTCCCGCCGCGTAGTGTCCGCGGATCCGGGCGGTGTGCGATTGGTCACGTGCCGTCATCCCAGGTCCGGGGCCCTGCCGCCGTCGTCGCCGGGCCTGATCGGCGTCCGGCTGCGGCCCTGGGTGCCGCCGCCGTCGCGGCGGCGGTCGGCCGTCCGGAACTTTTGCGGAACTTCCGCGTAGCGGAAGCGGCGGGAGTTCTTGATCACCTCGCGAATGAGGGGTACTTCACCCCGGTGTGACCTGCGAGGACGCCATCGGCGTGGCTCAACTGTGCGGAAATCGGACACATTCGAAGAGTTTTGGCCGAGATTAGTGCACTTCAGCGGCTTTGTTGGTAGTACTTGCAACGGCCCCGTGCTCGTGCGCGCCTCGTACGAGCGGAACCAGGCGGGTCTGGGCGGCGAAGCGGATGAATCCTGCTCACAAAAACGGGGACCCAAGTGGAACCCGGTGGAGCGGACTCGGTACCGTCGCCCGCACCGATCAAGAGAAACCCCACATCACGGAGGACATGGTGGCCCTTCCCCAGCTGACCGAGGAGCAGCGGGCAGCAGCTCTGGAAAAGGCGGCTGCCGCCCGTCGCGCCCGAGCTGAGCTCAAGGAGCGCCTCAAGCGAGGTGGAACCACGCTGGCGGAGGTCCTGGAGACCGCCGACAACGACGAGGTCTTGGGCAAGATGAAGGTCTCCGCCCTGCTCGAAGCCCTTCCCGGCGTTGGCAAGGTCCGCGCTTCGCAGATCATGGAGCGGCTGGAGATCGCCAACAGCCGTCGACTGCGCGGGCTGGGTGAGCGGCAGCGCAAGGCGCTGCTCTCCGAGTTCAGCGGCGAGTGATCGACGCACAAACCGGCGCTGAGCCGAGGACCGTCCGTCAGGGCGAGCCTCGGCTCACCGTCGTTTCCGGGCCCTCCGGCGTAGGCAAGTCCAGCGTGCTCAGCGAGGTGCGCAGGCAGGCCCCGGAGATCTACTTCAGCGTGTCCGCGACCACCCGCGCGCCCCGCGCCGGGGAGGTCGACGGCGACCACTACCACTTCGTCTCGACCGCGGAGTTCGAGCGGATGATCGCCGCCGGCGAGATGCTCGAACACGCCCGCTACGCGGGAAACCTCTACGGCACCCCGCGCAAGCCGGTCGAGGAGGCCCTGGCGGCCGGCCGGGCGGCCGTGCTGGAGATCGAGCTCCAGGGCGCCCGCCAGGTGCGGGCGGCCATGCCGGAGGCGCAGCTGGTCATGCTGCTGCCGCCGTCCTGGGAGGTGCTGGTGGACCGGCTCACCGGTCGCGGCACCGAGCCGGCGGAGGTCGTGGAGCGGCGCTTGGCGACCGCGCGCGAGGAGCTGGCGGCCGAATCGGAGTTCGACGCGTCGGTCGTCAACGCCGATGTGCAGGCCGCTACCAGCGAATTGCTACGATTGATTCTTGGCCGCGAGCAGTGACCTCGCGCGTTCCGCGCCGACCCGGCGTCGACCGGGTTCCCGGCCGGGCCGCCAGCCGTGTCACCGCCCCAGCAGACATCCACGAGGAGCAGGAGCCACTCACGTGAGCACCCCCAGCGCGCTGGCTGCGCTCAACAGCAGCCCGTCGACCAACACCGTCGAGGGCATCACCTACCCGCCGATCGACGACCTGCTCGAGCAGGTCAGCTCCAAGTACGCCCTGGTGATCTACTCCGCGAAGCGGGCGCGGCAGATCAACGACTACTACGCGCAGCTCGGCGAGGGCCTGCTGGAGTACGTCGGGCCGCTGGTCGAGCCGGGTCCGCGGGAGAAGCCGCTGTCGATCGCGCTCCGCGAGATCCACGCGGGCGTGCTCGAGCACACCGAAGGCGAGTGACGACCGAACACACCGAGGGCCGCCCGCGGGTGGTCCTCGGCGTCAGCGGTGGCATCGCCGCCTACAAGGCGTGCGAGGTCCTGCGGCGGCTGACCGAGTCCGGCCACCGCGTCCGGGTCATCCCGACCGAGGCCGCGCTGCGCTTCGTCGGCGCCGCGACCTTCGAGGCGCTGTCCGGGCAGCCGGTGGAGACCGGCGTGTTCGCCGACGTCGAAGAGGTCCCGCACGTGCGGCTCGGCCAGGAGGCCGACCTCGTCGTCGTCGCGCCCGCCACCGCTGACCTGCTGGCTCGTGCGGCGCACGGGCAGGCGAACGACCTGCTCACCTCGACGCTGCTGACCGCGCGGTGCCCGGTGCTGATGGTCCCGGCGATGCACACCGAGATGTGGGAGCACCCGGCGACGCAGGACAACGTGGCGCTGCTGCGCAGCCGCGGCGTGGTGGTCGCCGAGCCCGACAGCGGCCGGCTGACCGGCGCGGACACCGGCAAGGGCCGGTTGCCCGATCCCGCCGAGATCGTCGACCTGGCCCGGCTGCTGCTGGCCGAGCCGCGTGCGCTGCCGCGCGACCTCGAAGGCCGCCGCGTGGTGATCTCCGCCGGTGGCACGCGCGAGCCGCTGGATCCCGTCCGCTACCTCGGCAACCGCTCGTCCGGCCGGCAGGGCTACGCGCTGGCGCGCGTCGCCGCGCACCGCGGCGCGGACGTCACGCTGGTCGCCGCGCATACCGCCGACCTGCCCGATCCGGCCGGGGTCCGGGTGATCCGGGTGGGTACCGCGGAGGAGCTGCGGTCGGTGATGCTGGCCGAGTCCGACGGCGCGGACGCCGTCGTGATGGCCGCCGCGGTCGCGGACTTCCGGCCGGTGTCGCACGTCGGGCACAAGATCAAGAAGACCGATCAGGACCCGGAGCCGCTGGCGCTGACCCGCAACCCGGACATCCTCGCGGAGCTCGTCGAGGCGCGGAACGCGGACAAGCTGGCGGCGTCGCTGATCGTCGGGTTCGCCGCCGAGACGGGCGATCCGACCACCAGTGCGCTGGAGCACGGCCGAGCCAAGCTCGCCCGCAAGGGCTGCGACCTGCTGGTGGTCAACACCGTCGGCGACGGGCAGGCCTTCGAGGTCGAGGACAACTCGGGCTGGCTGCTGGGCGGCGACGGCACCGAGCAGCCGATCCCGTTCGGCGCGAAGTCCCGGCTGGCGGCCACATTGTGGGACGCTGTGAACCGGCAGCTGTCCCGGCAGTAGGCTGACCTCGCACGTCAGGCCACTGCGGTGAGTCTTTTCCAAGGAATTTCAGGGAGAGTTGTGAGTCAGCAGTCGGACCTGCGCACCGGTCGCAGGTTGTTCACCAGTGAGTCCGTGACCGAAGGCCACCCGGACAAGATCTGCGACGCGATCAGCGACTCGATCCTGGACGCGTTGCTCACCCAGGACCCGCGGTCGCGCGTCGCGGTCGAGACGCTGGTGACCACCGGTCAGGTGCACGTCGCGGGCGAGGTGACCACCGACGCCTACGCGGACATCCCGACCATCGTGCGGGAGAAGATCCTGGAGATCGGCTACGACTCCTCCGCGAAGGGCTTCGACGGCAACTCCTGCGGCGTGAACGTCGCCATCGGCTCGCAGTCGCCGGACATCGCGCAGGGCGTCGACGTCGCGCACGAGTCCCGCGTCGAGGGCGTGATCGACGAGATCGCCAAGCAGGGTGCCGGCGACCAGGGCCTGATGTTCGGCTACGCCTGCGACGACACTCCGGAGTTCATGCCGCTGCCGATCGCGCTGGCGCACCGGCTGTCGCGGCGCCTGACCCGGGTCCGCAAGGACGGGGTGCTGCCGTACCTGCGGCCGGACGGCAAGACGCAGGTGACCATCGAGTACGCCGGTGACCAGCCGGTTCGCCTGGACACCGTGGTGCTGTCCACACAGCACGCCGCCGACATCGACCTGGACTCGATGCTGGCCGTCGACATCAAGGAGAAGGTGGTCGGCCCGGAGATCGGGGCCCTCGGCATCGACACCTCCGACACGCGCCTGCTGGTGAACCCCACCGGCCGGTTCGTGGTGGGTGGCCCGATGGGCGACGCGGGCCTGACCGGCCGGAAGATCATCGTCGACACCTACGGTGGCATGGCCCGCCACGGCGGCGGCGCCTTCTCGGGCAAGGACCCGTCGAAGGTGGACCGCTCCGCGGCGTACGCGACGCGGTGGGTGGCCAAGAACGCGGTGGCGGCCGGGCTGGCCAGCCGCATCGAGGTGCAGGTCGCCTACGCGATCGGCAAGGCCGCGCCGGTGGGCCTGTTCGTCGAGACCTTCGGCACCGAGAACGTCGACCCGGCGCGCATCCAGTCGGCGATCAACGAGGTCTTCGACCTCCGCCCGGCGGCGATCATCCGCGACCTCGACCTGCTGCGGCCGATCTACGCCCAGACCGCGGCCTACGGCCACTTCGGGCGCACCGACATCGACCTGCCCTGGGAGCGCACGGACCGCGCCGAGGCCCTCAAGGCCCTCGCCAACGCCTGACCCCCCGCGTCGGACCACAGTTTGCGTCGGGCCGCAGTTTCAATTGAAACTGCGGCCCGGCGGCGTGTTGGGTCCCGACACACCGTCTGCCGTGGAAAAACTCCGCAATTTCAATGGAAAGCAGAGCGCTGGTTTCCACCTGAAATTGTGTTCCTGCTGTGGGAA
>NZ_JBWKKU010000015.1:142015-167062 GCF_056431445.1 Saccharopolyspora sp. NPDC045941
AAAGAGGCCACTAGGTCCCTCAGCAACACCTAAAACCCCAGGTTGGAAAAAAGTTTGCTGGGGGACCCGGGTCTAATGGAAACCTAAGCCCCGACGGCGTGTCGGGTCCCGACACGCCGTCGGCTGTGGACAACTTCCGCAATTTCAATGGAAATCAGAGCTCTGATTTCCAATTGAAATTGCGTGCCTGCTCTGGAAAAGGGGCGTGCTTACTCTGGGGGAGTGGGGCCGTTTCCGGTGGATCGCTTCGTTCCCTACGGGCCGTCGCACTGGGTGCTCATGGCGCTGATCGTCGTCGGCTCCGTGACGGTCGCCGCCTTCGGGCACCGGCAGCGCGGTTCGCGATCCGCCGCGATCTTCACGCGCGGCTTCGCCCTGGTCGTCCTGGCGTTCGGCACGGCGACGCTGACCTATCGCTTGTTGCCGGCGGAGTGGGACATCGGCGAATCGCTGCCGCTGCACCTCTGCGATCTCGCATGGATCGTCGCCGTCTTCGCGTTGTGGACGCACCGGCCGCAGGCCTGCGCGCTGCTCTACTACTGGGGGCTGACGCTGACCCCGCAGGCGATGATCACTCCCGCGCTGGACGCGCCGGACTTCCCGTCCATCGACTTCGTCGAGTTCTGGGGCCAGCACCTGCTGGTCATCTGGGCGGCCGCCTACCTGACCTGGGGCGCCGGGGTGCGGCCGACCTGGCGAGGCTACTGGTTCGCGGCCGCGGTGACCGTCTCCTGGGGCGCGGCGATGCTGGTGTTCAACGCGTGGGCGGGCACCAACTACGGCTTCGTCAGCGCGAAGCCGGACAACCCCTCCCTGCTCGACGTGATGGGCGGCTGGCCGTGGTACTTGGGCGTCGAGCTGGTCGTAGGCCTGGCCGCCTGGGCGTTGCTGACCTGGCCGTGGACCCGCGCGCCGCGCCGTGCCGTGCTGGCCTGAGCGGGCTCACGAGGGCATTGCGAAGCCCTGCTGGCGCCACGCCTCGTAGACCGCGACGGCCGCCGAGTTGGCCAGGTTCATCGAGCGGATGCCGGGCAGCATCGGGATCCGGACCCGCAGCGTCACGTCGGCGAGCACGTCCTCGGGCAGCCCGGTGGACTCGGGCCCGAACAGCAGCACGTCGCCCGGCCGGTAGGCCACCGCCTCGTAGGAGTGCTCAGCCTTCGAGGTGAACGCGATGACCCGCTGCGGGTTCAGCGCCCGCCAGGCCGATTCGAGGTCCGGGTGGACGTGCAGGGCGGCCCGGTCGTGGTAGTCCAGCCCGGCTCGGCGCAGCTTCGCGTCCTCCACGGAGAAGCCGAGGGGCTCGATCAGGTGCAGTGCGCAGCCGGAACCGGCCGCCATCCGGATCGCGTTGCCGGCGTTGCCCGGGATCTCGGGCTGGTAGAAGACCACGTGAAACACCCGAAATCGTTTCACACCGGGTTCCGGATCGGTAGCGCGGGGAGTCCCCCGACCGGGCGATCACACCAGCCCGCCGGTGGCGCGGAGGTTCTGCCCGGTGATCCAGCGCGCGTCCGGGCCGACCAGGAAAGCCACGACGTCGGCGACGTCCGCCGGCCGCCCCAGCCTGCCCAGCGGGATCATCTGCGCGGTGGCGGCCAGGGCATCGCCGCCGACGGCGCCGCGCAGCAGGCCGGTGTCGGTAGGGCCGGGGGAGACGGCGTTGACGGTGATGCCGCGCGGCCCGAGTTCCTTCGCCGCGACGCGGGTGAGCTGCTCGACGGCCGCTTTGCTCGCCGCATAAGCGGATTCGCCGGGGCTGGCCCACACCGTGCTCATCGTCGAGATGCTGACGATCCGCCCGCCGTCGCCCATCCGCCGAGCCGCGTTCTGCATCGCGAGGAAGGTTCCCTTCGCGTTGACCGCCATGACGCGGTCGTAGTCGGCCTCGGACATGTCGAGAAGCGGCGTGGTGGAGGGGATTCCGGCGTTGTTGACCAAGATGTCCAGCTCACCGGCGGCGTCGAAGAGCCGCTGGAGGTCTTCGGCCGCACCCATGTCGGCCCGCACCGCGCGGGCGCCGGTTGCGGCGGCGACCGCCCTCGCCGCGTCCGCGTCCTTCGCGTAGCTGAACAGGACTTCCGCGCCGTCTGCCGTCAACCGCCGCACGATCGCCCGGCCGATGCCGCGCGAGCCACCGGTGACGACTGCCGTCTTGCCTCGGAGATTCATGGCCCCACCATCCCGCCGATCGAGGAAGACTTCCTTCCGCGATTGCGGCAACACTGGAGGAATGTTGGAGACCTCGGCTCGCCTGCTCCGCCTCCTGTCGCTGCTGCAGGCGCGGCGCGACTGGCCGGGCGGAGACCTCGCCGAACGCCTCGGCGTGACCACCCGGACGGTCCGCGCGGACGTGGACCGCCTGCGCAGCCTCGGCTATCCCGTGCATTCGACGCCGGGCGTGGCGGGCGGCTACCGGCTCGGCGCGGGAGCGGCGCTGCCGCCGCTGTTGCTGGACGACGACGAAGCCGTCGCGGTGGCGATCGGGCTGCGCACGGCTTCGAGCGGCACGGTGTCGGGAATGGCCGAGACGTCGGTTCGCGCGCTGGCCAAGCTGGAGCAGGTGCTGCCGGCGCGGCTGCGGCAGCGGGTCAACGCGCTGCAGACCTACACCGTGCCGGTGCCCGGCGGCGGGCCGGTGGTCGACGCCGACGTGCTGACGGCGATCGCGCGGGCGTGCCGGGACCGCGAGCAGCTGCGGTTCGACTACCGCGCGCACGACGACGTCGCGAGCCTGCGCACCGTCGAGCCGCATCGGCTCGTCAGCACCGGTCGTCGCTGGTACCTGGTCGGCTGGGACCGCGACCGCGAGGACTGGCGGAGCTTCCGCGTCGATCGCCTGTCGCCCAGGATTCCGGCAGGTCCCCGCTTCACGCCGCGCGAGCCGCCGGAGGGCGGTTTCGCCGCGTACGTCGCGCGCGGTGTCACGGCGGTGTTGTGGGCGTATCGCGCCCAGGTGCGCGTGCATGCGCCCGCGGAGGTCGTCGTGCAGCGGGTGCCGCCGACGACGTGGATCGTCGCGCCGATCGACGACCGGACCTGCCTGCTGGACGCGGGCGCGGACACGCCGCAACTGCTCGCGGTCTACCTCGGCGCCCTCGATCTCGACTTCGACGTGCTCGACGCCCCCGAACTCGCCGCGGCGACCAGCCGCCTCGCCGACCGCTACGCCCGCGCGGTCAAGCGGTCATGAGCGCTTTTCGTTGCTAGAGAGGCTGTTTTGGATGTCGTGGTGTGAGGTGTGGTAACCCGGGCTTTTGTCTTTGAAGCGGCGAAGCCGCTTAGCCCACCCTCGACGCTTGCGCCGCCGCGGGTTCTCAGGGGTCTTCTCGCGAGGACAGCCCCGACTTGCTGAATTGGCCATTCATGAGTCGGGGATCCCACAGCGAGAAGGCACCTGAGGTTCCGCTACCCGCACCGCCACGCAGAGCAAGTTCGGAAACAGGCTCTATGACGGCAAGAAATGCTCACGGGGCCTTGAGCAGCCGGAACGCGTCTTGTCGCGGCGGGTGGTCTTGACAGCGCCTGGAGGTGTCGCAAATACTCTCCCGCATCGATTGGCCAAATCGGTTTGGCCCTGGTGGTGGGCGTGGCGTTCACAGCGTCTCAAGCCTCCGGGGCAGTCCCGCGCCGACCGCCGGAGCGGTCGGCGAGCGCCCGGACTCAGCGCGAGGAGGCTCCGCAGTGTCCACACCGCATCCCGTCGATCAACGCCTACCGCTGGCCAAGCTGCTCCCGTTCGGCCTGCAGCACGTGCTCGTGATGGCCGCGACCCCCATCTCCAGCGTGTTCCTCGTCAGCAAGACGCTCGGCATGACGCCCGAGCTGACGATCAAGCTGCTGTCCGCGACGTTCGTGCTCGCCGGGCTGGGCACGCTCCTGCAGTCGTTCGGCCCGTGGCGCTTCGGCGTCCGGCTGCCGTTCGTGATGCTGCCCGGCGGCGCACCGGTCGTGCTCTTCCTGGCGATCGCCCAGGAGCACGGCCTGCCCACGGCTTCCGGCGCCGTGATCCTCACCGGCGTCTTCTACTTCGTCGCGCTGCCGCTGTTCACCCGGCTGCTGCGGTTCTTCCCGACCGTCGTCATCGGCACCATGATCGTGATCGTCGGGGTGAACCTGGTGAAGGTCGGCGGCCTGCTGGTCACCGGCAAGCCCGGCAGCCCGGACTTCGGCAACCCCCGCGACCTGCTGCTCGGCTTCGCCACCGTGGCGTTCACGGTGCTGTTCCTGCGTTTCCTGACCGGGATGCTGCGGCAGCTGGCGGTCGTGCTCGGGCTCGCGGCCGGTACCGGCATGGCGGTGCTGCTCGGCACCACCAGCTTCGGCGAGGTGGGCGCGGGCGGCGTGTTCAACCTGCCCGACCCCCTTCCGTTCGGTGCGCCGGAGTTCAGCCTGTTCGCCGCCCTGCCGCTGATGGTCTTCGCGCTTGTGTCGATGGCCGAGGCGACCGGTCAGACCGTGCTCAACGGCGAGATCGTCGGCAAGGAGATCGACCCCCGCTGCGACGTGCCCAGGACGATCCGCGGCGACGCGCTGATCTCGCTGCTGGGCGGCTTCTTCGGCACTTCGCTGATGGTGACCAGCGGCGAGAACATCGGCATCGTCCGGATGACCGGGTGCGCAGCCGCTACGTGACGGCGGTCGCCGGGGTGGTGCTGGTGGTCATCGGCGTGGTCACCCCGATCGCCGAGGTGATCAACGGGATTCCGGCCGCCGTGGTCGGCGGCACCGCGATCGTCGTGTTCGCGGTCATCACCGTGCTCGGGATCCAGCTGCTGCGCCAGGTCGACCTCGCCGACCACGCGAACTCGGTGATCTGCGCGGTGGCGCTCGCCTTCGGGCTGCTGCCGATCCTCGTGCCGGGCGTGTACGACCGGCTGCCGTCGAGCCTGAGCACCTTCCTGGTCAGCGGCGTCGCCGTCGGCGCCTTCGTGGCGGTGGGCTGAACATCGCGTTCCACTACCTCCGCCGCCCGACCACTTCTACCACAACGGAAAAGTGAGATCGTGAACCGAGAACTGCTCGATGCCGCCGAAGTCCTGCTGCTGCCGGAGTTCCTCCTGCTGCCCGACGGCCCGGTCCGCGACCACGCCGTGGTCGTCGCCGACGGCGTGTTCCACGCGGTCGGCCCCGCGGCGGAAGTCGTTGCGGCGCACCGGGAACTCGACCCGGTCCGGCTGGACGGCCGGTTGCTGATGCCGGGGTTCGTCGACGCCCACCACCACCTGACGCAGAGCTTCGGCAAGTCGCTGGCCTTCGGCGAGCCGTCGGAGATCTTCCGCCGGATCTGGGTGCCGCTGGAGGGCGCGCTGACCGAGGAGAACGCCTACGTCGCGGCGAAACTCGCTGCACTGGAAGCACTTCGCGGCGGGTTCACCACCGTCGCCGAGGCGGGCACCCGAGCGCCGGTCGACGTCGGGGTGGTCGCCGCGGCGGCCCAGGACGCCGGGATCCGCTGCGTGCTCGGGCGGGTGTGCGACGGTCCGGACGAGGAGCACCTCGCGCGCTGGGCGGATTCGCCGCTGGTCCACCCGTCGCTGGCGATCCCGATCCCGGAGGCCGCGCCCGACGGCGTGCTGCGGGACGTGTCGCGGCTGTGCGCCGAGGCGGGGGCGGTGTTCCAGGTCCACGTCAACGAGCACCTGGCTTCCGTCGAGCGGTCGCTCGAGGCGCACGGGCGCCGACCGCTGGAGCACCTGCACGAGATCGGAGCGCTGGGGCCGCAGGTCCTCGCGGCGCACGCCACGCTGCTGACCCCGACCGAGGTGCGGCTGCTCGCCGACACCGGCGCGGCGATCAGCTACAACCCGGTTGCGAGCGGGTGGAAGGGGAACGCGATCGCGCCCGCCGAGCTGCTGTCGGTGTTCGGGGTGCGCTTCGGGCTCGGCACCGACGGCACCCGCGGCGACGCCTTCCGGCTGGTGGACGCCGCCGAGCTGGCGCAGCGGCTGGGATACGGCCTGGCCAGCGGTGATTCCTCGTGCGGTGGCGGCTGGACCTGGCTGGAGCACGCGACGTCGCTCGGTGCCGACGCGGTGGGTCTGGGCGGATTCACCGGCGAAATCGCCGCCGGCCGGGCCGCGGACTTCCTCGTGGTGGACCTGCGGGTCCCGGAGCTGTGCCCGTCCTGGGACCTGGGCTGGGAGCTGGTCCGGCTGGCCAACCGCGATCAGATCGCCGCCGTGTTCGTCGGCGGCAGGCTGCGGTTGTGGCGCGGCTGGCCGATCGACTGGGACGGCCCGGAACTCGTTGCGCAGGCTGCGAAGATGGCGCGCGAGGCGGTGGAGCGGGCGCCGTTGCGGCGGATCCACCCGGTGTCGGTCGAGCACCGCCGGAGCGGTCATGAGCGACAATTTTCCGCTTCGCGCTCAGGTAAGCCGCCCAGGTGCGGGTGCCCCGCAGGACACGGACCAGCGATGAGTAGCCCTGGGGCAACCTCGGTCCTCCTCAACCGCACCCCAGGGGACCGTGACGAAAATCAGCCACAAGAAACGACGCAACGGGAGATTGGGCTGGACGCAACCACCACTGAGAATCGCGGAGAGGCGGGACTGGAGGCGGAACTGCCATGAGCGTCGCGGTGCTGGCGCTGATGGCGCTCGCCGTCGCCGTGGCGGCGTTCGTGCAAGGCGCCACCGGAGTCGGGTTCGCGCTCATCGTCGCGCCGGTGGTCGGGCTGGTGGAGCCGTCGCTGCTGCCGGTCTTCCTGCTGGTGCTGATGATCCCGCTCAACCTCTACATCGCCGGGCGCGAACGCGGCAGCCTGGACAAGGTCGGCGCCGGGTGGATCACCGCCGGGCGGTTCGCCGGGACCTTCGGCGGGCTGTGGGTGCTGGTGGCGGTCCCGGTGGGCCAGCTGAACCTGCTCATCGGCGGCTCGACCGTGCTGGCGGCGGTGGTGACCCTGATCGCGCCGAAGTTCACGCCCGGCCGGGGCGCGTTCCTCGCCGCCGGGGCGATCACCGGCGTCACCGAGACGGCCACCGGCGTGGGCGGACCGCCGCTGGCGCTCGTGTACCAGCACCGGCCGGCCGCAGTGCTGCGTTCGACGGTCGCGGTCTGCTTCATCGCAGGCGAGGTCATTTCGCTGGTGGTGCTGCTGGCCACCGGCAAGGTCGCGCCCGAACAGCTGTGGCCCGCGGTGTTGTTGCTGCCGGCGCTGGCGGTCGGCGCGGCGCTGAGCCGGTTCGTGCACCACCGCCTCGACGGCCCGTTGATGCGGCTACTGGTGCAGCTGTTCGCGATCGTCTCCGGCGCCGTGCTGCTGTTCGCCGGGTGAGCGCATCGTCGAACGGCGCGCGATCAGGACGGGCTCCGGGTTGGTGATCACCTGCGGAGTGGTCTCCTGCTTGAGATTGGCCAGCAGGAGTTCGACGGCACCGGCTGCGGCCTGCCCGAGGTGCAGATCGATGGCGGTGAGCGCG
Organism: Saccharopolyspora sp. NPDC045941; assembly: GCF_056431445.1. Taxonomy (NCBI): domain Bacteria; kingdom Bacillati; phylum Actinomycetota; class Actinomycetes; order Pseudonocardiales; family Pseudonocardiaceae; genus Saccharopolyspora; species Saccharopolyspora sp. NPDC045941. The sequence goes on from NZ_JBWKKU010000015.1 coordinate 149,440, forward strand.
GGCGTGCAGGTTCGGGCGCGCAGACCGTCGTAGCGGGTCGCCACCATCACGTCCGCCGGGACGCGGAGCCCGTGGTCGGTCAGAGCCCGCACCACGCCCACGGCGAAAGCGTCGACGGTCGCGCAGATCGCGTCGACCTCCGGATGTTCCGCCATGAGCGCCGAGGCGGCAGCGCACCCGGCCTCCTCGCCGCCGGACTCGTCGGCCGTGACGATCAGCGGCGCCATCCCGTGGCGGTCGGCGAACTCCCGGTAGGCGTCGATCGCGTCCACGTACGAGTTGCGGTGGCTGCTGCCGACGAGCAGGGCGATGTGGCGGGCGCCCTGCTCGCGCAGGTGGTCCAGCAGCAGCCGCCCCACCAGCCGGGCCCGCAGGTCGACGTGGGGGAGCTCGGTGCCCGGCTGCCTGGCCAGCGTCACGATCGGCACGCCGCGGGCCTGCAGGCGTTTGGTCGCCGGGTCGTCCTCGTCGGGTTCGACGACGATCGCGCCGTCGATGTCCAGGGAGTCCAGCGGCGTGCCGGACTCCACCGGCGGGACCAGCACCAGCGCGTACCCGTGCAGCAGCGAGGTCTCGGCGGCGGCCGCGGCGACCTCCATGAAGAAGCCCAGCCGGGACGGGCCGCCGGCCACCGCGACCGGCATCGACGACACCAGGCCGATGGTCCGGGACTGGCCGTGGCGCAGCCGCTGCGCGCGCAGGCTCGGGTGGTAGCCGAGCTCGGCGGCGACCTTCGCCACCCGCTCCCGCGTCCGCGGATCGACCTTGCCGATCCCGTTGAGCGCGTGGGACACCGTCGTCCGGGACACCCCGGCCGCCCGTGCCACGTCGGCGATCGTCGGCCGCGCCGCTCCCGGCATCACCATCTCCTCACGCTCGGGCACCCCGGCGGATCTTGCCCGACCGCGTCTGCATCCGGCCAGGTCAGGACCCGTGAGTATTTTCGGTCGCTATCGCACCCAAAAGTACTCACGGGTCCTGACCAGGGGAAACCCCAGCTCCCGTCGTTCCGGGCGTCAGGGCACGTCGCGGCTCAGGAGGTCCGCTTCGGTCTCGCGGCGGACCCACGGTTCGGCCGCGCCGTCGTCCACCGCGACCACCGGGGCCTGACCGCCGGCCAGCGAGAGCCCGAACTTCTGGTCCTCCACCCCGGAGGCGACCGCGCGGTGCGTGTGCCCGTCGATGCCCGGCGTGACCCGGACCAGGACGTCTTGCGCGCCGACGATCCGGTCGATCTCCGCCGGCGAGTCCACCACCACGCGCCCGACCCCGGCGTTCGCCGCGGTCCGCAGCTCCCGGTCGGTCTTCGCGTTGCCGTGCAACAAGACCCGCTCCGCCGGGAAGCCCGCGGCGAGCGCGGTGGCGAGCTCGCCCGCGGAGCAGACGTCCAGCGACATGCCTTCCTCGGCGAGCAGCCGCGCCATCCGGCGGCACAGGAACGCCTTGCCCGCGAAGGCGATCTCGGCGTCCATCGAGCGGTACGCGCGGCACCGGGCGCGGACCGCCTGCACGTCCAGCACGTAGCCGGGGGTACCGAACCGTTCGGCGAGCTCGGTGAGCGAGACGCCACCGACCGTCACGTCGCCGGAGGGCAGCGCCACGGCGCCCTCCGGCCAGATCGAACCGGGCAGCTTCTTGGGCAGGCTGTGGCGGAAGGTGGGCAGGAGTTCGGCGAGAGTCACGGCGACTTCCTCAGCGCTCGGCGGTGGATGGCTCATGCAGTTCCGCCTCTCCGCGTTTCACAGTTGTGGTTGCGTCCAGCTCAATCCCGCGTTTCGCAGTTTCTTGTGGCTGGTTTGCGTCACGTTCCCCTGAGGTGCGGTTGAGGAGGACTCGGGTTGGCACAGGGCTACTCATGCCTACGCCCGGTCGGCCGGGGCCGAGGTGGTTCAGGGCGCGGTCCTGACGCCCGGCTCGCCCGTTCTGACGCGCTGTTGACAGGCGCGTCCGGGTGCTCTGGTAGAGAAGAGACATGGCAGGTGCACAACCCCGGAAGCGGAAGGGGGCGACGGCAGAGCGGACCGCGGCGGAGACCCGCCCGGTGGCCCGCGTGCTCGTCGACGTCCCGCTGCCGGTGCACCTGGACCGGCCGTTCGACTACCTGGTGCCCGACCGGCTGGACGCCGACGCGGTCCCGGGCTGCCGGGTGCGGGTGCGCTTCCGGGGCAAGTTGGTCGACGGCTACCTGCTGGAACGCAACGAGACCACCGACTTCCAGGGCACCCTGTCCTGGGTCGAGCGGGTCCCGTCGCCGGAACCGGTGCTGACCCCGGAGCTGCTGGAGGTGGCCCGCGCGGTGGCCACCCGCTACGGCGGCATGCTCGCGGACGTGGTGCGCCTGGCGATCCCGCCCCGGCACGCCGGGGCCGAGAAATCGGCGCCCCGCGAACCCGGCCCGCCGCCGCCGCGGCCCGAGGCCGGGGCGTGGGCCCGCTACCAGCACGGACCGTCCTTTTTGGACGCGGTGCACGCGGGGCGGTCGGCCCGCGCGGTCTGGCAGGCGCTGCCCGGCGAGGACTGGCCCGCCCGGCTGGCCGAAGCGGCCGCCACGGCAGCGGCGGCCGGGCGCGGCGCGCTGATCGTCGTCCCCGACCACCGGGACCTCCAGCGGTTGCAGGACGCCTGCACCGCGCTGCTCGGCGAGGACGGTGTCGTCGCCCTCGCCGCCGACCTCGCCCCGTCGAAGCGCTACCGCCGCTGGCTGGCGGTGCTGCGCGGCGCGGCGCGCGTCGTGATCGGCACCCGCGCGGCGATGTTCGCGCCGGTCCACGACCTGGGATTCGCGGCGGTGTGGGACGACGGCGACGACCTGCACAGCTACCCGCAGGTGCCCTACCCGCACACCCGCGACGTGTTGAACCAGCGCGCGCACGCGGCGGGCGCGGCGCTGATCGTCGGAGCCTTCGCCCGCACCGCCGAAGCTGCGCTGCTGGCCGAATCGGGCTGGGCGCACGAACTCGTCGCGCACCGCACGGACGTGCGGGCAGCGGCGCCGCGGGTGACCGCGATCGGCGAAGACGACACCCAGCTGGCGCGGGACCCGGCGGCGCGCGCAGCGCGGTTGCCCTCGGTGGCGTTCGAGGCGGCGCGAGCCGCGCTCGGCGCGGGAGCGCCGGTGCTGGTGCAGGTGCCGCGGCGCGGCTACGTGCCGGCGCTCGCGTGCGGCGACTGCCGCGAGCGGGCGAGGTGCCGGCGGTGCGCGGGGCCGCTGGCGCTGCCGGGAGGCAGCGAAGGCGGAGCGCCGAAGCCGGCGGCGTGCAGTTGGTGCGGAGCCGCGGAAGCGGCGTTCAAGTGCGGCTCGTGCGGCTCGCGGCGGCTGCGCGCCGTAGCGGTCGGCGCCAGCCGCACCGCGGAGGAGCTCGGGCGGGCGTTCAGCAACGTGTCGGTGCGGACCTCCGGAGCCGGCGAGATCCTGGCCGCGGTGCCCGCGAAGCCCGCGCTGGTCGTGTGCACTCCCGGCGCCGAGCCGGTCGCCGAAGGCGGCTACGGCGCCGCGCTGCTGCTGGACGGCCGGACCCTGCTGGGCCGCCCCGAGCTCCGCTCCGCCGAGACGGCGCTTCGGTTGTGGTTCGCGGCCGCCGCGCTGGTCCGGCCCGCCCGCGACGGTGGGCGAGTGGTGGTCATGGCCGACTCGTCGCTGCAGCCGGTGCAGGCGCTGGTGCGCTGGGATCCGGCGTGGTACGCCTCGCTGGAACTCGCCGAGCGCGCCGAGCTCGGCTTCCCCCCGGCACGCCGGGTCGCGGCCGTCGACGGCACCCCGGAGGCCATCGAGGCGCTGCTGGACTCGGCGGATCTGCCGATGTCGGCGGAGATCCTCGGCCCGGTGCCGCTCGGCGCGGTCGACGACGACGGCAATTCCGAGCGGGAACGCCTGATCGTCCGCGTCGACCGGTCCGAAGGCCGCGCCCTGGCGAGCTCGCTGCACGCGGCCCAAGCGATCCGGGCGGCCCGCAAAGCGGCCGAGCTCCAAGTCCGCCTGGACCCGCTGGAAATGCTCTGAGAGCCGGCCGTGAGGTCGTTTCCCGGGGCGGGGCGGGGGTTCATCCGTGGACGCGCTCCAGCACGACGACTGGGATCTGCCTGCCGGCGGCTACCTCGAACTCGGCGAACTTCGGGACGAGCGCGACCTCTTTCGCCCAGATCCGCTCGCGCTCCGCGCCCTCCGCGAGCCGGGCGACGGCCGGCACCCCCTCGGCGCCCACCTCGACCGTGACCTGCGGATTCGCCATCAGATTCCGGTACCACGCCGGATGGTGCGGACTGCCGCCGTGGGTGCCGAAGACGGCCCAGCCATCGCCGACCGGCTGGTAGAACAGCGGGCTGATCCGCTCGCGCCCGGTCTTGGCGCCGGTGTGGTGCACCAGGATGAGCGGCATGCCCCGCTCGTCGAACCCGGGGAACCGGGGCGGGACGGGCCGGCCCGCGGCGAACTCCTCGTCGCTGCTCCACGCCGCGTACCCGGCGTTCGCCCGGACCTCGGCGATGATCCGGTCGTTCCAGCCGTTGATATCCGGGGACTTGGCCTCGTTGCTCGTGGACGGGTTGGACATGGCATCCCCTTCGTTATCCGGAGCATCTGCTCCTCAACGTAGCACGGAGCGGAGCATGTGCTCCGGATAAGGAGGTTATCCTCGGTCGCATGGCTGAACCGGAAAGCTCCACCCGGCGCCGCGCGCCGCGCGTGGACGCGATCCGCAACCGGGAAGCGATCATCGACGCCGCCGCCGAAGTGCTGGCCGAGCAGGGCACTGCGGTGGACGTGCGCGAGATCGCCCGCCGCAGCGGGGTGGGCATGGGCACCCTCTACCGGCATTTCCCGAAGAAGGAAGAGCTCGTCGAGACGGTCCTGCGCAAGGACTTCTTGGAATGGGCGGCATCCGCGCGCCAGGCGGCGATCGACGCCGAGGATCCCTGGGCCGCACTGACCGACTTCTACCAGCAGGCCCTGACCGGCTACGCGCGCCACCGCGCGATCATGGAGAACTTCGCGCTGACCTGGACGGTCCCCGACATCGAGGGCATCCAGCAGCTTCGCCTCGTCATCGAGCAACTGTGCGCCCGCGCCGACGCCGCAGGACTGCTGCGCCCCGGCTTGACCGCCGACGACCTGCTGCTCCTGCTGGTCTCGCTGGGCCACGCCGTCCAGATCACCGACGAGTGCCGCCCGCAGATGTGGACCAGGCTGCTGCACATCTCCCTCGACGGCCTGCGCGCCGATCACCGCGAACCACTCCCGGCCGATGCGGCACCGGACATCCACGGCCCGCACCGCGACTGCTGAACCGGTCGGGACACCGTGTGCGGCGGGGTCAGTACCGGTAGAGCCGATCGCCGACCGCCGCCGAAGGCTCGGCGCTCCCGCCCGCCGGGGCGGAGATCCGGTCCGGGTCGCCGTCCGAGGTGTAGCGGCGGCCCGGGTCCGCGGCGAGCTTGTCCAGCCACGTCGCCGAGCCGTACTGCGCGTCCTGCCCGGCCGGGCCCTGGGAACGGATTCGGGGCACGTTCGCCCGGTCGAAATCGGCCGACCACGGCGACGGCGCGGGATTCGAACCGACCAGCATGACGCTGTCGTAGTGGTAGGCGACGCCCTCCGCCGAGCCGTCGCCCGCGAGGCGCTCGTCATCCGGGTGCACGCCCAGCGGCAGCGCGATCGACCGGACCTGCGCGCCCGGCACCGCGTCCGCGATGAGCCGCTGCATCCCGGCGATCTGGTGCCGCACCTCGGCTTCCGAAGCCCGGCCCAGGTTCTCGTGGTCGAGCGTGTGGTTGCCGATCTCGAAGCCGTGCTCGTGCAACCAGCCGAGGCCGCGCCGGCCGCCGGGCTCCTCGAACGGCGGGTTGTTCACGTAGCAGGTCGCCACCGGGCGGAACCCGGGATGCGCTGCGGCGACGTCCAGCAGGATGCGGATCGCGGTGCCCGCCGCCGGTTCCCCCGCACCGTCCAATGTGAACTGACTGATCGAGCCGTCGTCGAAGGTGAGCACCGCCGGGTGCTTCCCGGCCGGGATGTCGAACCGCCCCGTGGCGTACTCGGTCGCCGTCACCGGCACGTAGTCCTCGGCGGCGAGCCGCTCCAGTTCCGCGCGGAAGTCCTCCGGGCTGCGGTCGTAGACGCTGCGCGGCGTCGGAGTGATCCGGTGGTACATGAGCACCGGGACGTCACCGAGCTCGTTCGCCCGCACCGATTCCGGCGTCGGGCGGGGGACGGGATCCGGCGGTCTGACGACCGCGTTGGGTTGGGGTGGGACGATCTCGCCGCCTTGTCCGGTGCCGCAGGCCGCGAGCAGGGCCGCCGCCGTCACCACGACGCCGGCGCGAATTTTCCGCACTGCTGATCGCATCTCCTCCAACGGTAGAGACCGGCTTTCCCGCTGGGGATACTCCAAGTGGTCATTGATCTTCCGCTCCATGGCTGCGAAGGTGGAACGGCCGGTCGTCGGCCGGTCCAACTTGATCACGCACGAATTTCGTGCAGCCGCGCGAGTTCGCCTGAAAGTCGGGGAGGCGAAAGCGATGTCGGATGTTGATTCCGGTGCGGCCCGCGCCAAGGCGGTGCGGGTCGACAGATTCGCGTTGTTCGGGGCGGGCGCCATCGCGCTGCTGTTCCTGGGCTTCCTGCTGGTGAGATCGATGTCCACAGAGGACGTCGAGTTGTCCGGGCTGCCGGACCGCCCGATCGCGCCCGCCGAGGTGGGTTCGATCCAGATCCGCTCCGGTGCGGCCGATGGCGTGCAGGTGCTGCTGGACGGCCGCGAGGTCTCCACGGCGGACCGGCAGGGCGCCCGCGCGGTGCAGGCGGCGGACCTGCCGGACGGGCCGCACGAGCTGCGCGTCGTGGTGCCGCGCAGCCCGTCCTGGTTCGGTTCGGACACCACCACTCGAACGTTCACAGTGGACAGTTCGCCGCCGGTGCTGCAGGTCGAGGACTCGCTGCGGCCGGACGGGCCGAACCGGCCGGTGACGGTCGTCGGCGCGGTGCAGGGCGCCACGCAGGTCACCGTGGCCGGGCGGGTCGTGACGCCGGATCCGCAGGGCGGGTTCAGCGCGGTCGTCGACCGGCCCGACCGCGAGGTCCAGGTGGTCGCGACCGACGCGGCGGGCAACCGCGCGGAGAAGACGATGACCGTCCACATCAGACATCCCGGGATGCGCGCGGTGCACCTCACCGGACTGGCCTGGACCAGTGACTCGCTGCGCGAACCGATCCTCGCGATGGCCCGGCAGGGCAAGATCGACACCATCGAGCTGGACCTCAAGGACGAGAGCGGCGAGGTCGTCTACGACTCGGCGGTGCCGATGGCGCACCAGATCGGCGCCGTCAAGGGCTACTACCCGGCCCGGCAGGTGCTGGACCAGCTGCACGGCATGGGCGTGCGGGTGGTCGGCAGGCTGGTCGCCTTCAAGGATCCCGTGCTGGGCGCGGCGTCCTGGAACGGCGGGCACCCGGAGCGGGTGGTGCAGACCGCCGACGGCCGGCCCTGGACCAGCGGCGCCTACGGCAGCTACGCGTTCACCAACTTCGCCGACCCCGTGGTCACCCGGTACAACATCGACATCGCCGCCGAGGCCGCCGCGCTGGGCTTCGACGACGTCCTCTACGACTACGTGCGGCGGCCCGACGGGCACATCGAGCAGATGCGCATCCCCGGCCTGACCACCACGCCGGAGGCCGCGATCGCCGACTTCCTGCGGCAGACCCAGCCGGAGGTCCGGTCGCGGGGCGCGCTGCTGGGCGCGTCGGTGTTCGGCATCTCGGTCGACCGGCCCACCGAGATCGCCCAGGACATCAGGCAGATCTCGCGGTACGTCGACTACATCTCGCCGATGGTCTACCCGTCGCACTGGGGCCCGGGGGAGTTCGGCGTCGGCAACCCCAACTCCCAGCCCTACGACATCGTGGCGCGCTCGCTGGCGGCGTTCGCCAAGGCGGTCGAGGGCACCGACGTGCAGATCATCCCGTGGCTGCAGGACTTCAGCCTCGGCGTCTCCTACGGCCCGGCGGAGGTGTCGGCGCAGATCGACGGGGCGCGGGCCAACGGCATGAACTCGTTCCTGCTGTGGGCCGCCAACTGCCGCTACCACGACGCGGCCCTGGGCCCGGCCGGCTAGCCAAGTCCGGAACCGGTGTGCAGCCGGGCTCGCGAACTTTTCGCGGAACCTCCAGCCAGCACGGCAGAAGCTTGCCGTGGGGCAGTTGTATCGGGGGCGCAGACTGGGCAGAGTATGCGGCATTGTCGATGTTGGAGGTGGCGATGTCCGTGAGGCCCGTTCGACTCACCCTGGCCGCGATCACGTCGTGCGCCCTGGTCGCGCCGGTGGCGCAGGCGGCGCCCGGCGGGCCGCCGGAACCGCCCAAGCAGGCCGAGGCGGTCGGCTACGGAGGCGCCGTGTCCAGCGTCGACCCGTACGCGACGCAGGCCGGGATCGAGGTGCTCCGGCGCGGCGGCACGGCCACCGACGCGGCGGTCGCGGTCGCGGCGGCGCTGGGCGTCACCGAGCCGTATTCGGCCGGCGTCGGCGGCGGTGGCTTCTTCGTGCACTACGACGCGAAGACCGGCGCGGTCGAGACCATCGACGGGCGCGAGACCGCGCCCGCCAGCCTCCGCGAGGACTCGTTCCTGGAGAACGGCAAGCCGATCCCGTTCGACGAGGCCGTCACCAGCGGGCTCGGCGTCGGCGTGCCGGGAACCCCGATGACCTGGCAGGCGGCGCTGGACCGCTGGGGCACCAAGGACCTTTCCGAGGTGCTGCGCCCGGCGGAGCAGCTGGCCAGCAAGGGCTTCGTCGTCGACGAGACGTTCCGCCAGCAGACCGCCGAGAACCAGGAGCGCTTCAGCGCGTTCCCGGCGACTCGCGACCTGTTCCTGCCCGGCGGCAAGCTCCCCGAGGTCGGCAGCGTCCTGCGCAACCCCGACCTCGCCGACACCTACCGCACCCTGGGCACCAGGGGCATCAACGCGCTGTACCACGGCGAGATCGGCGAGGACCTCGTCAAGACGGTCAACCACCCGCCGGCTGACCCGGCCGCGAACCGCCAGGTGCGCCCCGGCGGCATGACCGCCGACGACCTGGGCGACTACGGCGTCAACGAGCAGGCGCCGACCCACCTGAACTACCGCGGCCTCGACGTCTACGGCATGGCGCCGGTCAGTTCGGGCGGCACGACCGTCGGCGAGGCGCTGAAGATCCTGGAGCGCACCGACCTCTCCGACGGCGACAAGACCGCGTACCTGCACCGGTTCCTGGAAGCGAGCAAGATCGGCTTCGCCGACCGCAACCGCTGGGTGGGCGACCCGGAGTTCAACGACGTGCCCACCGAAGAACTGCTCAGCGCGGAGTTCGCAGCTTCCCGGGCCTGCCTGATCAGCGACGACGCCGTGCTGCAGACCCCGGTCGCGGCCGGCGACCCGCGCAACCCGCAGGGCTGCCAGGCGGGCACCGCCGAAGGCGCCGAGCCCTACGAGGGCCCGAACACCACGCACCTGACCGTCGCCGACGCCTGGGGCAACGTGGTGGCCTACACGCTGACCATCGAGCAGACCGGCGGCAGCGGCATCGTGGTGCCCGGCCGCGGATTCCTGCTGAACAACGAGCTGACCGACTTCAACTTCGCGCCGGTCACCCCGGGCCAGCCGGACCCGAACCTGCCGGGCCCGGGCAAGCGCCCGCGCAGCTCGATGAGCCCGACGATCGTGCTGCAGGACGGCAAGCCGCTGCTGGCGGCGGGCAGCCCGGGCGGCGCGACGATCATCACCACCGTCCTGCAGGTGCTCACCGGCCGCCTGGACCGCGGCCTGTCCCTGGTGGACGCCATCGCGGAGCCCCGGGCGTCGCAGCGCAACTCGGCGCAGACCGAGGCGGAGCCGGGCTTCCTGGCCCAGCCGGAGGCGGAGAAGCTGAAGGCCATCGGCCACCAGTTCAAGACGACCGGTGAGATCGGCTCGGCGACGGGCGTGGAGCGACTGCCCGACGGCCGCTGGATCGCGGCGGCCGAGCGCGAGCGCCGCGGCGGCGGCGCGGCAGCGGTGGTCGTCCCGGCGCGCTGAAGCACGGCAACCCTCCCCGGGGCATCGACTCCGGGGAGGTCAGCCGGGTTCGGAGGTGCACGCGGGCGGCACCTCGATGCCCGCGAGGAACTGGGTGCGTTCCGGTTCTTGGAGCTCGCCGGCGCCCGTGGCGCAGAGGGCCGCCAGCCAGCGGTCCGGGCGGACCGTCCACACCCGTGGTTCGCCGGTCGCCGCAACCACGAGGTCGCCGGTTCCGGTCAACACCGGCCGCACGTAGTTGGTCGCGCCGTCCACGGCCCAGGTCCCGATCTGCGTTCCGGTCGATACCTCCCACAACCGGATCGCCGTTCCGCCATCGGTGTGGCCGATGAGAGTGGCGCCATCCGGGCCGAAGGTGAGTGGGCCCGGGCCGGGCATACCCGTGACGCCGGGCACATCCATGTGGCTGTCATCCGGCAGCTGCATTTCGGTCGCCAGCCCGCCGGCGACATCGCGCAGGAAGATCCGGTCGTCGAGGTCGGAGAACGCGATGCGGGTCCCGCTCGGATCGACGGCGAGGTCCGGGATCCGGGAACCACCGCGGACCTCCGCGAACCGGCTCAGTTCCCGGCCGTCCCAGCGGTAGATCCCGATGATGCCCGGTTCCGCGCCTTCGACGACCGCCACCGTGCGACCCGCCGGGTCGGTGGCGAAGCCGGAGCGCTTGGGCCTCGGTATCGCGATCTTCCCGATGACCTCGCCGCTCGTCACCGCGATGACCTCGGGCCCGCCGTCGCGGTTGACCAGGACCGCGTCGTCACCGGCCAGGAAGCGGACTCCGGTCAGTCTGAAGCCGCCGTACACGGGATCGAACGCGCCAGTCGAGTGCTGCACCTCCAACCCGGTCGCCAAGTCCCAGATCCCGACCCGCCCGTCGACCTGCACCGCTAGCCGAGTCCCGGTCGAGTCCAGCGCCGCGTCGACTTTCCAGCTGTGGAATCGGACGTCGCCTGGTGGGCCGATCAGTGGCAGCGTGCGTTCGATTGTGCCCGTCACGAGGTCCCATACCTGCACGTCGGCGGCCCCGACCGTCACGGCCCGGCGGCCGTCCGCGGCGAGCGCGTTCACCTCGCGACCGCTGGGTGCCGGGGACGGGTGGGGCGCTCGGGTGTCCGCCCGGGAGGACAGCAGGCTGACGCCGTTGTCGGTGGTGGCGACGGCGACGAGGTCACCAGAGGCGGACAGCGCCAGGTCCTGCACCATGGCGGTTTCCTCGGTGAGCTGGACCGGGTTGCCCAGCGTCCGGTCCAGCGCGATGACCCGGTTGGCCCGGTCCTTGAGCACCACTGTCGAGCCGTCGGCCGAGATGGCGACATCGTTGATGGGGTCCGGCCGGTCGGCCGTGGCGATGCGGGTCCGGGAGGCGAGGTCCCACAGCTGCACCTGCGTGCCGTCGGCCATCACCAGCAGTCCGCCGCCGGTTGCGGACCTGGAACCGGAGATCAGGACGGGCTCCTGCGGGCCCCACACCCCGCTCGCGACGTCCACCGACAGCGATCGGGGCTCGACGTTCCCGACCGAGGCGTCCCTCCTGCCCTTCGCCCGCCCCATCATCAGGCGCCTGCTGTCGGGGGTGAAGATCAGCGGCTGGGTGATCTCGTGCGGCGGTTCGTCCAGCAGGCGCTCCGCACCGGTCCGCAGGTCCCACACGCGCGGCGGCCCCAGGCTGAATCCCTCCTCCTGCCCGGCGGCCGCGAGCAAGGTGCTGTCCGGTGACACCGCGAGCGCCGGTCTCAAAGACTCGAGGGGCAGCTCCCGGACCAGCCGCCACGTCGCCACGTCCCAGATCCGGAAAGCCTTGCCGTCGTGGACGATCAGCACGCGCCCGTCCGGTGTGAACTCCAGCGCCAGCACACCCGGCTGCGGCTGGATCAGCTCGCCGACGACGCGGCGTTGCCGGGTATCCCAGACGGAGATCCGGTCGTCCCGCTCGGAGGCGAATGCGAGCAGCGAACCGTCCGGGAGCAGCGCGACATGCGAACTCGCTGAAAGCTCCGTGTTGAATCCCTCTGCCCATCTTTCCTTTTGCGGTGGACGGACGAAGGACACGACGTGGCGATTGCGCTCCAGCGCCGCCATCAAGGCGCCCTGCGCTTGCGCGGTGGGGGCGGTGGCGTAGGCCGTGGTGGCCAGCTGCGTGCTGAGCGTCGCATTCGGCTGCGCCGACACCTCCGCGCCCAGCGCGCGGGACAGCGCGATGCGTGCCTGGTCCTCGGCGCGATCCCGCTGCTGCGTAGCGACGACCGACAGGAACGCGGTCACCAGCGTGAGCACGCACAGCAGCGCGACTCCGGACCGCGTGAGCACCTTCCGGCGGCGGTGCAGCCGGATGTCCTCGCTGTCCAGCTCGTCGGGCGGCACGTCGCGGACCGTTGCGGCGAGCTTGCACACGGCACTGCGGAATTCGGTGTGGCGCAACGACAATGCGTTCGTTCGGCGAGCAGTCGCCAACGGCACGCACAGCGGCTCGCTGTCGAACCAGCCGCTGAGCCCCGGCGGCAGGGCGTCGGTGCGCGACCAGTCGAAATCGCCATCGCCCCACGCGACCTCCCCGTCGACCACCGCGATCAGGAAGCGCTCCGGCGACCTGTGCTCGCGCCAGAGGCCGACTTCGTGCCGCACCCACTCCGAGCGGGCCGCCTGCGGCGAGGCCAGCAGGATGAAGTAGCGCGAGCCCAGCAGACCGCGCTCGATCGACTTCGGCAGCGAGCCCGCCGGGAGGCTCTCGGTGTCGCGGAAGACGCGCATCGCCCTGCGCTGGAAGCTGGGCCGGGCGAGCCGGGTCAGACCGTTGCGCACCGCGGTGGCCACGTCCTTGTCCGCGTGGCTGTAGGAGATGAACGCGTCGTAACCGGGCGGACCGGTTGAGATGCCAGTCACACGGTGACCTTACTGATGTCGATCACGCGATCGTTCGCGGTCATCTCGTCCGGTTGGCGTGCCACATGGTGTGCTCGCGGCTGATCACCGACTCGGCGTCGACCACCGCCGCCGACCACTGCTGCTCGTCCAGGTCCCGGTCGAGCAGGTTGCGGACCACCGCCAGCTCGTGGGAGGCCACCACGTACGCCGTGGCCGTCGCGCTGTGCTGGCGGGTGGCCGTCCACGCCGCGAACGCCGAGACCGTCGCGGCCACGATGCCCGCCAGGTCGAAGTCGACCAGCCCGAACGCCTTCGCCAGCGCGCCCGCGACGCCCACCACCTCCATGATCAGCATCGTGGTCCGGAAGACCCGCGCGCTGCGCTGGTGGAAGCGCGCCTTGTTCGCGTACCAGTCCTGCTGGTCGAGCACCCGGCCGACCAGGTACGCCTCCTTGCGCTCGGCCAGCGGCGTCGCGCGCATCGCCCGCATCTTGGCGGTGATCGTCGACGCCGTGCTCGGCAGCAGCGGAACCTTCGGCATGTCGTGCTGCAGGATGCGGATGCGATCCGTGAACTCGTCGTCGGGCCGCTCGGAGTCCGCCGGGAACGGCGCGGCGCCCGAGACGTAGCGCCAGGTCAGGGTCTTGACCGACTCCGCGAGCGCGCGCCCCTCGTACCAGACCTTGTCCGGCCGGGTGCCCACGATGGCCAGCTCGATCACCATCGCGCCGACGAACGCCAGCGCGGTGCCCACCGCGAACAGATCGATCCGGGAGTCGCCGATGCGCAGCGCGAACGCGGCGAACGTCGCGGCCGAAACGGTCAGCACCAGCCGGGAGCGGACGGCCCGCAGGAAGGTGCGCTGCTGGTGCACCGAGGCGCCGTCGGCCGCCTGGAACAGGCCCGGGTAATCGTCCGGGGTCAGGGTTTGAAGCTGTTCGGTACTCGACATGCACGCTCCGTGACTCGGGTCTCCCAGTGAATCGTGGCGGAGGACCGCTCCGAAAGCGGCCATTCCAGCGGAACTCCCGCGCCGCCGGTCCGGGCCGGGTGACGACTAGACTCGTCGGGTCCGTCAGTCGTCGACGTGCCAGGGAGCCCATGTGACCGTCCAGCCGATCAGACTCTTCGGCGACCCCGTGTTGCGCACCAAAGCCGACGAGGTGGTCGACTTCGACAAGGAGCTGCGCACCCTCGTCCAGGACCTGTGGGACACCATGGAGGACCAGGGCGGTGCCGGGCTGGCCGCGCCGCAGCTGGGCGTCGGGCTGCGGGTCTTCACCTACCACTGCGACGGGTTCGCCGGTCACCTGATCAACCCCACCTGGACCGCGATCGACGACGAGGACCAGTTCGGCCAGGAGGGCTGCCTCTCCATCCCCGGCATGTACTGGGACTGCCTGCGCGCCCGCAACGTGGTGGCCCGCGGCTGGAACATGCACGGCGAACCGGTCGAGGTCGAGGGCACCGACCTGCTCGCCCGGTGCATCCAGCACGAAACCGATCACCTGGACGGCGTGCTGTTCATCGACCGGCTCGACGAGCAGACCCGCAAGGCCGCGATGCGCGAGATCCGCAAGGCCGAGTGGTTCGACGGCAACGCGCCGGTGATCAAGGAAAGCCCGCACCCGCTGTTCGGGGGGCGCTGACATGCGCGTGGTCTTCGCCGGAACCCCCGCCCCCGCCGTGCCCGCGCTGCAGGCGCTGCTGGACTCCGGCCGCCACGAGGTCGCCGCGGTGATCACCAGGCCGGACGCTCCCGCCGGCCGCGGTCGAAAGCTGCTGCGTTCGCCGGTCGGCGCGCTCGCCGACGAGCACGGCATCGAGGTGCTCACGCCCGCGCGCGCATCCGAACCGGACTTCCTGGAGCGGCTCGCGGAGCTGGCCCCGGACTGCTGCCCGGTGGTGGCCTACGGCGCGCTGCTGCGGGAGAAGGCGCTGGCCATCCCGAAGTTCGGCTGGGTGAACCTGCACTTCTCGCTGCTGCCCGCGTGGCGCGGCGCCGCCCCGGTGCAGGCGGCCATCCGGCACGGCGACGAGATCACCGGGGCCAGCACCTTCCGGCTGGTGCGCGAGCTGGACGCCGGCCCGGTCTACGGCGTGGTCACCGAAGAGGTGCGCGCCACCGACACCGCCGGTGAGCTGCTGGACCGGCTGGCGGTCTCCGGCGCCGGGCTGCTGGCGGCCACCCTGGACGGCATCGAGGACGGCACGCTCCGCGCCGAGGAACAGCCCGGCGACGACATCAGCTACGCGCCGAAGGTGACCGTCGAGGACGCCAAGGTCGACTTCGCCGCACCGGCCACCGCCGTGGACCGGCTGATCCGGTCGGTCACCCCGGACCCGGGCGCCTGGGCGCTGCTGCGCGACGAGCGGTTCAAGCTCGGCCCGGTGTCCGTCGTCGAGGACGAGCTGCCGCCCGGGGAGATCCGGGTGGAGCGGCGGCGGGTGCTGGTCGGCACCGGGACGTCCGCGGTCGCGCTGGGCGAGGTGCAGGCGGCGGGCAAGAAGCGGATGGCCGCCACCGACTGGGCCCGCGGGACCCGCATCGAGCAAGGAGAACAGCTCAAGTGAACGATCGCCGCCGCCGGCCGTCGAGGCCGGCCAAGGCCCGCCCGCCGCAGCGCAAGTCCGGCCCGGCCCGGCCGGTGGACGTCGACCCGGCCCGCCTGGCCGCGGTGGAGACGCTCCGCGCGGTGCGGGAGCGCGACGCGTACGCGAACCTGGCGCTGCCGCCGCTGCTCAAGCAGCGCCGCATCAGCGGCCGGGACGCCGCGCTGGCCACCGAGCTGACCTACGGCGCCTGCCGCGCGCAGGGCCTGCTGGACGCCGTCATCGACGACTGCAGCAACCGGCCGCTGGCCGAGCTGGACCCGAAGATGCTCGACGCGCTGCGCCTCGGCGTCTACCAGCTGCTGCGCACCCGGATCCCGGCGCACGCCGCCGTCGCATCCACTGTGGACATCGTGCGGTTCGAAAGCGGTTCCAAGATCGCCGGTTTCGCCAACGCCGTCATGCGCCGCGCCGCCGAACTCGACGAGCAGGGCTGGGTCGACAAGGTCGCCCCGCCGCGCGAAGAGGACCCGGTCGGCCACCTCGCGATGCGCTACGCGCACCCGAGGTGGATCGCGCAGTCCTTCGCCGATGCGCTCGGCCTCGACGAGCTGGAGGCGGCGCTGGCCGCCGACGACGCCCGGCCCGCGGTGCACCTGACCGCGCGCCCGGGCGAGATCAGCGCCGACGAGCTCGCCGCGATCACCGGCGGCGACCCGGCGCCGTACTCGCCCTACGGCGTGCGGCTGGAGGCCGGCGCGGGCGACCCCGGCGCCCTGGAGCCGGTGCGGGAAGGCTTCGCGGCCGTGCAGGACGAGGGCAGCCAGCTGGTGGCGCTCGCGGTGACCCGGCCGGAGGTCGAGGGACCGGACCTGCGCTGGCTGGACCTGTGCGCGGGCCCGGGCGGCAAGGCGAACCTGCTCGGATCGCTGATCACCCTCGACGGCGGTTCGCTCGACGCCGTCGAGCAGGCGCCGCACCGCGCGGACCTGGTGCGCAAGGCCACCGAGGGGCTGTCGGTGTCGGTGCACGTCGCCGACGGCCGCGACCCTGGCCTGGAGCCGGGCTTCGACCGCGTGCTGGTGGACGCGCCGTGCACCGGGCTGGGCGCGCTGCGGCGCCGCCCGGAGGCGCGGTGGCGGCGGCAGCCGTCGGACGTCGGCGATCTGACGAAGCTGCAGCGCGAGCTGCTGCTGTCGGCGATCAAGCTGACCCGGCCGGGCGGCGTGGTGGCGTACGTCGTGTGCTCGCCGCACCTGCCGGAGACCGAGGGCGTGGTGTCCGACGTCGTGCGCCGCACCGGCGTCACGCAGCTGGACGCGCGCGAGTACTTCCCGGACGTGCCGGACCTGGGCGACGGGCCGGGCGTCCAGCTGTGGCCGCACCGCCACGGCACCGACGCGATGTTCTGCGCCCTGCTGCGGGTGTGACGATGTCGTGCGCGGAAATGGTCGCTATCGCGGCCATTTCCGCTCACGAGTGGAGCCCGATCGGGCGTGGTAGTAATAGCGACCATTGCCACTCGCGATGCATTGCGGAAGGGGTGCGTTGTGTCCGAAGAGGACTACCGGCGGTGGCTGGCCGTCGCGGTCGCGGAGGCGAAGGCCGGGCTCGCCGAGGGCGGGGTCCCCATCGGCGCGGCGCTGATCGGCGCCGACGGGCAGGTGCTGGGCAGCGGGCACAACCGCAGGGTGCAGGACGACGATCCGTCGGTGCACGGCGAGACGGCGGCCTTCCGCAACGCGGGGCGGCAGCGCTCCTACGCTGGGACGACGATGGTGACCACGCTGTCGCCGTGCTGGTACTGCAGCGGACTGGTGCGCCAGTTCGGGATCGGCCGCGTCGTCGTCGGCGAGGCCCGGAACTTCCACGGCGGCCACGACTGGCTCGCCGAGAACGGCGTCGAGATCGTGCTCCTCGACGACCCGGAGTGCACCCGGCTGATGGCCGACTTCATCGAGGCCAACCCGCGCCTCTGGTACGAGGACATCGGCGAGGACGCGGACTGACCCGGTGTTCGCTCCGTTTTCGCTGGTGGCTGCCCGTGCGTGCTTCGTGTCGTTATAGCCCGGATCCGCCGGTGGTGGGTTGGGTTTTGTGGTGGTGGGGGTCGTGTCGTGGTGGGGCAGATGCCCTCTGGCCTGGGATGATTGTTCTTGCGA